>JAEWYI010000027.1 GCA_023395735.1 Cyanobacteria bacterium OH_SFB_17
CAGTTGTGGTTGGCGCACAATGGGGCGATGAAGGTAAAGCAAAAATTACAGATTTGTTGGCGACAGAAGCCGATTTAATCATAAGGTATCAAGGTGGCTGTAACGCAGGGCACACTGTTGTTGCAGACAATAAAACATACAAGTTTCACCTAATACCATCAGGAATTTTATACAAAGGGAAAACTTGTTTTATCGGTGCAGGGACAGTAATTCACCCTGAAACTTTTTTGAAAGAAATAGAAGATTTAAAATCACAAGGAATTTCTCTTGAAGGCTTAAAGGTAAGCCCTCTTGCATCTATTACGATGCCTTATCACATTGAAACAGACGGTTATTCTGAAGACAACGCTAAAAAAGGCAAAATCGGAACAACAAAAAAAGGAATTGGCCCGACTTATACCGATAAGTATGCAAGAATAGGTTTTAAAATTGAAGATTTATATTCAAAAGAGGCTTTGTCTGAAAAATTAGATATAATTTTACCTGCTAAAAATAAAGTGCTAAAAGATGTGTACGGTCTGAAAACTTACACAAAAGAAGAAATCATTTCTCTTTTTGAAAAGTATGCAAAGATTTTTGAACCGTTTGTAGAGCACAACTGGCAAGAACTTTTATCAGAAGCTAAAAAAAGTAAAAAAACAGTTCTTTTTGAAGGCGCACAAGGCATAATGCTAGATATTGATTATGGCACATATCCGTTTGTAACCAGCTCTAACCCTATTGGTGGCGGTGCTTGTGTAGGAAGCGGCTATGGACCAAAGATGATAGATGAGGTCATTGGTGTTTCAAAAGCTTATATCACAAGAGTTGGAGAAGGTCCTTTTGCAACAGAATTGCATGACGAAGTAGGCGACAAAATAAGAGAAATCGGACACGAATTTGGTACCACAACAGGTCGTCCAAGACGTTGCGGATGGTTTGATGCAGTAGTTGCAAGATATGGAGTTTTGGTCGGTGGTTTAACATCAATGGCGATTACCAAAATAGATGTTTTCGATAATTTTGAGGAAATTCTTGTATGTACAGCTTATAAAGACACTAGGGACGGAAAAATTTATAAGAATTATCCAACTGATGTGTTTATTCATAAATATCTTCAACCTGTTTATGAAACACATAAAGGATGGATGCAGGATATTACAAAAGCCAAAAATTGGGCTGATTTGCCTGAGAATGCAAAAAAATATTTAAACCGTCTTGAAGAATTGTTTGAAATACCTATTTCTATTGTTAGTGTGGGGCCTGATAGAGAACAAACTATTTTGGTAAAATAAATATTTTTTATAATAAGTGGAGAACGTTTTGATAAAAAGTGCATATATTCATATTCCTTTTTGCAAAAAAAAGTGTAAGTATTGCTCTTTTGTTTCATTTCCATCTTTGAAACTTAAACATGATTATATAAAAGCACTTTTAGAGCAAATAAAGTCAGAATATAAAGGTGAATATCTTAAAACGCTTTATATTGGAGGTGGCACGCCTTCACTTTTAGAATTGAAAGATTTTAAAGAGATTTTTGCAGAGTTTAATATTTTACCCGATTGTGAAATTACAGTTGAGCTAAACCCAGAAAGCACAACTGTAGAGCTTTTAGCCGGGTTAAAAATGCTTGGAGTAAATCGTTTGAGTATCGGAGCTCAAAGCTTTAACGATAAAATTTTAAAATTAATAGGGCGTGCGCATAATTCGAACCAAATTAAATCTGCTTTGAATTGCGCTCGAGCTGCTGGATTTAAAAATGTCAGTATAGACTTGATTTATGGGCTTCCGTCGCAAAAAATAGAAGATTTCTTAAGCTCATTAGAGACCGCAATTAATTTAAATGTGGAGCATATTTCTTTATACGGTTTAAAAATTGAAGAAGGTTGTTATTTCTATAAATTTCCGCCGATAAACGTTGCTGACTTAGACTTACAGGCAGATATGTTTGAAGCAGCTGTTAAATTTTTAAAACAAAATGATTTTATTCATTATGAAGTCAGTAATTTTTGCAAAAAAGGTTGTGAATCAAAACATAATTTAAATTACTGGAAAAATCAATTCTATTATGGGTTTGGGTGTTCAGCGAGCGGTTATTTTGACACGAATATTAGATATACGAATCAGTCTGACTTGAATAAATATATTACTAGTCCGCTTGAAAAAGAGCTAGAAATTGAACTAAGTCAAAAAGAAATATTAGAAGAAGAAATATTTTTAGGCCTTAGAACACTTGAGGGCATAAATTTTAGAGAAATTAACGAAAAATTCGGCATAGATTTTTTTGAAAAATATGCAAATATTTTAAACAAATACAAAGAATATTTCCAAATTTCAGGCGATAAATTAGCATTCAGTGAAGAAGGCATATTAATAAGCAATGAAATTCTAGCTGAGTTTATTGAGCTTTAATAAATTTGATTTAGCATATTTTTTCGCTATTTAGCTCCAGAAACAGCTGTTTTATAACTTCATAACCCTTTAGCAATGTTTTGTAATTGATTTTTTCACTAGGGGAGTGCATGTTGAAAATGTCCGCAGCTCCAAGCAAGAATGGCATGAATTTTTTGCCGTGTTTATTATGCTTTTGTGCATAAACGTGGGTTTCTGCACCAGCGTGAAAAGAGGAAACTTCAGGTTTAACATTCACTTTTTCACATGCTTTTGTGAAGAGTTTTTCAATTTTATCATCGTTTGCTTTTTCAAACATCGGTAAATGTTCTGAAAAAATAATTTCAGCAGACGCAAGCTCTTTGTATTTTTGGTTAAATTTTTCAACTTCAGATTTTAGAATTGAAATTAATTCATTTTCCTTCGATTTATTTGCGCTTCTTATTGAAAAACTCGCTTGAGCATCTGTGTTAATAACGTTTGTAACTGAATTGTCGATAAAATAATCTAAGTAATTGTCAGATTTTACAGCACTTTCTGCCACCTTGGATGCCGTATTTTGGATATTTCCCCCGATTATCGTTCCTAAGTTTATAGATGTAATTGTACCTGTTTCATCTGAATAAAAAACACCTTGCGGAAAGCTTAACACGATTTCTGAGATTAGTCTTGCTGCATTTAGTCTGTTTTGGTCTTGGATATCGATTCCTGAATGTCCGCCAAGTTTGGCTTTTACTTTCAAAATTGCATTTGTGTAACCGGCACCTGAAACTTGTAGTTGCCCAAGTTTGTCCGCGTCTATTACGACAACATATTCAGATTCAAGACTAGAAAAATCAACGTGCTTAATTCCTGACATTCCGTGCTCTTCGTCTCGTGTAAAAACAATTTCTAGTCCAGAGTGGTCAATATCACTTTTTACAAGCTCTGAAGCCAGCATAAGTGCGCAGGCTACGCCTGCTTTATCGTCAGCTCCAAGTGTTCTTTTCCCGTCGGTTTGTATGAAATCACCATCTTGAATTAATTTTATAGCAGAGTTGTCACCTACAACATCCATGTGCGCCGAAAGCAAAATCGGTTTATAAGGTTTGTTTTTAGCAGGAATTTTTATGTGCACATTTTCATAACTGTCTAGAGAAAAAATAAGATTATTTTTTACGCAAAAATCCTTTATCCATCTTGCGACTTTTTGTTCCATTAACGAGGGTGATGGAATTTGTACAAGATTACAAAAAATATCGAGCAATTTGTTGTTACATAATTCATTGAGCATTAAAAAACCTCCTATTTGTGCCTCCGCTGCCAATTGGTATTTTAAGCGATCTCATACACTTTGGACACCTGCCGACATAGGCTGTATTATCTTTATTTTTGTATATTCTGCCATAAACATGACAGCAATCAAACATTATTCCTAAATAATTTTTTTTGCTATCTTCTGTCATATTAACCTCGTCTGAAAATTTTTCGTCTTTGCTTGAATCGCGGAGATTGGTTTTTGCAATTTGATGATGCATCAGCCAGTTGTGTTGGGTCAAATGCGCTTGTTGCAAGCGTTTCTATGTATTGGTTTGCAAGGTGTGCATAATCAAACATTATAACACCGTTTACCCTTAGTTTTCTTGATTCATGTATTTGCCTTAGCAAATCCTCATTTGACCCTCCCATAAAGGTTATAAATAAGCCTGCATATAGGTTTGTAGAAGTACTTTTGTTTTTAATTACATCTTGAAGCATTACGCTTGCTGTTTTTGAATCACAAGTAAGCAATAAAGGTGTGAACCCGTCAACATAACCTAATGCCGACCAAGAACGCCAATCTTGCTGCTTTGTTTCTAAAGCCTTTTGTCTGTCTGGGAAAATTACTGTTGTTAGTTTGATATCTCTAAGTCTTGCAACTTTAGATATTCTTGAAACAAAAGCTGTAACTTTGTCTTGTCTGTATTTATCCCAGAGCATCCACAATGGGTCAGTGTAAGAAATATCAATCGGATCATTTCCGTATTTTAGCTTAAATTCATTTCTGGCATATTCTGTATAGCCCCAATTTGATAAATCATAGCTTGAATATTTAGCCGCAATTGATTGAGGATAACGGATATAGTCAAGATTTATGCCGTCAGGGTGATATCTGTTTACAATTTCGCATATTAAACATTGCAAAAATTGTTGAACTTCGGGGTTTGCTGGGTCAATAAAGTATCCGCCGTGTTCTGAAAGTGAAGGGACTGCGGTGAGCGAGTCAAAATCTCTTTTTGTTTTGTTTCCCCATTCCGGACGGACACTCAAAATGCTTTTAGGGTTGTTTTTTGGATTGTCGTTTCCTACATAAAATGTTTCAAACCAAATATGAACTTTCATGTTTCTTTTGTGTGCTTCGTTTACCCAAACTTTAAGTGGGTCAAATCCTGCAAATTTTTCGTTTTGAGGAATAAAATTGTAACTTTGCATAGTTTCACTCGGAAAAATAGTTTTTCCGTGAAAATATGTTTCAAGAAAAACATTATCAATGCCTGCCGATTTAATCTTATCTAAAGACGCCTGAATGGCCTCTGGAGAAGTTTCTGTCGGTCTAATCCAAACACCCTTTAGCTCATTTTGGTCAAATGGCAGCGAATTTGCAAGTGCTTTGTTTGCTGCATCAATTGCCATTGTAGAGTATTTTTGAACATCTTGCGGATTTTTTTCTGCCTGATGAAGGTATTCTTTTGCTTTTTCTATGTATTCACAAGGTTTTTTGTAGTCATACATGTAAGAAATGCTTCTATAATATTCTACGATTCCTTGAGCCTCTTTGATTTTTTCTCGGGCACCATACAAAAATGTATCAGATGTAATATAGACAGTCAGCGTCTTGGCATCTTTGTTTACATAAACTTTTGCCCCGACCATGAGGTTGTTGTTCATCCAAGTTTTTGCTAATCCGTGTCCGCTAATTACAAGTCCATCTGGAGGAATCAAGGAATCCGCACCACTCAACGAAGTAACTGTGTTACCGTTTACGATTGCTTCTGTTCCAAACTCGTTTGTGTTTGTTCTTATTCCATATAACGGAGTATAAATTATCATTTGGTTGGAACCACGCAAACCAGGGAAGTAGCTTCCTGTTGAGTTTGATGTTATTGTCGGGTCGATTGAATTTATAGGATAAATTTTCTGATAAAATATCAATTCCCCATTTTGCCCGTATTCTTGAGCGTTGGCAAAATTAACAAACTGCCCTAAAAAAAGCAGCAATAAAACAAATAACTTCAATTTAAGCTTGTTCATTATCCCTTTTCTTTCTCTTCCCTGATTATCCTTAATTATAATACTTCCGTTTTACATGATTTAATTCATCCAACAGACGTATTTTAAAGACCATTTTATTATTTTTTATTAAAAAGATAATATTGTGAACCGCCATAGTTTAAATTTATAAGTTGTTGAATTTTTTCAGAAATTTTTGGATCGCTTGGGTTTAAGTTATATGCGTTTTGATAAAAACGTTTTGCCGCCTCAAGGTCGGCAAGCTTTTCATAAATGTCAGCAATTCTTAAATTTAAATAATAATTGTTTTGATACCCCAAATTATATGCTCTGTTGTACAGATATATTGCTTGAATATATTCTTTTCTCTTATAAAAATAGTTTGCAAAATTTAAATTTGCCGATGGATTATTTTTATCAAAATTTAATGCTTTAAAAAAGTGTTCTTTTGCATATCTGTCAAGATTTTTTTCGTCATAAACTTTTCCCAGACCAATTTGCGCCTCTATTGAATTTGGGCACATTTTTTCTAGCATAAAGTAATACCTCATAGCTTCGTTAATAAATTCTAATTTTTCATCAGGAGTTTGAGCTTTTTCTGCCATTCTAAGATTAATCAGTGCATAGTTTTCAAAAATTTTATCGTCACCTTTTTTGAATTCAAAAGAATAACCGCTATATTTTACGCCTGCTTTTTGTACGCCAGCATACGTTTTGGGTGCTAAAATTATTATTAATAATAGAATATAAATTATTTTTTTAAACATTTTAAAAATCATCTTAATAAATCACAATAATTACTATTATAACAGGAAAATTTTGTGTACAATAGAAAAAAAGACGGGATATCGGCATTGAAAGAGTTAATTTTTTTATTGGTGTTTATAATTTTATCAACTGCTTTTGCGATTGCAGCGGTAGTGGCTAGTGTAATCTGCGCTCCAAGTGCCCCAAGTGATGAAAAAAATTCTACATACGAATGTGGTATGAAACTTTTTTCTGATGCGAGAGCTATGTATGACGTTAAGTTTTTTAATTATGCAATTATGTTTTTGATATTTGATATTGAAACAATATTCTTGTTCCCGTTTGCTATTAATTTTTGCCAATTTAACCTGTTTATGAGCATAGAAGTCTTAATCTTTCTTGGGCTATTAATTTTTGCACTTGTTTATGCAATAAAAAAAGATGTGTTGAGGTGGCAGTGAACATTATTATTTCAAGCATAGATTATGTATATAACTGGGCGCGCTCAAACTCGATTTGGCCTTTTACGTTTGCAACATCTTGTTGCGGGATAGAAATGATGCAAACTTCTGCTGCAAACTTTGATATAGCAAGATTTGGTTCTGAAGTTTTTAGAGCAAGCCCAAGACAGGCTGATTTGTTGATTTGTGCAGGTACTATTACTCATAAAATGGCTCCTGCGCTTTTGAAACTTTATCAGCAGATGCCTGAACCCAAATACGTCATTGCTATGGGTGCTTGCACTTGCGGTGGAGGAATGTTCACCGACAGCTACGCTGTCGTTAACGGAATTGATTCGATTATACCGGTCGATATTTATCTTCCTATGTGCCCGCCTAAACCTGAAGCTCTTTTGGATTCTTTAATCAAGCTTCAGAAAAAAATCAGAACAGAAACGATTTTAAAAAGAAATGAATATATTGCAAATCATATTTCAAATCTAAAAATTAGCGAAGACGATGAAATTTTGGTAGAAGACCTGGGTATAAATATCCAAACTTGGGGTGTTACAGGCACTCTTTCAAAGGAGCTTGGCTATGAATTTTGATGAATTTGACAAAATTGAAATACAAGTTATAAATAATGAAAACTCGTTTGACAAGATTCAAGTTAAGCCTGAATCTTTGACTACTCTTTTATCTTGCTTGAAGAATAATCCGAAATTTAGTTTTGATAGATTAAATTGTATAGTCGCTGTTGATAATAAAGACCATTTTGAAATTATTTATGATTTATGTTCATTAAAAAGGGCGCTGAGTATCAGAGTTTCAGCGATTATAGACAGAGAGACTCCTGTTTGCCCTTCGGTAATCCATATATTCAAAAGTGCGTATTTTGACGAGTGCGAGATTTTTGATTTATTTGGAATAGAATTTTCAAATAATACAAAATTAAAAAGACTTTTAATGCCAAAAGGTTGGATAGGACATCCGTTAAGAAAAGACTACAAACAAAGCGATGAAAGACTAACTTGGAGTAAAAAATAAATGCATACCAATCAAAAATTAAAAATCAATATTGGTCCGCAACACCCTTCAACTCACGGGGTGCTAAGGTTAGTTCTTGAATTGGACGGTGAAACTATCAAGTCATGTGAACCTGTTGTCGGCTATTTACACAGAGGAATGGAAAAAATGGCTGAGAATAGAATTTTTCTACAGTACTTGCCGACGGTAGATAGAATTGATTATTTAGGCGGGTTTTTTAACTCATACGCGTACTGTGCCGCAGTGGAAAAACTTTCGGGAATGGATGTATCTAAACGCACAGGGTGCATTCGTGTGCTCACAATGGAGTTGAACAGGCTTTCTTCTCACCTTTTGTGGTTGGGGACTTTTTTATTGGACTTAGGCGCAACGTCACCTTTGTTTTATTCGTTTAGAGACAGAGAAATAATTTTATCATTTTTTGAAAAATTAACAGGTCAAAGAATGATGTACAACTATTACACTTTTGGCGGGGTTCGCCACGATGTTGATAACAACTGGTTGTCAGAAGTAGAAGCCTTTGTTAAATCAATGCCTCAAAAAATTAAAGATTACGAACATATTATCACTGATAACCCAATTTTTACTTCGAGAACAAAAAATCTTGGAGTGATTACAAAGCGTATGGCATCAGAATATTCAATTACCGGTCCAAACTTAAGAGCTTCTGGAGTCGACTGCGACTGTAGAAAAGATCCGATTGCTAAAGAGTACAGTAATTTATATAAAGAGCTTGATTTTGATATCATTATAAAAAATAATGGAGATTCTTACGACAGATATACTGCAAGAATTGATGAAATGAAAGAATGTTTAAAAATAGTTGAACAATGCTGCCAGTGGCTAAAAAGTAATCCCGGTAATGTTATAACATCATCAAAACTCCCGACATTAAAAGTGCCGGAGGGTGAATGCATCTCTTATGTCGAAGCTCCAAGAGGTTTATGCTCGTGCTATTTAAAAACAGATGGTGGCACAATGCCTTATAGATTGAAATGGAGAACGGGTTCTTTTTATGCAGTACAACTGTTGCCTAAATTACTTGAAGGCGCACAGTATCCTGATTTGATGGCAATTTTTGGTTCATTGGATGTGATTTTGCCGGAGGTAGACAGGTAATGGAATATTTATATTTTTTATATGTCGATTTTTTAAAATTCCATGGGCTTTCAGATATCATTGCCATGATAACTTTTCCGCTGCTCCCTTTTTGTATAATAGCAGCTGCAATGATTTTGACAGTGCTTATTCTAGTATTGATGGAAAGAAAAGTTTTGGCATTTTTTACCCAAAGAAAAGGGCCGAATAGAGTTGGGCCGTGGGGTGGATTCCAGACAGTTGCAGATGCTATAAAGCTTTTGTGTAAGGAAAATATTACGCCAGATGGAGCTGAAAAGTTCTTGTTTTTCATTGCGCCAGTAATAGCCTTTATGCCTGTGCTTGTAGTTTGGGGGCTTATTCCTTTTAGCTCAGAATTCGATTTTATATCTTTTCCGATGGGAGCGTTTTTGTTTTTAACTATTGCATCTATACCTATAATCGGAATACTTTTGGCCGGATATGCAAGCAACAATAAATATTCTTTGATTGGGGCGGTGAGAGATATTGCTCAAGCTATAAGTTATGAATTGCCGATGATTTTCTCGCTTATGAGCATAGCTGTGTTGGCTTCTTCTTTGAATTTAAGGCAAATTGTACTTGCGCAAACAAGTATTTACCCGTTTTGCGGTTGGTTTCTGTTCCCTGCATTTTTAGGATTTGTAATCTTTTTTACCTCAACCTTAGCCGAGCTAAATCGCTGTCCTTTTGATTTGCCTGAAGCTGAAAGTGAGCTTGTGAGCGGTTTTAACACAGAGTATTCGGGGATTAAATTCGCTCTATTTTTCCTTGGCGAATACGCGATGATGTTTATAATGTGTGCTTTTATGGCAACATTATTTTTGGGTGGATTTTTATCGCCTCTTGGGTTTTATATTACAGAAAAGTTTCCTATACAAGGTCATGGTGAATTTATTTCAGGACTTTTTGTATATTTTGAGCAGGCTTTTTGGCTTTTTGCAAAGTCATTTTTGCTAATTTTCTTAATGATGTGGGTTAGAGCGACTTTGCCTCGTTTGAAATCAAAAGATTTGACAGCTTTTGCGTGGAAAATTTTGCTTCCATTGTCTTTTGTCAATCTGATTATTGTATGTTTCATAAAAGCAGGAGGGCTGCATCTTGGCTAAATTTTGGAAAGATATAGTTGCACTATGCTTGGGGCATTTTACGGTTTTTAAACATCTTTTTAAAAAGCCAGTTACGTTAGAATACCCTGAGAAAAAAGCAGTTTTAAATGAGAAATTCAGAGGAGTACACGCTCAGGCAATAGATGAAAATGGCAATTTAAAATGCACTGCTTGCGGTATCTGCCAAAAAGTTTGCCCTGCTTTTGGAACGATTGAGATTGAAAAAGCAGAAGATAAGAATTCAAGTGGTAGGCCTTATCCAAAAAATTATTCAATTGATTTAAGCAAATGCATTTTTTGCGGAAACTGCGTTCAGTATTGTCCTTTTTCTGCTATTTTAATGACAAAAGTCTATGAATTGGCAGATGAAAAAAAGTCATCTTTAAAATTAGACATAAACACTTTAAAAAGAAACTATATTGAGAATATAATAGATAAAAAGGGTGAAAAAAATTAACGCGCATTTTGGAGGACAACTTGGAGATTAATTTAATTAAGAGTTTAATATTTTATGGATTTGCAGGATTTGTAATTTTGTTCGCGCTCTTGAGTGTGTTTTCTTTAAGAATAATCTATTCTTTATTATCAGCTATGGTTGTTTTTATCACCGCTGCTGGGATTTTCTTTTTGCTTGGTGCTGATTACAATGCTGTTATCCAAATCGCAGTCTATGGCATAGCTATTCCTATTATATTTGTGTTTGCGATTATGTTTACTTCAGACAAAAAAGATAAAAAAACATATATTGCACACGCACCGAGATTATTTTTCTCTTTCTTAGGGCTTGGAGCTTTGTTTTTATCTCTTATATATTTGATGGCAACATCTTTGAGTTTGAGCTCAAATGCAGCTTGGTTATTCCAAAAGCAGACTATGTATATAAATAAATATCAGATGCTAAAAGCTATTTCTGATGGTTTTTTTGTAAACTATACGGTTGCATTTGAACTGTTTTCAGTTCTTTTGTTAATTGTAGTTGTCGGTTTTTCTACTTTAAATATGAAAGGAAAATCGGATGAATAGTTTGTTTGAGCTAATATTTGATATAGGTTTGTATCATTACCTGTTTTTGGCTTTGATATTATTCTTGATTGGTCTTTTTGGTATAATTGTAAGTAAAAACATTATTAAAGTCTTAATTTCGATAGAACTTATGCTTACAGCTGTAAATATAAATTTTATAGCATTTGCAAGCTTTTTTGACAATATTAAACTTCAGGGATTTGTGTTTTCATTGTTTTATCTTGCGGTAGGGGCAGTTGAAACAGCAGTTGCTCTGTCAATTTTTTATCTAATGTTCACGAGTGAAAAAAGCGTAGATACCGAAGATTACGAAAAAATTAACGGAGGCCAAAAATAAATGGGCGAATTTTTTATAAATAATTTGTATACTGTTTTGCTGATACCGTTATGGATTTTCTTGGTAATCATCTTTGGCAGATTCTTTAATGCTATTCAGTCAAAAAAGATTATTTCAACAATAACTCTTGCTTCCACACTCTATGGAATAATTTTCGCTGTAGGAACCTTTTTGTATATTTACAAAACTCCTGATTTTGTTTATGACTCCTCTTATAATTTCATAAAAATTCAAGATTTTTCGCTGAATTTAGGTATTTATGTGGATAATTTATCTGTATTAATGCTCTTGCTGGTAACTGTTATAAGCTTTTTTGTGCAGTTATATTCATCGATTTATATGGAAAAAGACGGAAGCTTTCCTAGATTTTTCGGATATTTGAATTTGTTTAATTTTTCAATGATTGGCCTTGTTTTAAGTCCAAACTTATTTCAGAATTATGTTTTTTGGGAATTAGTCGGGATATCAAGTTATTTGTTAATTGGTTTCTGGTATAAAAAACCATCGGCATCGGATGCGGCTAAAAAAGCATTTTTAATGAATAGAATCGGTGATTTTGGGCTTTTGGCAGGTACGATAGCTATATCATATTTTATGTATCAATATTCGAATTCGCCTTCGCTCGCGGTTGTTCCTTTTGCAAATATAAACGATATTGCAGGATATTTGTTCTCGTATACAAACGAATTTGTTTTTGTTGTGATTAGTATTTTGTTATTAATGGGCGCAATTGCAAAGTCTGCTCAATTTCCGCTGCATACTTGGCTTCCTGACGCGATGGAAGGTCCTACTCCAGTTAGTGCATTGATTCACTCAGCAACTATGGTTGCAGCCGGTGTTTATTTGATTGCAAGATTATTCCCAATTTTTTCATTAAGCGAAGGGGTTATGTATTTAATTGCTGCGATAGGTCTTTTTACTGCTATTATTAGCGCATTTTTTGCAATTACTCAAAATGATTTTAAAAGGATTTTGGCCTATTCTACGAGTTCGCAATTAGGCTTGATGTTTATGGCTCTAGGTTTGGGATTATATTCTGCTGCTATTTTCCATTTAGTTGTGCATGCATTCATAAAATCGATGTTGTTTTTATCTTCCGGAATTGTAATCCACTCAGCATCGGGCAATCAGGACATTAGATTTATGGGTGGGGCAAGAAAAACTCTTCCGCTTGTTGCTTTTTGCTATTTAATTGGCTGTATTGCTATTTCAGGAATATTTTTCAGCGGGTTTTATTCAAAAGAGGCTATTTTAGGCGGTCTTTTTGACTCAAACAGAATAATTTGGAGCGCACTATTTTTAATTGTTTCATTATTAACAGCATTTTATATGTTCAGATCTTATTTTTTAGTTTTTGAAGGCTCTTACAGAGGCTCAAAAGCTCTTAATCCACCTGAAAAACACATAGGTGTATCAATAGTTGCGCTTTCTGGTTTTGTTATTTTACTGGGAACTTTAATAAACAATAATATTTCTGCATATTTGAACGTTAAAGGTGTTATTGCGCAGGTTCATTCTCTGGTTTCTCCTGTAATAATTTCGCTTATGGTTGCTTTATCAGGCTTAATTTTAGCGACAATTTTATACAGTGGAAAGATAAAAGCATTTAAAATTCCTCTTTTGTATAATCTTTCATCTAATAAATTATACATTGATAACTTTTATGATTTTGTTTCAAAAAAAATGTACCATCATTTATCAAGAATTTTTGCTTTCATTGACAAATATTTGGTCGATGGACTAGTTATTTTGGCTGCGTTGATTACTAGATCAGTATCGTGGATTTTTGCAAAAATGCAGACGGGGAATTTTCAAAGTTACATTGCATATTCGGTTGTCTTTTTAGCAATCGTCTTTGCAACATTAATGTTTGCTTATACTTTAATTATTAGCTACAGCCTGGCAAGCGGATTGTAGGAGGTCATAGATGCAGTATTTATCAATTATAGCTTTAATATTTTCTCCAGCAATTGCAGCTGTTTTATTATACTCTCCTTTCTTCAAGAACAATGAAGTTAGAATAAGAAGATTTGCAAAAGGTTTTGCAAGTTTGCATTTTTTGTATACAATTTTGTTTTTAGTATTTTTTAACCCAATAAATGACGGTATTTCATATTTTAAAGAAATAAAATTTTTCAATACTAGTTGGATTGAGCCGTTAGGAATAAAAATGGCATTTGGAATGGATGGAATATCCCTTTTGATGGTGATATTAACCACTTTTGTATTTTTACTTGCACTAATTGTGAGCAAAAATACAATTAAAGAAAAGCATAAATTTTATTATTCGTTAATATTGCTCTTAGAAACTGCTGTCTTGGGTGTGTTTTGCGCAAGGGATATGTTTTTATTTTTTATGTTTTGGGAGCTAGAGCTAATACCTATGTACTTTTTGATTGGTCAATGGGGCGATAAAAACGCAAAAGCTTCAGCAATGAAATTCATATTATATACATTTTTAGGCAGTTTATTTTTGTTGCTAGGAATATTACTTTTACATTTTTATAATTTTGCAACTTATGGACTTATGACGGCAGATTTTTCAGAAATTGCAGTGAGTGCGCCAGAATTTCCTGTATTTATGCAGACATTAATATCAGTATTATTTTTAATTGGATTTGCTGTTAAAATGCCGATTGTGCCGTTTCATACTTGGCTTCCTGATGCACACGTAGACGCGCCTACACCGGTGAGTATGATTCTTGCAGCAATTCTTTTGAAGATGGGAGCTTACGGTATTTTAAGATTTAATATGGAGCTTTTACCTGACGTTTTTCAAAAATTAGCTCCAATTTTAATAATTTTGGCATTAGTTAATATCATTTATGCAGCAATTGTGGCTTATGGGCAAACAGATTTAAAAAAAATAGTTGCCTATTCAAGCATATCCAATATGGGAATCGTATTGTTAGGCTTTTGCAGTTTGAATTTGATTGGCTTAAGCGGAGCGTTGTTCCAGATGTTTGCGCATGGAATTATATCTGCAGGCTTATTTATGATGGTTGGTGCAATTTATTTAAGGACAAAAACAAGAGATTTGGTTGAGCTAGGCGGACTGGGACACGTATTGCCAAGGTTAATGGGATTTGCGTTAATTATTGCGTTTGCAGGCGTCGGATTACCTCTTTTAATTGGCTTTATTGGTGAATTTTTAGTTTTTTGGGGTAGTTTCAACTCACCTTTGGATGAAATTGGAGTTCCTGTAAAAATTTATGCAATTATCGCGATTTCCGTACTTGTTTTAAGTGCAGGATATATGCTAAAATTACTGCATAAAACATTCTTTGGGAATATTTTTGAACGTTGGAATATAAAAGGTGGAGTAAAAGACATTGTAAATCATGAATTCGTTGTGTTGCTTGCAATAACACTTGCTATTGGGTTTTTCGGGATATTCCCGATGTCTTTGATTGAGCTTATTCAGGCTTCAATGACCAATATAATTGACTTGATCGGAAAGGGGCTTTAGTTTATGGAATTTCTACACAATTTAGTTTCTATAATGCTTCCTGAGCTATGTTTATTGCTATTTATATTTTTGCAATTAATTATGTCTATGTTTTTGGATATAAAATTTTATAAATTGGCAAAATGGTTTTCTGTTTTTGGAATTTTTATTGCCACAAGTTTATGCACAAAAGTAGAGATAGAGCCCTTATATTCTGGGTTTAAAAATTCTATAATTTCAGATAATTACACAATCTTTTTCAAGGTTATAATTTTAATCTGCTCATTTTTAATAGTATTTTTAACTAAAAAAACTATCGCATCCAGAAGAGATAATGCGTTTCAATTCCACGCTTTAATATTGAGCGCAGTGCTTGGTACGCTTGTCCTTGTAGGAGCAAACGACTTTTTGACTATGTTTATAGCGATGGAGATGATAGGTTTTGCTATGTATTTTCTTATCGCTTTTGAAAAAGGCGTAGAAACAAAGGTTGCAGGTTTTAAATATCTTGCAATTAGCGCTGTTGCAAGCGCGGTATTTTTGTTTGGGGTCTCTTATATGTACGGACTTACTGGAAGCATTAATTTTTCTAATATTTATGATTTTTATCTTGAAAAAAGTCCTACGCTTTTATATTCCATGGCTGCGATATTTATCACATTTGGTTTAATGTTTAAAATAGGTGTTGTACCTTTTGCAAATTGGATTGTGGACATTTATGGCGATGCTTCAACGCCTGTTGTAGCTTTTTTATCAGTTGTTCCTAAGGTGGCAATGTTTGGTATTTTAGCAAGATTATTAGTATTTCCTTTGAGTTACAGTTTTGAGCTTACTTTTGCACTTGTTGCGATATCTGTAATTACGGCATTGTGGGCAAATTGTCTTGCTATAAGGCAGAAAAACATTAAAAAGATTTTAGCGTGTAGTTCAAGCGCTAACGCCGCTTATGTCCTTTTTGCAGCATCTTTGGTGTCTGTATTTAATCTGTCTACTGTACTATTTTACTTGGTAGCCTATGTGTTTATGAATATAGGGGCATTTGCAGCTATAATAATTTTAGAAAGCTCAGAATTTTTCAATAAATTGTATGAATTTAAGAATTTTGCTTACACAAACCCTGTTTTTACTTTGTGCTTTGCAACTTGTATTTTAGGCCTTGCCGGCTTTCCAATAACGTCAGGTTTCATATCAAAATTCTATTTATTTTCAGCAATTGCAAGGTCTGGACTCGTCTTTTTACCATTTTTAATTTTGTTAATAATCACAATTGCAATATCAGTTTATTATTATTTAGGCGTTGTAAAATATATGTTTGAAAAGTCAGAAAATGTTTCGAGCGAAGTCATTCCACACAAAACAAGCTCCGCAATCGTTATATTATATTTTTGTGCGCTAGTTACGGTTGTTATCGGTGTTTTCCCTGCAAGAATCATAGAATTATGCCAGCTAATTGCATATAACATTTAACTGACATAATAAAAATTATCGAAATTATTAGATTGATTTATAAATCGTCGTAAGTATTTGTATACTCTAAGTTATGATCCATAAACTTTTGATCATCCAAAGCCGGATCAAAATACATAAATATTCTTCTCACATAGTAAACAGCCTTGTTTGAAGTATACCATTCCGGATCATTGTTTTTGTAAGTTGGTTTTCTCCCGTTAATCTGTGAGTTTTGAAGGTCAATCAAGCGTACCATCTCATCGGAGTAACCATGGTTTCTGATATACGTTTCAGACATAACCTCTTCAGTCGATACAACTGCCATTGAAGGTAGTGTCATTGCCGCATATACAAATAATAAAGCTAAAGTTTTTTTCATGTTCACCTCAAATATATGGTACTTTATTTTTTCATCAATGACAAGTATATTATAGATTCTTTACATTTAAATGGATTAAATAAATGATTTTTTGATGATTTCATCCAGTTTTTCAATTATTTCTGATTCTGGAACTCTTGCAATGATTTCACCTTTTTTGAAAATATAACCTTCTTTAATAGCACCAGCAACACCAAAATCCGCATGTTTTGCTTCTCCAGGGCCATTAACTGGACAGCCCATAGTTGCAATTGTTATAGGTGCATCTAAATTTTTAAATTTCTCTTCAACTTTTTTAGCCAAACCTATTAAATCTATCTGGCATCTTCCGCATGTTGGGCAAGAAACAAAGTTTACACCTTTTTGTCTTAAGCCGAGGGATTTTAAAATTTCAAAACCTGCATAGATTTCTTCTACAGGATTTTCTGTTAAAGAAACCCTAATTGTATCACCAATTCCTTGTGATAATAGACTTCCAAGGCCGACAGATGACTTCACGAGCCCTGATTTAAGTGTTCCGGCCTCAGTAACACCCAAATGCAGTGGATAATCAATAACTTGTGATATAAGCTTATAAGCTTCAATCGTAGTTAAAACATCAGAAGATTTTAGAGATACTTTAATCAAATCAAAGTCTAAATCTTCTAGAATGCTGATGTGCTTCATTGCACTTTTAACCATTTTTTCATGTAAAGGAATATCTAGTTCCTGAAGCTCTTTCTCTAAAGAACCGGCATTAATTCCAATTCTGATAGGGATTTGCTGCTGTTTAGCAAGCGAAACGACTTTCTGAACATTTTCGACTCTTCCGATGTTTCCAGGATTAAGTCTTAATGCGTGAATTCCGTTGTTTATACATTGAATAGCCAATCTATAATCAAAATGAATATCCGCAATAACAGGAATTTTTGACTGTTTCACGATTTCTTTAATCGCTTCTGCTGCATCTTTATTTAATACCGCAAGACGAACTATTTCGCAGCCTGCATCGGTTAATTCATTTATCTGAGTAAGTGTCTTTTGAATATCGCGCGTGTCGGTGTTGCACATTGATTGCACTGATACTGGGGCATCTCCTCCGATTTTTACGTTTCCTATTGAAATTTGTTTCGATTTTCTTCTGTTTATCATAAAATAATTGTAGCATAAAACAAAGGAGATGAAGCATGAAAATTGGAATTATTTCTGATATCCACGGAAACTTTGAGGCACTTGAGGCTGTTTTAAAAGATATAGAATCTGAAAAATGCGATAAAATTTGGTGCTTGGGTGATCTTGCAATGGCAGGACCAGAGCCTGATAAACTAATTACTTATATTAAAAAACTTTATAATGAAGGCAGACTCGACTTAATTCAAGGTAATACAGATGAAATGATTGCAAATTTTAGCGAAGAACTTGCTTTAAAAGTTAAACAGGCATATCCTGTAATGGGTAATGCTCTTGAAAATGACGTTAAAATTATATCAGTAGATAATAAATCATTTTTAAAGACACTAGATAAACAAAAAAGCATTGAAATAGAAGGCGTTAAAGTGCTTTTGGTCCATGGTTCACCAAGAAACAATGATGAAAATATAACATCAAATTTAACGATTGATAAATTAGACGAAATGCTTGTTGGGGTTGACGAAGAGGTCATATTTTGTGGGCACACACACGTTCCTTGCGGATATCAGGCCTCTAACAAAAAAACTGTAATAAATGTCGGAAGCGTCGGAAGACCTTTTACGCCAGAGCCTCAATCTTGTTATGTTGTTGCCGGATTTTTTAACGGTGAATTTGATGTCATGCATAAATTCGTTGATTATGACAAACAAAAAGCTTCAGAAAAATTAAGCAAAAGAGATTTCGATGGGGCGGATAAGCTTTCAGAAATGCTTATTAAACCCGTTGTTCCACATATTTAAACATGATAAAAACTGCAGCCATTGAAAAAGTGACTGCAGTTTTTTTATATTATTCTTTGAATTTGACTATTTAATTTTTGGCATTTTCTTTAAACTAAGTGAATCTAATGCTTTTTGCCAAGAAATTGTATTACTTTTTACTGAATCTGCCAACTCAACTAATGATTTTCCTTTGTGAGCTTCTGTCATAACTTTGTTGAATTGATCATTTGACAAAGTATTAGCAAGTTCTGCTTTTGCTTTTATATTTGCGTTTCTGTTTTTTTGTCCTGTATAGCAAAGTGTTGCTGCTCCTACCAAAGCTGCGCCAACAACTGCTCTATTTCCTAAAGTTTTAATATTCATAATCCAGCTTCCTTTCAAGTCTATACATTTATTTTAACAATAAAAATATTTTTTTTTGCTATTTCTTAACATAAATTAATATATTTTGTCTAATTAGTCATAAGGTTTATAATAATTATATGTATGAATTATACCCATATTTCACTAATGACGGCTCTGTCGGGCTGTTTAGCCCAGAAGATGACGACATATATCACTCAACATACGGCGCTTTGTCTGAAAGTTGGGAAAAATTTACCTTGCCTGCCAATATAGGCGAATATTTTAAGCATAACAATGAAATTAAAATCCTTGATATTTGTTATGGAATCGGCTACAACACAAAAACTGCACTGCAGGCATCAATAAATGAAATCGAACAATTTGAAAATAATAACAATAAAAATTTATTTAAAAATATTTTTTCAAAAAATAATCACAAAAATTTTGTTTGCGTAAATCATAATATCGACCCGATAGATACCGATAATATTTTAACTAAAAATGATTTATCTACATCGGAGTTAGATTATAAAAATACATCTCTAAATTCAAAAAATATACTTAACAACACAATAAATAACGGCGAGATACATTCCGATAATATTTTTAGACAATTATTAGATATTTTTTCTTTAAATTCTGCTAAAGATGATAAAAAAAATACTCAGAAGAAAACTTTTTATGTCGATGCTGTAGATTTAGATAAAGTATTAATGAAAATATCTCCGTTTATTATAAATGAGTTCAAATCTAAACGTGATATTGATAAATATTTTATAGACAAATATTTTAAAGATACAAAATTTCAAAACAAACTCTCACAAGTTCAAAAAATTCACAAAAATAAATTAATTTCATTGCCAAAATCTAGAAAGATTTCAAAAATCTGTAATATGATTTTGATTATGAATTTAGTAAATAATTTTCCAGAGCTCGAAAGTGACAAAATTTTAAATTCATTAGTTACCCAAAATAAAAATTCGGCATTTATTGACAAGTCTATGCTAAATTTCTTTAGTTTTTATTCAAATTTGGGTTATAAACACAAGCAAAAGTCTAAAATATCAGCCTTTTTACATAATATATATTATCGTTATATATCGATGAGCTATAAAAAGGCAAGAAAAATGTTAGAATTCTCTGATTTTGACATAAATTTCCATCAAAATGATGCAAGATTTTTTGTTAAATCAAATGATAATCAATATAATTTCATTTTTCTTGATGCCTTTACCCCTGCAAAATGCCCGTCATTATGGACTGTCGAGTTTTTTGCACAATTATTTAGGTTATTATCTAACGATGGTATGATTTTAACTTATTCAAATTCTGCAGCTGTTAGAAATGCTATGATACAAAATGGATTTTGTGTTGGAAAAATCTTTGATAAAAATATGAAAAAATTTATTGGGACAATTGCGGCAAAAGATGAAAACCTTATTGATTTTCCACTGGACGCAAAAGATATTGACCTTGTAAATTCCAAAGCAGGCATTTGCTATAAAGATCCAAATCTGGATTTTAGCAATGATACTATAATTAATAATAGAGAAAATGAACTTTCTACAAGTTCTCTCGCATCCAGCTCAAGCGTTATGAAGGAATATAAAAATGCCAAAATTTAATCATTATGATATAGTTGTCGTCGGAGGAGGAACTGCCGGCTGCGCAGCAGCCTACACTGCAGGTAAACTGGGATTAAAAACTCTTTTAATCGAGAAAAATATTCATCTTGGAGGCTCAATAACATCAGGGCTTGTTACTCCTGCGATGAAAACGTCAGAAAAACAACTCAATAGTGAGTTTTATAAAGCACTTATTCAAGAAGCAAAAGCTCTAGGCGGACAAGTTACATATCAAGAAAACCCTGGTTGGTTCAATCCTGAGCTTTTAAAAATAGCTCTTGACAGGCTTATGGCAGCAGCTAATGTTGAGGTAATATTCGATGCCAGAGTAATAAGCCTAAACACGCTATCTGCTAAACTTGATTCTGGCTATAAAGACAATATTTCGACTCAAAAAGACACATTTAAGCCTGAAAATTCAATAAACGGTCTTGTTATATCTTCAAATTTATTATCGGTATATATCGGCGCGAGTTACATTGTGGACGCGACAGGAAATTCAGAAATTTTTGTTTTAGGAAATTGCGAATTTTTGGAAAATGAAAATAAATTTCAACCGGTTTCTCTCAGATTTGAAATGGCAGGAATTAATTTAAACAAATTTGCCAACTGGCTTTTGGATTTTGACAAAGATAGAGACGTCACGAGCGTAGAAGAAATTGACGGACAGATACATCTTTCTACGGCATACACGTGGGATAAAGACAAAAATTGGGCCTTAAAGCCTATATTTGAAGATGCCGTTAGCTCAGGAGTGCTAAAAGATGAGGATAGAAGCTATTTTCAGCTGTTTACAATCCCAGGGAAGCCTGATTCTATTGCGTTTAACAGCCCACGGATATACTTTAAAGAAGAGATTGACCCGCTTTCTGAAGATGCATCACTTGCCCTAATCAAAGGCAGGGAGGCTATTTCCAGACTTGCTATTTTTTGCAAAAATTATTTGCCGGGTTTTGAGCAATCATATATTTCAAACATTGCAGATGCTCTAGGAGTAAGGGCTTCAAGGCGAATTAAAGGTAGATATGTTTATACTGTTGAAGATTTGAGAAGCGGTAAAAGGTTTGAAAACCCAATATTAGTCTCAAATTATCCAATTGATGTTCACTCAAATAAAAACGGGAAATCTGTTCTGGAGAAGATTAATCAAGATTATGAAGTACCAGTAGAAGCGCTAATGTCAGAGCAATATAACAATCTATTTGTTGCTGGGCGTGGAATTTCAGCCGATTTTTTGGCGCAAGCTGCACTAAGAATCCAACCAAGTTGCTTTTCTATGGGCGAAGGATTAGTTAAGCATATTAATTTAAAAATGAAAGGTTTATGATAAAATACATATATGAGTAAAGAACTACAAAAAATAATTAACAAACTCACAAGCTTAAAACCGATTTTGAAACAAAATTACTTTGTTAAAGAAATTGGGATATTTGGCTCGTATGTTAAAAATCAACAACATAAAAATAGCGACATTGATATATTGATTGAATTTACAGATGATATCGATATATTTACGGTTGCGGATTTAATTAATATGCTAAGCTCAATATTTAATAAAAAAGTTGATGTTGTTAATAAAAAAACACTTCGTGAAAATATAAGTAAAAGTATACTTTCTGAGGTCAAATATGTATAATAAAGACAGAATATATACAGATTACATTATTGATATGCTAAATGCGATCGAAAAAATTCAACAAAAAACAAAAGGGATATCTAAAGAAGAACTTGATAAAGATGAAGACTTGTGCCTATTACTTGAGCGTCTTTTTGAAATCCTAGGAGAGGCAGCCAATCGCATACCAAAGGAACTTCATTCGAAATTTCCAAATATTCCTTGGGGCAGTATTATAGGAATGAGAAATATTATCATTCATGCTTACGACAAAATTGATACAATTTACCTATGGAATGCAATAAAACATAAATTTGATAATTTAAAAAGCGAATTATCAATTGTAAAAGAAAATATTGATAAATAAACAATTTGTCTTGTAATCACATGGCCGCTAAAAAAGTTTTATTTTTAAGCTATACTAAAAAAATGATTATGCCAACAGTAAAACGCGGATTGATGCTTGATTTTGCAGGTTCGAATATTGATTCAATTGCAAAAGAAGTTCACCCTGCAAGAATATTTAAAATAGTAGATTCGCCAATTAAAAGTGGAGATATAATTTATCTTGCGACTAGAGATTTTAGGTTACAGGACAATTGGGCCGTTGTTTTTGGACTAAATCTTGCAAGAGTTTATGATAAAAAATTTAAGATTATAGTAAATAAAAAATTAATCAAACATTCAAAAGCTCAAGAAAATATTCTTGCAAAAGGTTTGGATTTATTTAAAATTAATTCTGAAAAAAATGGAGTACAATTTGAAATTTTGGATGATTTGCCGCAGGAAATTGGGGCTTTATTAGTCGATTTCAACCCAATTAATCCTTACTATATCAATAAAAACGAAGTGAATTATCCTATTTTTGAAATTGATTCGCACAATATTATTCCGGCACGATTTATATCAGAAAAACAAGAATTTTCAGCGGCGCATCTTAGAAGAAAAGTTTACTCAAATATCGCGACTTTTTTGACTGAATTTCCGATTAGCTTTAATTTAGAAACTTCTGAAGTGGAAAATTGTTTGAATAATTTCATTAATAACAAATTAAATCAATATTCTGCAGATAAAAATGACCCTAATGTTGATGGAACCTCTAACCTTTCACCATACTTGCATTTTGGCTTTATTTCAGCCCAAAGAGTGGCTCTTGAAGTTATAAAAAGTAATGCATCAAGAGAAAATAAAGAAGCATTTTTGGAAGAATTAATTGTTCGAAAAGAGCTATCAGACAATTTTTGTCTATACAATAAAGATTACAATAATATAAAAGGTATTCCTGATTGGGCAAAAGAGACTTTGGATGCGCATAAAAGCGATATAAGAAGCTACACTTACACTAAGGAAGAATTTGAAACAGCCAAAACCCACGATATATTTTGGAACGCTATTCAAAAAAATCTAGTTAATACAGGAAAAATTCACGGGTATTTGAGAATGTATTGGGCCAAAAAGATTTTAGAATGGGCAAAAACACCTGAAGATGCTATTGATATTGGAATATATTTAAATGACAAACATGCTCTAGATGGCAATAATCCAAACGGCTATGTTGGAGTTTTATGGTCTGTTGGCGGGCTTCATGACCGACCATTTGCCAACCGTTTTGTTACTGGTAAAATTAGATATATGAGTGAAGAAGGATGCAGGAGAAAATTCGATGTCGATGCCTATATCAATAAAAATTGAGGCCAAATTTGAGTTTTAAAAGATTAATAATTTTATCAATATTTTTTTTCATTATCCCAGCTAAAGCACTTTGTCAACAAACGGTTTTTAACGTCCCAAGTGCTGATGTAACTGAAAAGGGACATATATTTTTACAAGAAGAAGCGCAAACAACCCCTTGGAACACTGACACAGCGCTTTTTAGTACTACTTATACCGCTTTAGGAATTGGTCATAACACAGAACTTGATGCAACGTTATTTAACGTCGGCTCTCCTGCAACCCAAAATATCTCTTTGGGTTTAGGTTTTAAATCAGCTATTCCTATTCCCGGTTTAAAAGAAAAATTTCCCGAAAGAGAGTTTAAATTTACAGTAGGAAGTGATTTAATTCTAGGTTTAGAAGGAAACGGTGTTGGAAACTGGACATATGCGCATTTAAGCGGAAGAGTGCCCAAACTTAATACAAGACTTACTGCAGGTATAAGTTATGGAACAAGACAAGTTTTTGGACAAGAAACTACTGCGTTTATTGCGGCCGTCGAACAGCCTGTTACAAAAAAATTCAGCATAATTGGGGATTGGTATTCAGGAGATGAACATTATGCAGGATATTTAATTGTTGGAGGCAGCTACAAACTTCCTCACAACACTGCAATTTACGCCGGTTATCAAATTCCAAACAGTCCACAAGTCGGAACTAGTGGATTTGTTGTTGAAATTGCTAAAATATTTTAACAGTTTACATGTTTGATATAGATACATTTTTAACGTAAAATATAAGAGTATGATTAGTACTGAGAGCAATAACATGAATATTTTTTATAACCAAAAACATAAAGCATTCACGCTTGCTGAAGTGCTTATAACGCTTGGAATTATTGGAGTAATTGCGGCTTTAACTATTCCAACACTGATACAACAAAAACAAAAACAAGAAACTGTTACAAAATTGCAAAAAGTATATACAACGCTTGTTCAAGCGGTTACAAGCTCAGAAGCAGAGAACGGCAACAGCGCAGAGTGGGATTGGGGCGATAATATAACAACAACGGAAAGCTTTGATACATATTGGGCTCCATATTTAAAAATTATAAAATACTGTGATAACTACTCTATTTGTGGGTATAAAACAAACAGTGATTTGCTCAGCATTCAAAACGAATCAAGATTTGTAGTAGTTGATAATCATGGTAGAACGGTAATGCTGGCTGACGGAACTCTTTTTAAAACATTGTACTCTGGAACTGTTAAAGCTATATTTGTTGATATCAACGGTCCACAGGGGCCTAATAAATACAACAGGGATGTTTTCAGATTTTCACTGGACAAAAACAAGCATTTAATGCCTTATGGCTATAATCATGCTGAAAGCACAATACAAGATGATTGCTCAAAATCAGGAATAGGATATGCCTGCTCATTCAAAATCATGAATGATAATTGGCAAATTAAAGACGATTATCCGTGGTAAAATATTATTTAGAAAATAATTTAGGAGTAAAATTTTGATTATTAATCAAAACAAAAAAAATAAATATAAACTCGCCTTCACGCTAGCAGAAGTGCTTATAACGCTAGGAATTATTGGAGTAGTCGCGGCTTTAACTATTCCCACATTAATTACTAATTATCAAAAACATCAAACTGTTACACAGCTTCAAAAGGCTTATAGTCAAATTAACCAAGCCTTTTTAAACGCAAAATTAGAGATGGGCGACTCTGCACAATGGTCAAAACCAGTAGTGAACCAAGACCCGATTGAATCTCTTGATTGGTGGAATACATATTTTCTGCCAAATGCCAAGTTATCTACATCTAAAACATGTGTCGATGATAATTTCTATGAATGTATTAGCAATACCTCTAAATATTTAGATGGCACGACAATGGGATGGACAACAAACTTACCCGCAATCTTGCTAAATGATGGATCTGTAATTAAATTGGGGAGCGTTTCTAACACTGCGAATGCTAGTGCTACTATTTGGGTTGATTTAAATGGAAAACAGAAACCTAATATTGTTGGCAAAGATCTTTTTTTAATACAATTTTATCTTCAAAATGGACTAACCGTATTAAGTGGATATCCGACGACAAAAGATGTTTTGCTTCAGGATGGTTCTGCACGTTGTAATAAAAATACAGGCTCAAGCAAAGGTACGTCTTGCGGTTACATAATCCAACAAGACGGTTGGCAAATTAAAGACGATTATCCATGGTAATTTTAATATTTATTCATAATTTGAACAAATATTAAAATTAATGCTATATTTATATAAAAAAAAGGGGCAAAATTTGAACAAAAAAGTTATATTTAAATATGAACACAATTTTGCATTCACGCTTGCAGAAGTGCTTATTACGCTCGGAATCATAGGCGTAGTCGCGGCTTTAACTATTCCAACTCTTATTTCAAATTACCAAAAACAAGAATATGTAGCAAAACTCAAAAAAACATATTCTATTCTAACACAGGCCTTTTTAGAGCTTACAAATGAATATGGTTGCAATGGTAATTTGGTATGCACCGGACTATTGGAAGAAGATGAAGGAATTTCTAAATATACATATTATTACTATAGCAAAAAATTATCTGAAAAATTAATTAAATATATAAAAACAGCAGAAATTTGTGGTATAGAGCCAAATAAAGGGTGCTTTCCAAGCGCTACTGCATCAAATTTTGACGGAACTGGAAATAAATCAAACATGGATGCTGATTCCTATTATAAATTTGTTACTGTAGACGGGGTTGCAATATATATTGCAAATGGCGCTGACAACTGCACAACAATTACCGACGCAATTCCCGCCTGCGGATGGGTTACTCTTGATATAAATGGACCTAAAAAACCAAATGCAATAGGGCGAGACACGTTCTATTTTGATATTATAAACACAGACGGAGTAGCGCTTTTACCATCAGGCAGTCCCAAAATGACTGGCGTAGAAATTGATGATTCCCCATACCCGTGCACAAAAGAGAATCCTATAGGATATTATTGTACTGCAAAGATAGTTCAAAATGGTTGGCAAATGGATTACTAATTCTGAATATCTTTTTACAAACTCTTATGCGTAAATTTCTTTTGCCCATCAGCGTAAGGTTTTACAGTTTGTCCACTGCCATACAATTTGTATTTATATATGGTTAATCCATCAAGCCCAACAGGGCCTCTAGCGTGGGTTTTGTTGGTTGATATACCAACCTCAGCCCCAAAACCATATCTGTACCCGTCAGAAAATCTGGTAGATGCATTATGATATACTCCAGCCGAGTCCACCTCGTTCATGAACCTTTCCGCATTAGAAATATTATCGGTAACTATCGAGTCGGTATGTCCTGAACCGTAGGTGTTAATATGCGAAATTGCTTCGTCTAAATTTTTAACAAATTTATGAGATAAAATTTTATCTGAATATTCAAAATTCCAGCACTCAGGTTTGTCTATAACTTTAATATCTGCATTTTTTATAGCAGTCAAAAGTGCTTCGCTATCTTTAAATTTTTCGTGAATCAAAACCGTTTCTACAGCGTTACAAGCGCTTGGATACTGGGTTTTAGCATCTATAATAATATCTGCGGCCATTTTTAAGTCAGCTGTTTCATCTACAAATATATGGCAAATCCCGTCTGCGTGGCCTAATACAGGTATTTTTGTGTTGTTTTGGACAAACTGAACAAGAGAATTGCCGCCTCTTGGAATAATCAAGCTTATATAATCTTTCATATCAAGCATTTTAGCTACGTCTTCTCTTGAATATACTTGATTTATAACATTTTTAGGAAACCCTTCAACACAATCAAGAGCTTCTGTGATAATTTCATAAGAAACTCTATTTGTATTTTCAGCTTCTTTTCCGCCTTTTAAAATGACGGCATTAGCTGATTTGATTGCAAGCGAAGAGATTTGAGTTATAACATCAGGTCTAGCTTCAAAAACAATCCCTATAACACCTATCGGACAGCTGATTTTATACAAGTTCAAACCTTCATCAAGCTCTCTGGCCAACAAACATTTATTAATAGGATCATCCAATTTAACCAAATCTCTGACCCCTGATATCATTGCGTTTAGTTTGTTATCATCAAGTTTAAGCCTATTATAAACAGCTTCAGAAAGTTCGCCCGCTTCAACCATTTTTTTTGCAGAAAGCAAATCTTTTTCATTTGCTTCTATGAGCTTTTTTCTATTTAAGTCAAGAGCGTTTGCAACCATCTCTAGCGCATTATTCTTAACCTCTGTCGAAAGATTTGCCAATTTTAAAGACGCTTCTTTCGCTTGTTTAGCAATATCTATAAATTTCATATTATTATCCTTATAAAGTCGTAATATTGTCTCTGTTTATAACTTCATCGTATGTTTTAAAGCCTAAAATTTTTGCTATTTCATCAGAATGTGCGCCAGCGATTTTTGCGCAGTCTGCTGAGCTGTAATTTACGATTCCGCGCGCGATTTCACGCTCATTTTCATCTATAATCGAAACGACTTCGCCTTTTTTAAATTCGTTGACAACTTTTAAAATCCCTATCGGAAGGAGGCTCGTGTCTTTTTCTAAAATAGCCTTTTTAGCACCGTAATTTACGATAAGTTTACCTAAAACGTTAGTAGCATAGCCAATCCATCGCTTTTTGCCCGACAAAAGTTCCTGATGCGGCAAAAATATTGTTCCGATTTCTTTACCTTCAAAAACTTGTTGAATTATTGATGGGGTCTTTCCGTTTACTATTAAAACAGTGCCGCCTGAGCGGGTAACTAGCCTTGCAGCTTCAAGTTTTGTCTTCATTCCGCCTCTACCACCTGCAGAAGCAGACTCGCCATAGCCTAAAATTTCTTCTGTAATTTTTTCAACAACAGGAATAATTTTAGCCTCAGGATGGGTTTTAGGATTTGAATCATAAAGTCCGTTAATATCTGACAAAATCACTAATAAATCAGCATCAAGTTCGCTTGCAACAAGCGCAGAAAGCTTGTCATTATCAGAAAAACAAACTTGCATATCAACAAACAACTCTTCCAGCTCAATCGGCGAAACTGTGTCATTTTGATTAATAATCGGTATAACTCCCAATTCTAAAAGTTTGTTTAACGTTGTTCGTAAACTTAAATATTTTTTTCTTTGAGAAAAATCATCTTCGGTCAACAATATTTGAGCAACAACAATGTTATACTGGTCAAAGGCGCTCTCATAAATTGACATAAGTTTGCTTTGACCTATTGCAGCACAGGCTTGTTTCATCGCAACAGCATCCGTTGAATCAACTCCAAGTTTCTTCTTGCCCAAACCAACAGCACCAGAAGATACTAATATTACGTCTTTTCCGCTTTTTTTTAGCTTATAGACATCTTCAATAAAAGAATAAACCCTCGGAAGAGATACTTGTCCTTCGTCATTGGTTAATATATTAGTGCCGAATTTTATAACAATTTTTTGGGCGTCTGTAATAGATTTTCTGTTCATAAGATTAGTATACAATAAAACTCTAATTTTTCAATCTTTCAGGGCGTTCCTGCATTGTTCCTGTTGAAACTCCAGCAACCATAAGCGCAGCAGGGATAAATCTTGTGATAACCGGACCGATAGAGCTTTTAGACGCTACCAGCGAAATAGCAAGACACAAATCGTCAATGTGCGGAGACATATCCGCAAGTTTAATTTTTCTATTATCTTTTACTTTAAAAGCTTTTTCATTAATCGTATTTCCTACTTTATTACCAAGAAAAATTCCAGAAACCAGACATCCTGCTGATGCCAAAACTTTTGGCAAACCATCAGCAAGCTTTCCTTGACCGATTTTACCGAGTTTAGCAAGTTGCATAGAAATTTTCGGCTGAATTTTTTCAAATCCGCGCATACCAAGGCTCACGCAAGCTAAAGGAGTCATAATGTTTCCAACAATTTGAATAATTGCTTCTCTATATTTAGCTTTCATATTTTCTTTTTTGTCAAACAATGCGCCACCAATAAGTCCGCCGCCGACAGAGCCTGC
>JAEWYI010000101.1 GCA_023395735.1 Cyanobacteria bacterium OH_SFB_17
ATTGAACGGAGAGATGTTTTACACAATCAAGGAGGCAGAAGTGATGTTAGAAGATTACAGAAGGCTTTACAACGAATTTAGACCGCATAGCTCTCTAAGCTATGCTCCGCCTGCTCCAATGGCGAAAATTACGCAGCTAAAAAATCGTCAAAAACTAACTTTAACTTTGGACCAAAGATTGGGGGCTTGACAAATCCAGCCATCATAATTTTTGCTTTCAATAACAAATAATCCCTTTGAACAAATCAAGAGTATGTCTATTTCAGTTGTAGCGTTATTACCATCCGGCAGATACAAATTAAACAAAAACTTGCCTCCGGAAAGCTCTTGGAAACTTAAATTTTCATAAACTAAATATTCTCCATATTTGCCTTTGTCACATAAAACTGATAGGTAAGAATTTTTGGTTATTTCGTAATACGTACTTTTTTTATATTGGTTTAATTTATTTAGAAAATCAACAATGGGAATAAGAATAAAGCTTATTGCAATAATAGCAAGCATTAACGGGAGAGGATTTAATAATGTTTCATTAAAAAGATTTTGCATATTCATTTAACCAATCTTGTAATTGTGTTAATAAATTGATATTAGCTTTATTTTATCATAAATTTAATACCCTCAATTGTTGATATTATTTAAGTATTCATTTGGAATTATTGTATGGTTTTGCGAGTCTAATATATAGTCATAAACCTTAATGTTAACAAAGCCTTTATCTGAAATAGCCAGAGGGTATCCTGCCAAATCAAACCAATAAATTTGATTTTCTTTTTCTATAGGGATAACTCTATAATAAGGTTTTGTATATAAAACTGAATCCCTAAATAATTTAACATTAACTTCTTTTTTTGCAACTATTCTCTTTTCAATGAGGCCCGTAGGGTCAACTGTCTTTGCAAGTCTTTTAGCAAGTTGACATCTGTCAAGCCAATCCTTTATGTTTTCAGGATTATATATTTCATCACCATTTGTATAATTACAATTTTTATAATAATTTTCTACAATTTTTTTAGCGGCATTTCTAGTGAGAATTGTATTATCGTTTGCCATTAAGTATGCAACTACTGGGTCCAGAGTTCCCCAGGTAATTAAATCTTTTAACCAAAATACAATCCAAGGCAAGCCGGTTTTTTCTTTTTGAGTCCCTTTTATTTTTTCTTTTCCAAATAAGCTTATTGAAATAAGAGAACCCAAATTTCTTGAAAATGTGTATAAAAATCTCTTACTGATAAAATCATAACTGTTTGAAGGAACTCCTGGTGGAGGGTTTTCTGCTGGTAAAAGCCACCATTTTAGATGTTTAGTTCTAACGATTTTACTCTCAGGTATTTTTAATTTTTCTATTCCATCAAATTCATCAACTATCTGTAAAATGTATTGGATTTTTTGATTATCAGAAAATGAAAAATAATTTTCTCCCTTTAATAAAATATTATAAATTTCTGGATATTCTGTATTTAGTTGTATAGCGGTTTTAGGCGTTAAAGCTGATTGATAGAAAAACTTTCTATCAATGTCATTAGGATATATTGTAGTAAAAAGAGATTTCCCTCTTGTTTTTATAACCTTTTCAAGAAACGGAGCATTTTTGTTTTTTATAAAATAGGCATAAGTGGATTGCCACACATTAGTTAATATATCTTCCAAGCTCGTTGATAATAAAGTACTGTTTTGTAGTTCTTCAATTATCGACAGCAAAAAACTATCACAATCATCCAATATTGCTAGCGCTTCATTATGTGCATCTAAAGGTTTAGCATTTTCTAGCCACTCAATAAATTTTTCGATATTTTCTTCATTTGTAATTTCTAGCCATTTTAAATACAAAAGATTAATTAATTTATCTATAGCGCTACAAGAATGCTCCTCGTGCTTGATAAATAGTTGTTCTAGTATCGCAAAATAATCTTTGGTTTTATAATAGGTCATTCCCTTTATCCCATTTGGTAAAAGGACAAATGTCTGACCTTCAGTTGTTAATCCTGGGCGTCCTGCCCTACCCATTAGGTTTTTTAGATGTTTAACATTGACCAATTTAGTCGGATGTGGATAGTCACTTTCATATAAAGAAGCATAAGGTAACAAAATAATTTCGAAAGGAAGATTTACTCCTTCGATTAGAGTTGTATTTGCTAATACAATATTAATTACATTTTTTTCTATCAATTGAATTAATATTCTTCCTAGTTTTCCTGGCATTTTTCCATGATGTAAAACTATTCCTTTTATAAGCAATTTAAACTCTATTGAAGCTTTCCCTAAATAGTCTTCACAAATTTCCAACGCTTGGTTATATAGATTTAGATTTTCACCAATAGGGAGGCTAAAATATTGTGAAATGTCAAAGCCATTTAAATCATTTTCTATAAACTCCCAGAAGTCTTTTGCATAAGTAATGCTTATCTTTTCTTTTGTTAAAATCGAAATTAAAACAGTTTTATTTTTACCCTTATTTTTTTGCGATGCAAAATTAATAGCTGCCCAAAACAATCTTTGCTTCATTTTAGCCAGATGACTCTTATCTCTATTATAATCATCTCCGAAAGGACAATTTGCGATGGGTCCTAAAATATAAGGTTGTTGAGTTTCTTCATTTTTCAATTTGACAACTTTCCCATCCATAACGTCAGAATATTGTTCATAATACCCAGAGGGAGAATAATAAAGTCGTCCTATTGTTTGTCTTGTGCTTTTAAATTCGGATTTTACAGGTATTCCTTTTGAACTGATAAATTCAGATAAATTCTTTTCAATTCCTTCTGCTACTGCTGATAACCCAATAAATTTTGTGTTATCTGATAGTGAAAGTTTTAATCTTATAATTAAAGTTTCTAAACGTAATTCCCTGCTTCCTTCTATAATTTCTCCTTGGAGGTCGATATTATGCGCCTCATCAATGACGACTAGTTTTATTCGTTTAAGAAAGTCATTACCTAACATCCTTATTAAAGCGTCAGTTTTTTCTTGAGTGCTTATAATAACTAATGGCTGAGATGAATCATTTAAAGATAATTCCCCTGGTCCATAATCGTTTCCTCCGTACAGAGATGTTACTTTAATTCCAGTTTGTAATTTATCTTCCAAAATTCTTGATAGTTTATATTCAACTTCAGCAGCCAAAGCTCTTTTAGGGACAATATACAATGCAACAGATGTATTAATTTCACTCTCCTCAAAATCTTTTGAAAAAAGACTTTGTATAATTGCTAATTCAGCTATAGTTGTCTTGCCAGAGCTGGATTTGAACCAACGACCTTCGGGTTATGAG
>JAEWYI010000051.1 GCA_023395735.1 Cyanobacteria bacterium OH_SFB_17
CCCTGGTAAGGTTCTTCGCGTTGCTTCGAATTAAACCACATGTTCCACCGCTTGTGCGGGTCCCCGTCAATTCCTTTGAGTTTCACACTTGCGTGCGTACTCCCCAGGCGGGATACTTATCGCGTTAGCTGTGGCACTGCAGGGGTCGATACCCGCAACACCTAGTATCCATCGTTTACAGCCGGGACTACTGGGGTATCTAATCCCATTTGCTACCCCGGCTTTCGTTCCTCAGTGTCAATAATGGCCCAGTAAAGCGCTTTCGCCACCGATGTTCCTCCTGATATCTACGCATTTCACCGCTACACCAGGAATTCCCTTTACCTCTACCACATTCGAGCTTGCCAGTATCCAGTGCCGAACCGAAGTTGAGCTTCGGGCTTTAACACCAGACTTAACATGCCACCTACGAACTCTTTACGCCCAATGATTCCGGACAACGCTTGCACCCTCCGTATTACCGCGGCTGCTGGCACGGAGTTAGCCGGTGCTTCCTCTGTGGGTACCGTCAAGTTTCGTCCCCACTGACAGAACTTTACACCCCGAAGGGCTTAATCATTCACGCGGCGTTGCTGCGTCAGGCTTTCGCCCATTGCGCAAAATTCCCTACTGCTGCCTCCCGTAGGAGTATGGGCCGTGTCTCAGTCCCATTGTGGCTGATCATCCTCTCAAACCAGCTACTGATCGTCGCCTTGGTGGTCCATTACACCACCAACAAGCTAATCAGATGCAGGCTCATCCTAGAGCACCGGAGTTTTCAAGATAAGTATTTCAACTTAGCTCATATGGGGTATTAGCAGAAGTTTCCCTCTGTTGCCCCCCTCTCTAGGGCAGATTTCCTACATATTACTCACCCGTCCGCCACTTTCCTCTGACCGAAGTCAGATTCTCGTTCGACTTGCATGTATGAAGCACGCCGCCAGCGTTCGTCCTGAGCCAGGATCAAACTCTCCATTGTCAGAAAGTTTATGTCCACGTTCACCAAGGGCTAGCCTGATGAACTGCTCGACTTTATTTGAACTGCTAGCATTACTGCTTGCGTTTTTTCGTTCTTGTCCATTAATCATTTTTTGTTTTGAATTAACAAGTATATTAATCGTTTTCAGCTATTCTGTTTTCAATGTTCAAGTTATTCGACTCGAATCTAAACCTGAGTCTTGATTCAAATCAGAGCAATTTCTCGCTCAAAACTTTTCTCTGACTTAATCGGTAAACCCGATTTTCGGTCACCTCATTCGTGATGGCTTGCTAGCCCTCACTGGGGTCGGTTGGCAGATTGTTTCCTTCTAATCGCTAGAGTTTCGTTTAATCGTTTTGCGTTGAGCCAACTTTTAAAATCTAACCGCGTGTCCCGCGGTATTTATAATCATATTACTTAATTTTTTTTTGTCAAGCACTTTTTTAAAATTTATTTTAGTTTCTTTAAAAAACTTATTATTTGAAAAAGGCTGATTGCTATCTAGTGTATATAATCATTTAACTGTCGGAGCTTTGCTCTTAAGTCATATTTTATTTCGGTTTAATGTTCTATATGTCAGGTTTTGAACTCGTTTTATTTGTTTGCCATTTCGACTAACTCTTTTAAACTTTGTCTCTCTTGCCCCCTCTCGGGAACCCCCTGAGCACGTTTTTAATCATACTATGAAAAAAAATAAAAAGCAACACCTTTTTTTCATGTTTTTTTGATTAATTTTCATCTTTTTTCTAAAGTTCAATAAAATGGCCTTCTTGGGGTGATTTACAAAACTTTAACATGTATTTTTTTGCTCATTATTGCCTCTTTTTTTAAAAAGTCATTCATTTGCATGTACATGTTTATTACTATACACATGTATACTATAAGCATGTTTTTAACATGTATATATAGATGTTAAATAATATAAAATAGTTTTCTTTTCAAAAAAATTAAACTAAAATAAATTTGCATAGTATATAAGGAGAGTTTAAATGAAAAAAACATGCACCAAGTTGGCTCTGACATTAGCATTAATATCAACCGTTTCTAATATTGCTTTTGCAGACGGGAATGCTTTTACGCCACTAAATTTTGATGATGCATCTTATGCAGCTCCAAAAGCAGCACCTGCTGCGGCTAAACCTGAATCCTCAAATCCGTTTGCTGACGCTTTTTCAAAAGTCATGCCTAAAAAAGATGCAGCGTCTGCAGCTACAACAACAGGAGAAATCCCCATCGGCAACGATAATATTCAAAATGCAATCCTCGAACTTGATAACGCGCAAGTTGGAATCAGAAACGATTTGCTTAATTACAAGGCAAAATATGCTGATATCGATGCACAATATAAACTAATCAAAAATGAAAGAAGCATGCTTCACAAACAAGTTGTGCAAATCGAAAGAAGAATCAAAAATATCGACAGAGCAAAAGAAAAAATCAGAAGAAACATGCTCTAATAATATATATAAGGAAATTTTATTTATAGGCTATGCTTTTTTTGCTTGGCCTATTTTATTATACATGTCAAAATTATGAACTATTACTGCATGCCCCAAACAGTTTCTGGAGTTATTTTTATCGTAACAAAATGTTAAAACTTGTTTATCTTCTAGCAATTTATTTTTTGTTCTGCTTTAATTTATAAGTAGGTATGTAGTTTTACATTGTGAAGGAATAAAATGGCAGCAGCAAAATATCCATTTTCAAGCGTATTCAAACACCCATCTCTTGAAAACATATACGGATTTTTAGGTGAAAATAAAAACGGAGCGACAATAATCGCTTGTTCTATTGCAGTATTTAAAGGCATCTTTAGACCTATGTTCACAATGATGGACAAAAAATCTGATCCTAAGACTAAAAAATATGCCGCAATCAGAGAAGGCCTAACTGAAGTTGCAGCATTTCCTCTTTATGCCGTAACACCTTGGATTGCAGGAAAATTAGTTAATAAATTTTCAAAAGAAACTGATGAACTAGCTAAATCAAGAGCAACAGGAAATGCAAAATTCTTCGGAATTTGCCTTGCTACTCTTATTATCCCTGCTGTTTGCAACGCTGTTCAACCTCCTATAATGGCAGCTTACAAAAAAAGACAAGATGCTAAAAAAGCAAATTTAAACAATGCTCCTCAAGCACCTGCAGTAATTGAAAAACCGGTTGCACAACTTAACAGCATGCCTGCAAAGTCTGCTTACAGTGCCAACTCCGGAATGAAAGTAGGTGGCTAAGATGACAATGAACGTTAATAAAACATCGAGCTTTTTAGCAAACAAAAAAATAACTTACGCAACAAAAGGAATCATGGGTGCAGTTGTCGGAACAACAATTCTTAAAGCAGTGGGCAGACCTGCCTTTATCATGGCTGACAAAAACTCTGATGCTCAATCTAAAAAATATACAGCAACGAAAGAATTCTTATATCAAGTCCTTTGCTTAGGATTAACTTTTGCGATGGTTATTCCAACACAAAGATTATTCTTTAAAACTGCAGCTAAAAAATATTTAAAAGGCATGAAAGAATTAGAAAACATTAAAACTTTTAAAGATTTTAATACTCTTGCAAAAGACACAAATGATTTTACACCGGAAGCAAAAAAACTTCTTAATACTGATAAAACAAAGCTTGAAGGCAATGCAAAAGATAAATTCAATCTTGTCAAAGGTGCCGTTGAACTGGGTTCTTTCATCAGCTCAATCGTTGGTCTAACAATAGTTGCACCACTTGTAAGCCATGAACTCCTTCACCCTATTATGAAAGCAATCGGCATGGACAACAAACATAAAGAAAAAAATATCGGAAAACCTAATGAAATTTACCTTGCTGATGCAAAAGTAAAAAACGATGACAAAAAAGTTAAAATAGAAGCTTAATAGATATTAAATAAAAACGAGGCTCAAGTCTATGACTTGAGCCTCGTTTTTATATTCGTTTGAAAAATTATCCAAAATAATTTTTCAAACCTTTATTTAAATTTGTATTTTTGCACAATTTTTTAAGCTTGGATATGGCTCTGTTTTCAATCTGTCTTATTCTTTCTCTTGAAACACCATATTGTGAACCAATTTCATCAAGGGTTTTTTTCGTGCCGTTGTTATCTAGACCGTATCTTAAAATCAAAACGTCTCTTTCTTTTGGACTTAATTGACTCAACATTTTTCTTATATCATCAAAAAGATTTTCTTGAGAAACTCTGCTGTCCGGCGTGATTGTACTCTCATCAACAATATAATCGGCAATTTTTGTAGAATCTTCTTTCTGGTTTGCAGGCGATTCAATACTGATTGTTGATTGCGCCGATTTAACAAGAGAAGTAAGCTTGTTTACAGAAAGACCTAGACGGTAAGCTATTTCTTGTTTTGTAGGGGTTCTACCCAATTCTGTAGTCAAATCTATTGTAGCTTTTCTGATTTTGCTCAATGATTCAATCATGTGAATTGGAAGCCTGATAATTCTTGCTTTGTCAGCGATTGCTCTTGTTATTGATTGCTGAACCCACCAAGTAGCATAAGTAGAAAACTTATAACCTTTTGTGTAATCAAATCTTTCGGCAGCCTTCATCAAACCCATATTACCTTCTTGAATTAAGTCAAGAAACGAAAGCCCACGCCCAATATATTTTTTGGCAATACTTACGACAAGCCTTAAGTTCGCATTAACAAGAATGTTTTTAGACATTTCGCAATGCTCTTCCTGAATTTTCTTGGCGATTTGAATCTCTTCAGGGGTCGACAAAAGAGGAATCTTACCGATTTGTTGAAGATAAATTCTAACAGAGTCATCTGTGTTTATCGAACTCAAATTCTCCTGAATTTTTGGCTCTTCAACCGAATTCAAGATATCATCGTCGTCTTCTTCATCAAGTTTTGACAAAACATTCACTACGTCTGATGTATTATCTTCTAAATCTAAAATTTCTTTTTCTTTTGCCATTGGTTGCTCTCCCGCTTGAATAGATTATACTACATTTTTATTATTTTGCAAATAAGCCCATTGATGTAGGAAAAATCCTCCAAGAATTTATCTTGCACCCTTAATCATCTTCTGCCTTACCGACTCAAAGATTATTGCGCTTAGTGCGTTTGAGACATTTAGAGAATTGAAATCGTTTAACATAGGTATTTTTACTAAAAAATCCGCCTCTTTAATCAAAGATCTTGAAACCCCTGCATGCTCTGCCCCCATTATTATTGCAAAATTCATATCACAATAATTCAAGTTATAATAATTATCTTTAGCGGAAGCATCCGTGGCAATTACCCACCAGTCGCTATTTTTTAATTTCTGAACTGCGCTAACCAGGCTATTGACTTTTATAATGGGGATATGATTGATAGCACCTGCCGAGGTTTTTTCGACAATCGAATTAACCTGAACATTTCTTCTGGATGGGATTATAATTGCGCTCACTCCTGCGCAAACACAGGTTCTTACTATCGCTCCAAGATTGTGTGAATCCTCGACACCATCAAGAATTACGATTGAAGCATTTTCATGCTTTTCTTGCAAAAAATCGTCCAAATCAACATATTTGATAGGAGCAACTAAAGCTACAACACCTTGATGGCTTGCGTTTTCATATTGCATAAATTTTTCTTTTGCAACAAATTGAAAAACCACACCACGCTTTTGAGCAAGCTCTTTGATTTGATTTAATTTTGCATCTGAATGAAGATTCTTTGAAATTAAAACCTTGTTTATCTCGCGTTTTCCGTCAGAAAGTGCTTCTATAACGGCATTTTTTCCATAAATTATATCTAAATTTTCTTTTTCCATACGTATAATTATACAATAAATATTTTATAACTTTTTTAGTTTTTATATGCCAATAGCATGCCGGCCGGCAAATCCAAAATTTCTACCTGATAGTTTTTATCCGATTTAATCTTTTCAACAAAATCAACAACCTTTTCCGCGTGGGATGTAATATTATCGGCCGCAATTATTCCGCCTTTTTTTAATCTTGAATCAATTATCTCAAAATATTTTATATACTCTCTTTTATTTGCATCAACAAAGGCAAAATCAATCTCAAAATCATCATCAGCACAAAGCTCACCCAAAACATCCAAAGCTTCACCCTGCCTTATTTCAATAATATTATCCACACCGCAAATCTTAAAATGTTCTCTGGCTAAAACAATTCTTTTTTCATGAAACTCAATCGTTGTAAGCTTTCCGCCAGTGACCGCCAAAGACTTAGCAAGCCATATCCCCGAATAACCGTTAGATGTACCTACCTCTACAACATTTTTTGCGCCGCTGATTTTCACAAGCATATTCAAAAAATTCGCACTCTCTCTTGCTATATTCCAAAAATCCTTTTGCGTTTTTTCTAAGTTTATTAATAACTCTTGTTGCTCTTGGTTAAAACCTTGTTTTTCTAACTCGTTCATTTCTTATCCTTATACAATTTTTCTCCCCCTCTCCACTCGTGGGAGAGGGCTGGGGAGAGGGGGCTCTTCCCGCTCCGCATTTATATTTTATTTATTTATCTTTTTAACAGTAGGGACTATTTCAACCTGACTCACAGGTAATTCTAAAAAGTTAGTTTTAATCACAACTTTCTTGTCCAAATCCAATACCGAATACTTGTCTGATTTTGCATCTGTAATCACAGCAATATTAGAATTCCACACTCTGTGAAGCTTCGTAGAAAATCCAGATGTATTTAATTCGATAGTATCTGTCAACTCATCCTGTTCTGTAGAAAAAACTTGGATTGTATTTTTTTGAGCAGACAACACGAAAAGATTGCCTTTGTAAATTAACATATCTACAGGCTTTTCATTAACAGGAATCTCATTTATCAGTCCAAAAGTTGCATAATCAATCACGGCAAGATGCGCCTTTGTACGGCTTGTTGCATAAACTTTTCCTTGGGTAAAAAGTATTTTGGAAATATTTGGAAACGCACCTAAATTTTTAGTGACGAATTCATTATCCAACTCAATTGCCCATATATTATTTGTTTTTTTATCGGCATAAAAAAGTTTTGTACCGTCATCTGTCAACGACAATTTTTCACAACTTCCTTTGATTTTAATTTTTTGTTTTAAAGTCATAGTAGGCAAATCAATCACATAAATAGAAGAATCTTCAGGACTCGCAACATAAGCTTTTTTACTTATTTTATCAATAACGATTTCACCTGCTTCTGTTGTTAAATCAATCTGTTTGATTATTTTTTCATCCGCAAGGGAAATTACGTCGACAAAAGTTCTATTATAAGAAGTTACCAACATAAACTTACCGTCAGGAGTCGCTTTGATATCTATTGGAGTAGATTTTTGAGCAAGTGCATAAGCAGGATGGCTCGATTCACCATTTATAACCTGTATGTTTTTTGAATAGCAAGTTGTAGCATAAATTGTTTTATTAGCAATTTGAGGCACAACAGAAACTAAATTTTTCGTAGTTTGGAATGTTTTTGTTATCTTTTTTTCCAAATACGGCTCTGCCTGAACCTTTATTCCAGGGTCTTGCGCGGTGGTAATCTGCAAATTACCGATAATCCCTTTTATATTATCAGGAATAACCAACCCGGTCGGCACTAGCAAATCTTGCGGCAAAAGCCCTGTACGAACCTCAATAGGTGGCTCTTTTGTATAGAGAACAGTTTTTTGACCTTTTGGGTTGACCAAAATTTTCATCAGAACAAAGTCGTTGTTAAATATTACAACATCTGGTTTTTCTGACAATTTTTTACCTGCAGGCAATGTTGTTTTTGCCTCAATTACATCGGGCTTTTTTACCAATGCAGGGAAAAGCGGCAAATACATAGTTCCGTCAGGAAGAGTTATGAGCCCGTCAAATCTGAAATCTGCCTGAGCAAAATCTTTTTTTACTACAGCTTTTATATTATCAGGAATTTTGGCCGCAAAAACATTAGTTGCAGTTGCAAACACCAATATTAAAGTTAAAATTATTTTTTTCATTTGTTCCCCTTGAATTTAGTCCAAAATAATTATACCAAGAATGATTTTATTTGTACAATAGATTAATAAAAGAAACAAAAGGCGCCCCAGCGGGGCGCCTTTTGTTTTTTTTATTAATAAGACCCTATCCGCCGAAAGCGCCTTTAACCTTATCCATCAAACTTTCTTTTTCTTGATGTTTTTTACCTGTGTTGAGCTCGTACAATTTAGCATAAAGTGCTTTTTCCTCATTGCTTAAATGCTCAGGGGTTTTAATATTTATCACAACAATATGATCACCCCTTTGTGAGCTTTTGCCTAAATAAGGAACTCCTGCGCCTTTAATTTTCACGGCATTTCCGCTTTGATGCCCGACTGGAACATGAATTTCTTTTTCACCATCAAGAATTTTTATTTTTATGCTATCTCCTAAAACTGCTTGAGCCGGCGAAATTTCAAGGGTGGAATAAACATTTGCGCCATCACGTTTAAAATAGCTTGAAGGTTTTACATGAAGCACAACATATAAATCCCCTGAAGGTCCACCGTTTTTACCTGCATCACCCTCGCCTGAAAATCTCATTTTAGAACCGTTATCAACACCTGCAGGGATTTTTACATCTATTGTTTTTTCTTTTTCAACTCTTCCATAACCTTTACAAGCTTTACAAGGGTTAGAAATTTTTACCCCCTTGCCACCGCAATCCGGACAAGTTGTAATTTGTGTAAAATGCCCCAAAATGGTTTGAGTTGTTTGCTGAACTTTACCACTGCCTCCACAAGTCGGACACTTTGTTGGTTTAGAACCAGGTTCGGCTCCTGTACCTGAACATGCCTGACAAGTTTCAAGATGGTCAATCTTTATTTCTTTTTGGACTCCAAAAACGGCTTCTTCAAATTCAAGCTCGACATCAACCCTTAAATCATCACCTTCTTGAGGAGCGTTAGGGTCAACTTGACGTCCGCCAAAACCAAAACCGCCCATGCCACCGAAAAACGAATTGAATATATCATTCAAATCGCCGAAACCGCCTGCGAAAGGGCCGCCTCCGCCATAACCTGCATTTGCGAGTCCGTCTTCGCCATATCTGTCATACAAAGAACGCTTTTCATCATCCATAAGCGTTTCGTATGCTTTTCCTAATTCCTTAAATTTTTCTTCCGCGTCAGCTGCCTTGTTTACATCGGGGTGATATTGCCTCGCAAGCTTTCTAAACGCTCCTTTAATTTCATCTTTACCTGCGTCTTTACTTACCCCAAGTATTTCATAGTAATCCATTTATATTCCTTCATTATTTAACTTATTTTATCTCTAAAAGCAAGTGAGCACAAAGCCTCAAAACATCTCGCTTTTTAATATTATTCGTTTGTCGCTACGTTCACAAGAGTTGGTCGCAAAACCTTATCCCCTAGTTTGTAACCTTTCTGTAATTCCATTATAACATGATTTTCAGGGTGTTCACTTGATGGAGTTTGCATAACAGCCTCATGGAAGTTAGGATCAAATTCTTCGCCTTGAGCGTTTATAACTTCCAATCCAAGCTTTGAAAGATTGTCAAACATTTGATTGTACAAGACATTAAAACTTTCTTTTACCTGATTTACATCATCTGTTTTTTCAATCGACTGTTTTGCTCTGTCAAAATTATCCAAAACTTCGATTAATTTTTTCATAGAATCTTGAGCGCCGTAGGCGATAAGATTTTCTCTTTCTTGAGCTTGACGTTTTCTAAAATTGTCAAAATCTGCAGCCAATCTAAGATATTGATTGTTCAAATTATCAAAATCTTCTTGTAGTTTTTCCAGTTGAGAAGCTGATTCTTCAGCTTGTGCAACATTTTGAGAATCAGCTTCACTAACTGCTTCTTCACTATTGACGTTATCCGATTCTGCGAAAGGATTATTTTTAACTTCTTCTTCTTTTTTGTGTTTATGTCTCATTATATTTCTCCCTATTTAAATATTATAGTTTAACAAGGAAGATAAACAAGTTAAATTTATTTTTTTTTAATAATTACACCTTCGCACTTAATTTTATCTTATACTTTTGGCTTTGCTTTTATATCAGAAACATTTACACCCAAGTAATCGGCTATAGTTTTCTTTATCATTTTCACAAAGAGTAAAGAAGCTTCGATTTTCTCCCTTTCTTGTGGAGTTAAATCAGGTTTATTTTTTCCTTCATCAAAAACTCTTCTTAAAAAAGTCATAATTTTTTGAAAATGCGGCAAGTTTTCATTGTCAATGCCGACAGGCTTGTCGTTAATCTCATAATTGTATAGACCGCCATTTTTATAATAATTCAATTGAAGCACGTCATCTCCTGAATCTTGGGATGGAAATTTCTTGAAGATTTGTTTAAAATCACTCAAATCCTTGGTCCCTTTATCATCAAGCTTTAACATCATAGCAATAATATTAACGTCTTCTGCATTTTTTGCAATCATTGTATGGCTAAGGTTGTAACCGGTAAATGTAATATTCATATTTTTCCCTATTCTTTATTTATACACTAATTATAATAAATACATAAATATATTCCGAGCCCTTTAAAAATATATTTAACAAAAAATAACATAAAAATTTTATCTTTAAAATCGGCGTTTAATGAGGATATTTGCTACGAACCTAACACTAACAATTAATTTTTTGTTAATTTTTAAACAATGTCTTGTATTTTAATGTTATAAATAGAATTGAAAGTAAATTATTTGTATAGTTTAGAGAAGGAGGCAAATATGTCAATTAAACCACTAGGTGACAGAATCGTAATTAAAGTTATTGAAGACAATGAACAAACTACAGGCGGAATTTTTATTCCTGATAACGCAAAAGAAAAACCACAAAAAGGTGAAGTTATAGCTGTTGGACTTGGAAAAACTCTTGACAGCGGCGAAAGAGAACCGCTTGATGTTAAAGTCGGCGAAGTTGTTCTTTATGCTAAATATGCAGGAACTGATGTAAAACTAGACGGACAAGTTTACAAAATTTTATCAGTAAAAGATGCTTTGGCTGTTATAGAATAATTTTTTTAAAGTGCATCGAGTGACTATAGCCACACGGCACACCTAGGAGAGCAAACAAAGATTTTCTCACCCAAAATAATCAAAGACGACTAAATCATAAATAATAAAGGAGAAATAAAAATGGCAAAGAAAATTGTTTTTCAAGAAGAAGCTAGAAAAAGCCTTCTTAAAGGCATTGATGCAGTAGCGGATGCTGTTAAAGTTACCCTTGGACCAAAAGGACGTAACGTTATATTAGAAAAAAAATTCGGCGCACCTCAAATCGTTAACGATGGTGTGACAATCGCAAAAGAAATCGAGCTAAAAGACGGACTTGAAAACGCAGGAGCTCAACTTCTAAAAGAAGTTTCGTCAAAAACAAACGACGTTGCAGGTGACGGAACAACAACAGCTAGCGTTTTGGCTCAAGCTATAGTAAAAGAAGGACTTAAAAACCTTACCGCAGGAGCAAATCCAATGTGCATGAAACGCGGAATCGACAAAGCGGTTGAAATTTCTATCCAAAAAATTAAATCAATGTCAAAATCAGTTAATACAAAAGAAGAAACAGCACAAGTTGCAACTATTTCAGCAGGCAACAACCCTGAAATCGGTGAGCTTATTGCTGAAGCTATGGAAAAAGTAGGACACGACGGCGTAATCACTGTTGAAGAATCAAAATCTTTCGGTACAAACTTAAAAGTTGTAGAAGGTATGCAATTCGACAAAGGTTACATCTCCCCTTACTTCGTTACAGATGCTGAAAGAATGGAATCTGTTCTTGAAGATGCTTACGTTCTTTGTGTAAACAAAAAAATTAACCTTATCGCTGATTTGGTACCTGTTCTTGAACAAGTTGCGCGTGACGGCCGCTCACTTCTTCTAATCGCAGAAGACGTTGAAGGCGAAGCTCTTGCAACTCTTGTTGTAAACACAATGAGAAAAGTTCTAAGAGCCGTTGCAGTAAAAGCTCCTGGGTTTGGCGACAGAAGAAAAGCCATGCTTGAAGATATCGCAATTTTAACAGGCGGCGAAATGTTCACTGAAGAACTTGGAATAAAACTCGAAAACGTTACAACTCAAATGATGGGTCTTGCAAAACGTGTTGTTGTTACAAAAGACGAAACAACCATCGTTGTAGGCGACGAAACGAAAAAATCTGTAGAAGAAAGAGTAAAATTAATCAGAAAACAAATCGAAGCTTCTGATTCTGAATACGACAAAGAAAAATTGCAAGAACGCGTTGCTAAACTTTCAGGCGGGGTTGCAGTAATTGAAGTCGGTGCAGCTTCTGAAATCGAGCTTAAAGAAAGAAAATTGAGAATAGAAGATGCGCTCAACGCAACTCGTGCAGCAAACGAAGAAGGTATCGTACCAGGAGGCGGCGTTGCCCTTGTTAGAGTTCAACAAGAACTTGAATCAAAACTTCCATCCGTTACTTTCCAGACAGATGACGAGAAAATCGGATTCAAAATTCTAACTTCAGCTCTTGATGTACCTCTAAAAGCAATCGCTAACAACGCAGGTGCAAAATCTGATGTTGTAATCGATAAGGTAAAATCTGAAAAAGATTCATTCGGATTCGATGCTTTGAAAAATGAATTTACAGATATGATTAAATCAGGAATCGTAGATCCTGCGAAAGTAACTCGCTCAGCACTAGAAAATGCTGCATCAGTAGCTTCTATGCTATTAACAACAGAAGCAGCCGTTGTTGATCTACCTGAAGAAAATCCAGCTCCAGCTATGCCTGCTATGCCGGGAATGGGTGGAATGGGCGGAATGATGTAATTTTTACACTCATTCTTTTAAATTTCGATATTGAAGCTCCAAGTCTTGCTTGGAGTTTCTTTTTATTTATCAAAAAACATACTACATATGTAACATTTTGTTAAAAAAGGGTTGCAATCAAGAAAAAAAAGTTATACACTTACCAAATACTACTGATGTAGTGTTAAATAAACACCAATTGAATTTTATTTGTTAGGTATAGGTTAGACTTGGTTAGACATAGGCCCTTGGGGCAAGTGAGGTATTGTATGTTAGTAAAATTTTCTACCCCTTTTTCAAACACGACGAGTTATGAAAAAACAAAAAGCAAAAAAAACGTGAGCACTCGAAACACAAATGTATTGAAGAACAATACCTCGTTTTTATCTTCAGGCATAAAAAACACAACAACATCTATTTATTTTACAGGTGAAAACCCTGCGGACAGACCTAGAAAACCGGTTGATGACAAAAATCAAAAAAAATTATCTCCTGAGAAAAAAAATGAAGCTAAATTTGAACCCAAAGCTATTGATCTGCCTGATGGCAGAAGAATAATGTGCAATGACGAAAAAGTCTATAATTTGTACATGGAATACCAAAAAACACAAGATAGCCTTGTAAACAAAACTCTTTGGTTGACTTTTGAAAACTACAGCAACAAACCGATGAGAACAGTTGGAAATTTTTATGATGCTGAAACTCAAGAAACCATTTCAAAAATGGCATCAGATAAAAACGTTCTTGTAGTAAAAGATGAAAAAGCACCTACAAAATTGTTCACAGAAATGCTTACTAAAAAAATAAAACAAAATAAATTTAGCAATCTAGGTTTTGACAAAACGACAAACGTTTATTATCTGGAAAATTTCAATGATTTACCGATATTGGGAGAAGATGCTGACCCTTCTATAAATTTAAGAACTTACTTAAAAAAACTTGATTCAAAAAACAAATTAAAGAAAATTGTCATTATTGACAACTACGAAACGTATTTAAAATTGTTCAACAAAAATTCAGGACAAGAAAAACTTTTTGAACGAGTACAATATGATCCTGACATTCCAAACATTCGTATTTTAGGAATCGTTAACAAAAAAGTAATTGAGCCCAATAATAATCCTGCTGAAAAAATGTTTTCAAAGATTGATCCTGAAGACTACAAATACGTGAGAAAAGTTAGCCTCCCTGGACTCGGGGCAAGAGAAACAAAGGAATTTTTCAAACTAAACAAAAGACAATTGTCCGATATTGTAAGAAACTATGAAAATGTAGTATTTGACATTACTGATGGAGCGGTAGATGCAGTCATAGACCACATTGGACCTGAATATCAAGGCAGTTTTCCGCCAAAAGCGTTTAATGCAATGGACATAATTCTTGCTCAAGCTGCATCCAAGGCAAAACAAACAGAAGGACTGGAAAAAACTAAAGTATTAATTGACAAAAAAACTGTCGACAGAATGTTTAAAAATGAAGCTCATATATTTGATTATTTAAAAGATACAAATAAAATTTACAACTACGTCAAAAATGTGGAAACAAGATTTACAGATATTGGAGGAACAAGCGAAGCAAAAGAAAAACTTAAAGATTTAGTAGAATTTGCAAAAAATCCTGCAAAATATTTAAAGGAAAACGAATTCCCACCAAGAGGAGCGCTTTTAGAAGGTCCTCCAGGATGCGCTAAAACTCAACTTGCAAAAGCTGTGGCAGGAGAAGCAAACATACCATTTTTTGCAATATCTGCTTCAGAAGTGTTTAACAAATTCCTAGGTCAATCTGAAGAAAATGTAAGAAACCTCGCAAGAGATGCAAGACAAGCGGCCATTGATTCAGGTAAAAATGTTGCAATTGTTTTTATCGATGAAATTGATGCAATGGGCAAAGAAAGAGGGGCTTCAGCTTCTTCAGACATAAAAGACGGGACCTTAAACCAACTTTTAACAGAAATAGAAGGATTCAAAAAAGACAAAAAAGTTACAGTTTTATGGATGGCTGCAACAAACAGAGCAGATATTCTAGACCCAGCCCTTAAAAGAAGATTTGATATAATCAAAGTCGATTTACCTAAAACAAGTGAAGAAAGGCTTGAAATTTTAAAAATTCATGCAAGAAAACTTCCTTTCCAATCAGAGCAAGAGAAAGACAAAATGCTCACGCAGTTCTCAAAAACACTATCAGAGCGCAGTGGAGATGATTGCAAAAAATTACTCGAAAAAACCATGGATATCGTAAGAAAAAGAGATAAAAATAAATTTATCACTTATGACGATATGATGGAAGGCTACATGAGACTACTTTTCGGGGCTAAAACAAAAACAACAAAGAACTCTTTGGAAAAAGAAATAACCGTAATGCACGAATTTGGACATGCTCTATTGACCGATACAATCAGTGAAGCCAAACTAAGCGGGATTTCAAACGAATCAAGAGCCGGAATACTTGGAGTAACGCTCTTAACCGATGAACGCTCAAATGAAGGTTTTGAATCAGTTATTAAAGACTTGGCAATGTCCCATGCAGGAGGCGATGCGGAAAATACATTCTTCAACAACTTCCACGATTCAGGAGTTTCTGCGGATTATCGTCAAAAAACAATAAGAATCAAACACGCAATCCTTGGCCAAGGCTTGGGTATCCATACTCCTCAAATATCTTTTCTAGAATCAAACGGACAAATTAACACAACATTGATGGATTTATACAAAAATGAAATTAAAAAAGACATAGAGTTATACACTGAAATGTCTTCTAAAGTTTCAAAGAAAATTCTGGATTTCTACAAAGGATTCGGCGAAGAATATCTGGAAACCTACAGAAAAGCAAGCCAAAGCGACGATGGAGGTAACTTCTTCTCAGGTGAAGAGTTTGCAAATATGAGAAAAGCTTGGCTTAAGAAAACAGGTAAAGAAAAAGAAGAAGCCGAGTTAATGAAAAATATCAACGAATATGTCAGCCACAAAAACGTTCTTAAACGTGAAGTTAAAACGCCTATACTTAAAACAGTCAAAGAAAATTTGATTAAACTGGCTAAAAAAAGTTCGAAAAATAAAGCTTTTTCTAGATATATTTAATCACCTACCTATCGCTAAAGAGGCGCCCCCACGGGGCGCCTCTTTAGCGATAGCTTAAAGTCAATCTCATTAATTACTTAATAACTGATGCGATTGTTTTTGAAATTTCCTTGTTTAATTTTTTCAATGTAGCATTTTTACCTAAGCCAAAAAGTACAAGCATATCATTTATGCCTTTTTTAGATTCCTGAGCCAAGGCTCCTTCACTTGTGAAGAAATCAGGAAAAGAATTTCTAAAAGAGAATTCATCAACTCCTGAAGACTTAAATGCCTTTTTAAAATCTTTCGGCTGAACTTTATCTACAGATTTGTTTATTTTTGAAAAAACTGATTGCAAATTCGGATTAATAACATTTGTTTTCATATAAAATTCCTTTTTTTTATTATAATAAAGGCAAAAATGAATATTTTTGCCTTTATCTAAAAAACATTTACATATCTTTAAAATAAATCAATTGAAAGCTAGTATCCGCGGCCTTCGTCCCACAATGTTTCTGAATAATATGTAAGCTCTAGGTGTTCAACAACTATTGTATTACCATCTTTTATATCACATTTTTTCAAGGCTTCAAAAACACCCATATCTTTGAATATATTTTGCAGTCTCAAAACCTGCTCCAAGTTTCTTGCATCAGTTACACCTGCAAGACGCTTAATTTTTCCACCAGTAACAGAGAAAGTATTTTTATCTAGCTTAAATATTTCAAATGCACTGTCGTCATTGTCATAAGCGCCTAAATCTTCTTTGATTATATCCAGTTCGAATGTTGGTTTTGGAATCTCATCAACCTTACTTGATATAAAATTGACAACTTCGCTAACATTTTCGCCAGTCACAGCAGACATCAAGAATACATCATCAGCCATATTTTTAAATTCGTTTAGATACTTATCTTTAACTTCATCTTCGACTGAATCAATCTTATTAAGTGCGACAATCTGATACAAATTAGCAAGACGTTGAGAGTGCTTTTTCAACTCATCATTAATTTTATTATAATTATCTATAGGATTTTCACTTGTCAAATCAACAATATGAACCAAGAATCTACATCTTTCTACATGTCTTAAAAACTCATGTCCAAGCCCAACTCCTTCTGAAGCACCTTCAATCAATCCAGGAATATCCGCAACGACAAACCCGTCGCCTGTAGGCTTTCTTACTACACCTAAATTTGGAACAAGCGTCGTAAAAGGATAATCCGCAATTTTTGGTTTTGCAGAACTAATTACACTAATGAAGGTAGATTTTCCAGCATTTGGCATCCCTAAAAGCCCGACATCAGCTATAAGCTTCAATTCAAGCTCCAAGTCCCTTTCTATAGAAGGTTCTCCCGGCTCACAAAATTGAGGAGCGCGCTTTTGAGAAGTAGCAAAACGTGAATTTCCACGTCCGCCCCTTCCGCCTTTTGCAACTAGCAAAGAATCACCGTCATTAACCAAATCACCGATTAAATTTCCTGATTTCAAATCTTTTACAACAGTTCCAACCGGAACTTTTATATACAAATCTTTCCCACATCTTCCGTGTTGGCTTTTGCTTCTTCCGTTTACCCCTGCCTCTGCTTTGAATACAGATTTGTGCTTAAAGTCCATTAACGTAGACATATTCTCCGTTGCAATAAGATAAACATCTCCGCCTGCACCGCCATCTCCGCCTGCAGGGCCGCCTTTGTCAACATATTTTTCTCTACGCCAAGCCACCATACCGTTTCCGCCGGGGCCTGATATTATTTTTATTCTTGATTTATCTAAAAATTTCATTTTTTTCCTTACGTTTAATTCTTTTACCAAATATATTTAATAAAACTTGCTTTCACTAAAATATATTTTTGATTTATAATAATAATACTATGAAAAACATTAAAAAAACACTATTTAGCCAAAAAGAAATATTAATAGGTGAAAACTCAGGCGCTGACAATTACATAATGGCGCTTGAATCGAGCTGTGATGAAACGGCCTGCGCAATTGTAAAAAACGGACGCGAAGTTGTTGCAAATGTTGTTGCCTCTCAAATTAAAACTCACGAAAAATTCGGAGGAGTAATTCCTGAAATTGCAGCAAGAGAACACCTTGAAGCAGTTAATTTAATCATAGATGAAACCTTTGAACAAGCAAATATGACAGCAGAGCAAATAACAGCTTTTGCTGGAACAGTTGGCCCGGGGCTTGTAGGGTCTTTGCTTGTCGGGCTCAACGCAACAAAAACACTTGCGCTTGTCCATGACAAACCTTTTATCGGAATAAACCACCTGCACGCCCATGTTGCTGCAAACTACATCGACACCGATATAAAACCACCATTCATTGCCCTTTTGGTAAGCGGCGGACATACACAAATTATTGAAATAAAATCCTTTGAACAACAAGAAATAATCGGGGAAACAATTGATGATGCAGTAGGCGAAGCCTACGACAAAGTCGCACGCCTAATCGGACTTCCATATCCAGGAGGCCCTGTTTTAGACAAACTTGCGAGAGAAGGAAACCCCAAAGCATACAAACTTCCTGAAGCAAAAGTCGGAGAATATGATTTCAGCTTTAGCGGACTAAAAACAGCTGTATTAAGACTCATTCAACAGCTTAAGAAAGAATACGGCGAAACCCTGCCTGAAAATGTTGTAAAAGATGTCTGCGCAAGCTTCCAAGAAAATGTGTCAGCAACCTTGCTTAAAAAAGTTAAACATGCACTGATTGAAAAAAATTATAATCAGGTCGTTTTGGCTGGCGGCGTAGCCGCCAATTCAGAGATTAGAAGAAAATTCTTTGAGCTTGAAAATGAAGGTTTTAGAGTTAATGCTCCAATTATGAGATACTGTACAGACAATGCCGCTATGGTAGCATCTTGTGCATACTTTTCGACATCAACATTTGACGACATTGACGTGGAAGTCTTTTCAAGAGTAAAATAAAAAGCCAAATTGTAAACCAGAAGAAATTAAGAGAATATTATATTTTTAAATCTCTCTTTTTTCTAAACTGATTTCCCAGCCGTTATCTTGAGTTTGTGAAATTTGTTCTGAATCTTCAACTTCGTTTGATATGTTAGATTCAACATTTTCATCTTGGTTAGGAAGTCCCATTTCATCGATTTTTTCTTCATCAGGAAGATTTATTGGTAATCTGAACCCAAACGTAGAACCTTCACCTAGCTTAGACGAAACAAAAGCTTGACCTTTGTGATGTTTTTCAACAGAAATTTTTACTAAGTGTAAGCCCAAACCTGTACCTTTTATTGTATGAGTATCGTTTTCGATTCTGAAAAATCTCTCGAATATTTTTGCCTGATATTCTTCTGGAATTCCAGGGCCTTGATCTTCAATACTAACCTCAACGAATTCACCTATTCTGGCTCTTTCGGCTCTAACTTTAATTCTGCCGCCATCAGGAGAATATTTTATAGCATTAGACAAAAGGTTGCTTATTGCTCTGTCAATACTGCCTTCGTTTAAAACAACATCAGGCAAATCAGGTTCTTTCATTATTGAGAAAGTCAGATTTCTTTCCTGTGCCAATACTTGAACTGAGTTTACACAATTTTCTATTATAGAAACAATATTGCAACGTTTCTTTTCAAGTTTCACATTCGTAGATTCCAACCTTGAGAAGTCTAAAATGTCATTCACAAGCCTGTTTAATCTTATGATTTCCTGATTCATTACCCCGATAAATTCTTTTTGAGTATTAAAATCAAATTCGGTACCGAAATTGTAAAGTGTGTCAATGTAGCTTCTCAAAACCGTTACTGGAGTTCTCAACTCGTGAGAAACGTTAGAAATAAAGTGCCCTCTAATCTTGTCCATTTCTGTTTCTTTAGTAACGTCGATTAGAACGATTATATAACCTACATAATCTTTATTTCTTGAAAACATCGGAGATATAACAGCCTTGATAACCCTTTTATCCACTTCAATATTAAATTCAAGAGGCTTAATCTCCATCTCATCTAGCGGAGTATCTTTAAATTGCTCAATTTTATCTTTAAAACAAAGTTCTCCGTCAGAATCACAATAAAGTTGAATTTTAGAATTTAAAATTTCTCTCTCGTCAACTTCCAAAAGCTTCTGCGCTTGGTGATTTATCAAAACTACATTGTCGAAATTGTCGCAAACAACAACCCCGTTTGCAATACTCATCAACACAGCTTCCATTTTATTTTTTTCTAATGTTAGCTGCTCAACGTTTTGTTCTTCGTACAAGTGAAGCCTTGTGGACATATCGTTAAACGCGTCAAAAAGTTCGCGAACTTCTGAGCTGACGCCTTTTCCTTGGATTTTATATCCAAATTCGCCTGTGGATATCTTTCTAACACCATGATGCAAAATTCTTAATTCTCTTGTAATTAAGTAAGTATTAATCAAAATAACGAGTGCAAAAACCACCCACGCCACAACAAAAACAAATAACAAAGAAGCTCTTGTAGTCGAAGAAATCTGGTTAATAATATTACCGGACAAACCGACCATAACAGAGCCTATAGTAGAAGTCTGCCCCAATTTTCTCACAATCATTGGAGAACTTACTGCAATTTTTGAAGTCTTAGCCTGCCTTTGATAATCATTTTTACTTGAATAAATTATGTTTCCGCGGTTATCTGTAAATTCGATAAAAGCGATATCATCATTTGTGTCCAAAATAGATTGCGAATGTTCCTTGAGTTTGTCATATTTTTCAAATTCAGGAATATCTTTTACTAAATCCGCACTTTCGACCGCCAAAGTTTTTGATATAATTTTACCAAAATTTTGATAACCGTCGTTCAATTTTGATTGAATATTAGAGCTTGCTAAAACTGCAATAAGAATGATTAAAATGGTACTTGAAACAAGCCCCAAGAGAATCAGTTGATTTTGTTTAGTTAAGCTAATCTTATTCATGGCACAATTATATCATAGGAAATGTTTCGAAGTCAAAATATTTCTTTTGTTAAGGTTAATTTTCAAGTTTATCTTGCACAAATTGTTCTTGCAACATGAACACCTGATGCAGAAGCTTGAATTAAACCTCTTGTTACACCTGCACCGTCGCCGATTGTGAACAAGTTTTTTACACCTTCTGTTTCAAGTTCATTAGTCAATTTTACTCTTGCAGAATAAAACTTAACTTCTACCCCGTACAAAAGTGTGTATCTTGAAGCAGTACCAGGGGCGATTTTATCCAACGCATACAACATTTCGATTATACTCAACAACTGTCTATATGGTAGAACCAAGCTCAAATCACCCGGTGTTACAGATGTCAAGGTCGGAGTAATTATGCTTGATTTAATTCTTTCAGGAGTAGAGCGTCTTCCGTCAAGCAAATCACCGAATCTTTGGACCAAAACGCCGCCTGCAAGCATATTTGCAAGTCTTGCTACGTGTTGTCCGTATGCAATCGGCTCTTTGAACGGTTCTGTGAATTTTTCAGATACAAGAAGCGCAAAGTTTGTATTTGCAGTCTTTTTAGTAGCATAGCTGTGACCGTTTACGGTCAAAATGCCGTTGTAGTTTTCACTTACGACTTCACCGTTTGGATTCATACAAAAAGTTCTGACCTCATCGCCAAAAGTTCTTGAGTTATAAATAAGTTTTGATTCATATAATTTTTCTGTAATAGGCTCAAAAACAGGAGCAGGAAGTTCAACCCTAACACCGATGTCTACGGCGTTATTAACCATTCCGATTTTGTTTTCTGCAAATTCAGAAGTCAACCAATCCGCGCCTTCTCTACCCGGAGCAATAACAATATATTCCGCCGTGATTTTTTGTCCTTTTTTCGTGATAAAACCTTTGACCTGTTCATTTTCAACAATTAACTTGTCGGCAGGTTCGTCGTTGATTATTGTAATTTTATCCATCAAATAATCTTGCATGTTTTTCAAAACATCAAGACTGCGCTCTGTTCCCAAGTGTCGAACAGGAGAGTAAACAAGTTTAAGTTCTGCAAGAGTTGCTTTTTGTGCGATTTCTGCGTGATCTGCCTTGTTTGTTCCGTAAACAACTTCAGTTGCGCCGTAATCAAGATAAAGCTTGTCTGTGTAATCAATAAGCTCTTCAACTTTTTCTCTTTCCATATAATCAACCAAATGTCCGCCGACATCAGGTGTCAAAGTGAGTTTTCCATCAGAGAATGCGCCTGCACCGCCCCATCCGCAAAGCAATCCGCAAGTTTTGCAATTAGTACAAACTCTTTGACCTTCTCTCAAAAAACATCTTCGTTTTTCAATTTTTTTGCCTTTTTCGACTAAAACAACTTTCCACTCAGGTCTCAACTTAACTATTTCAAGCGCAGTAAAAATCCCTGCGGGGCCAGCACCAATTATCGCTACATTATACATCTAATTTCTCCAATTCAAAATTTCGCTCAACCAGAACATTATAGCTGAAACAGTTTGCTTTTCAAATACTTATTAATAAATTTTTACTTATCGCTCTCAAAGTTTAAGTCGAGCTGTTTTTCTTGATTTTGCTTAACTTGCAAAGCTGGTTTTTCAACAGGTTTTGCAGAAGCTGGAATTTTATTTTTTATTGGATTATAAAAATCAGGGTTATCACCAAATGTTGTAAATTCAATATCTTTAATTGAATCTACTTTATATTTATATTCACCTTTTGAGTTTCTTACCAAACTTATGTCTGCCAAAATGTTCAACTGCTTATACTCATCCTTTTTTGTTTTAGGATTTACTGCCTTCAATTTTTTATTATCAAGGTTGATATATCTGTTTTGCAAACTAGAATAATCTTGCCTTACCAATGCAGTCTCTAAAGATTCTATAGTATTCGCGCGTTCTTTGCTCAAATGCTTTATCGGTCCGAATTTTTTCGCCCTTTTATAAATTTCTTTTGCTTCGTTTCCTGTAAACAAGAAGCCTAAACCCTTTTTAAAGGCACTTCTTATCGTGGATTGACACTTCACCGGAGCAGCAGGAAGATAATAATCACCAACATTTTGATCAAATTTGCTAATTATATCAGTGCGAATTGTTTTGTTTCTGAGTTCCAATATTTTCATAAGCTCGCTTTGAACTTCCATAATGTTTTCTCGAACAATAGAAGGAACAATCCTAACCCCTTTGTCTGTGTTAATTTTTCCATAAACACGAACAGGAATTACACTTGTAAAATTTGGACCTGAATTTTGACTAACTTGCATAAACAACACTCCGTTTTTATTTATTTAAACATGCTAAAAATATTTATTGCCAAAATCAAGAAAAATAATTAAGTTTTTTTAAGAACAACTAATCACACTTTTTCTTTCCGTCCCAAGACAAATCTGAACACTTCAGATAATCCATATTTTCATTATAAAT
>JAEWYI010000006.1 GCA_023395735.1 Cyanobacteria bacterium OH_SFB_17
TAAATAACCTAAGCGGAAGTAGCTCAGTTGCCAGTGAGGTCGCCTCACCCAGTTAGATTAAACTCTACCAACTGAGAAACAGAAGCCAAAACTAAATAACCTTAAGCGGAAGTAGCTCAGTTGGTAGAGCGTCTGCCTTCCAAGCAGAATGTCGCGAGTTCGAGTCTCGTCTTCCGCTTTTTTAGTGCAATTTTTTCTAAATTATTTGAACGAGTCTCTCACTGGCAAGTTGTCTCTGTCGGAGACAACTTACGGAGTTCAATCGATAAATCGACATCCTGATCCGTAGTGCTCGTGCCGCTCGCACACGGCTCAAGCGAGTCTCGTCTTCCGCTTTTTTAGTGCTATTTTTTAAAAATTTAGAAGTTAAGAAGCTAAGAAGTTTGACAGTTATGCAGATTAGAAAATAGCCCACACAAGTACATTTGTTATGACTACTGCAATTGTGATGCAAAGAATTGCACTTTGTTTTGCTAACCAAGTTTCGGCAGCCTCTTTACTCTTTATTTGGTTTAATTTATAATCCATTTGGAGGTAATCATGATTAACAAGTTCTTTTCTTCTAACATCACTGAAGCCATAATTGTTTTAGTTACGGTTTTTATTCTTTTTAAAATTATTGATATTTTCAACCGAAATTTCAAAAACAAAATTGCTTTAAAACACGACGATACAACTATTTTAGCCTTTATACCAATCATTGACAAACTTTTAAAAATAACAATCGTTTTTCTCGCGATTGCAACTGTACTTCAAAGCCATGGCTATTCTATTACTTCTCTTATTGCAGGTTTTGGCATTACAGGCTTAGCTGTAGGTTTTGGAGCAAAAGAAACCATTGCTAACGTCTTTGGCTCATTTTCACTATTGGCGGACAAAGCTTACAAAATAGGTGATTACATTGTTATCAATCAAACAGTCAATTCTTTGGACGTTGAAGGAAAAGTTGAAGACATAAATCTGCGCTCCACAAAAATAAGATGCAATGACGGCGGACTCATCATTGTTCCAAACAACATTGTTGCAAACGGGGTTGTGAAAAATATTTCGTTGAAAACAGGTTTAAATGAAAATTAAAATCATAGCATTGGGAAAAATTAAAGAAAAGTTTTTAAAAGACGGGATAGATGAATTTCTGAAACGTTTAACGCCTTATGCAAACATAGACATAATAGAGATTTCTCCGATTGAAATAAAAGACGAAAACCTTACAGAAAAAATTCTGCAGCAAGAAGGCGAAAAAATTCTTGCACTGATTAAACCGACCGACTTTGTAATAACACTAGAAATAGGCGGAAAAAACTTAACCTCTGAAGAATTTTCTAAAAAAATAGAAGAAATCGGACTTTTAGGTTATGGCGAAATTGTTTTTGTAATAGGCTCTTCATGCGGAATCTCAAAAAGCGTCTCTTCTAGAGCAAATTTCAAGTTAAGTCTATCTAAAATGACTTTTCTACACCAATTTGCAAGACTGCTTTTAGTCGAGCAGATTTATAGAGCGTTTAAAATTTCTCGCGGAGAAACTTATCACAAATAGATTAAAACTGAACTGTTCTATAAATTGTGTAATACCGATACGGTCCGTAATAGACAATTATTGAAACATAATATTCATCTAAATCCTCGACCATAATGTATGATTGAACAGCCGGTTTTCTCTTTGCTGACTTAAAGTGTTTACCGATAAAACCATAAAAATGCTTTCCGACTTTTTGAGTAAAAGTCATTTTTTGCTTTGGAAGATGTGTTTCATAAAAATCTACTGGAACAATTTCTTTTTTATAAACCGGAACTGTATACTTGACTCTGCCATTTTCTTTAAATAAAAGATAATTCTCTCCTTTATTTTCAACTGGAGTCAACAAATAGTAGCCCGGAACAATTGTAATTTTCTTGAAATATATTGGCGAATTGAGCCTAAATAAAGGATAGATGGAATAAGAAGCATTTTTGTTGTCATAATATTGCCCCGGATCTATTCCGTGAACGTATGAAAATTTTGGCATCTCAAGATTGGTATAAGTGCTTACGTAATCGAAATCTGCGGCAAAACTTTTTGCCGAAAACGCCAGAATTATAAAAAATAACAACCACAATATTTTCTTCATACTTAATATCCTAACAATAATTTTTTAAAAATCAAGAACTTATTCATATCTCAGAGCATCTATCGGATTAAGCAAAGAGGCTTTATAAGCGGGATAAAAACCGAAACCGATTCCTACCAAGCCAGAAAAACCAAACGACATAATTATTGACATCGGAGAAATCATAATTTTTAAATCAGTAAAAGCACCTACCAAATACGAACCGCACACCCCGACTAAAACGCCAATTAAACCGCCAATCAAAGAAAGAAGCAAAGCCTCTATCAAAAATTGCATCCTGATATTTTGTGCCTTTGCACCAATCGCCATTCTTATTCCGATTTCTTTTGTTCTCTCCGTAACAGAAACAAGCATTATATTCATAATCCCTATTCCGCCAACCAAAAGAGATACAGATGCGATAGAGCCCAATAAAATTGTCATAGTCGCTGTTGCAGCTTGAATAGTTTCTAACATTTGAGTGAAATTTCTCACCTTAAAATCATCGTCGTCATTTTTCCCGATATTGTGCCTGTCCCTTAAAAGAAATTCTATCTCCTCTTGAGCAGAATCAAGCATCTCTGAGCTTTTTGCCTGAACATTTATAAATCTGACAACCCCTGGAAAATCCGTTCCGAAAAGTTTTTTTTGTGCAGTTGTTATCGGAATTAAAATAGTATCATCTCTATCTTGCCCCATCCCTGATTGACCTTTGGATGTTAAAATCCCAACCACCTTAAACGGCATACCACCGACCCTTATAGTTTTTCCGATTGGGTCCAAATCGCCAAAAAGATTAGTCACAACCGTTGAACCTAAAACTGCCACCTTAGCTGAATTTTTAACATCTTCATCAAGAAGCGCTCTGCCTGAGTCGATTTCCCACGCATTGACTGCAAGATACCCCGGAGTAACACCAGCAACAGAAGTCGACCAGTTTTGGTTAGAAAATGTTGTTTGTTTTGATTCTGACACAACAGGAGCAACTTCCAATACAGAAGGGCATTTTGCCAAAATGGCCTCGGAATCTTTTATTGTTAAAGTTGGCTGAGAGCCAGAGCCTCCACGGATACCGCCTGTTTTAGAAGAACCTGACATTACCATAAGCAGATTTGATCCGACTGACTCAATTTCTTTTGCAACACGTGTTTTAGCGCCTTCTCCGACAGAAAGCATTATGATTACTGCGCTTACTCCGATAATTATACCCAAACTAGTTAAAATAGAGCGCATTTTGTTAATCTTTAGCGATCTTAGTGCAATTTTAAATGTAGAATTAAAATCTATCATGCTTTTCTCTCATCACTTATAATTTTACCGTCTTTGAATCTGACAACTCTTTTTGCATACTCCGCAATATCAGGTTCATGAGTTACCAAAACAATTGTTTTTCCTTTTTCTTTATTCAATTTAACAAAAAATTCCATAACTTCCACGCTAGTTTTAGTATCCAAGTTCCCCGTCGGCTCATCTGCCAAAATTATCGGCGCGTCGTTTACAATTGCTCTTGCAATCGCTACTCTTTGCTGCTGGCCGCCAGACATTTGGTTTGATGTATGATGGGCTCTATTTTCAAGCCCGACTATCTTTAGAGCTTCATAAGCCCTTTTTGACCTTTCCACAGAGCCTATACCTTTATATATCATTGGCATTTCAACATTTTCCAACGCTGTCGTCCTTGAAATAAGATTGAACCCCTGAAAAACAAATCCCAGTTTTTCGTTTCTAATCTCAGCCAACTCGTCAGAGGAAAGCTTCATCACATCAACCCCATCAAGAAAATAACTCCCCGATGTTGGTTTATCAAGACAACCAAGCATGTTCATAAACGTCGATTTACCAGAACCCGAAGCTCCCATTATAGCAACAAATTCACCATTATCAATACAAAGAGAAACATCATCTAACGCCCTGAAGCTGGAATCTCCCGTTTGATAAGTTTTTATTAAATTGTTTATCTCTATTAATTTCATAATGCTCAATCTTTATTTTTTCAATAAGGCGCCAAGCGAAGCTTGGCGCCTTATCATACCTTACAACATACCTGGCGGTTTTGGTGCATTTGATTTTTTCTTGGAAGAATCTTGAACACTTCCGACTATCACATCTTCACCTTCTTGAATTTCTTGAGTAATAATTTCTGTATAATCACTATCCGTGATACCTGTTTTTATTTTTACTCTGACCGGTTTATTGTCTCTCAAAAGCCAAATACCTTGTTCTTTAAATTTTTTACCGCCAGTAATTTCTATAGGTGTAAATCTCATTGCTGCATTATCAACACAAAGAGCATCTTCTTTTCTACTTGTAATAATAGAAACATTTGCGCTCATTCCTGGTTTTAAGATTCCGTTGTCATTGTTCACAGTTACTACAACAGTGTAAGTAACAACGTTTGATGTAGTTGTGGAATCCAACCTTACCTGAGAAACTTTCCCGTTAAATATTTCGTTTGGATAACCGTCAAGAGTGTATTCAACGCTTTGCCCTTGTTTAACTTTACCAATATCGGCTTCAGAAACACTGACATCAATCTGCATCTTTGTTAAATCTTGAGCTACCAAAAACAATGTAGGAGTCTGGAAGCTCGCCGCAACTGTTTGACCGACATCAACCTCCCTTGATACAACCACACCGTCAACAGGGGAAATAATTCTTGTATATTTTAAGTTTGTAAGATTATTTCTCAAAGTTGCTGAATACTGAGCTATACTTGCTTTCATAGCATTAACATTTGCCACTTCTGCTTTATAATTAGCTTCTGCCAAATCAAGTTCATCTTTGGAAACATATCTTTTCTTATAAAGATTTTTATATCTTAGATAATTTGCTTTATCATAAACGAGCATACTTCTTGCTTTTTCGTAATTAGCTTTTGCAGAATTTAATTGCCCCTGAGCCTGATCTACTTGAGCTTGAAATAAAGAAGTGTCAATTTGCGCCAAAATTTGACCTTTTTTTACCTTTGAATTGTAATCAACATAAATTTCTTTTATTATTCCTGAAACCTGAGTACCAATACTGACGGTGTTTACAGGATTAATTGTCCCTGAAGCTTCGACAACTTCTGTAATCGTTCTTTTTTCAACTTTTGAAAGCTCATACTTAGGAGACTTATCCGCTTTAAAAAATGCAGATATTATAAAAATCAAAGAAACTACTACAACCGCGAAAGTAATAATATATCTTTTTTTTAAGTTCATTGATGCCCCCTTTTTATTTATAGAAAGCTCTTTTTTATCTCAGTCCTATAGCCTTTTCAAGATAATATCTTGCTTGATTGTAATCAAAAACGGCCTGTACAAAAGCAAGTTGAGCATTGTTATAATTTGTTTGCGCCTGTTGAAGCTCAATATAATTTCCTAGTCCTACTGAATATCTTCCGTCAGCAAGTTCAAAATTTTCCAATGTCTGTTCAACTTTTTTGCTCATCAACGGAATTCTTTTTTCAAGTTGTTTCATATTAACAAAATAGCTTTGAACCTGAAAATATATATTTTTTTTCAATAAATCAACATTTGTAGTCGCAATTTCAAGATAACCTTTGCCCTCATCTATTTTGTACTTGATGTTCATAGCGTTAATCGTCGGCAAATCAATTCCTGCATAAATTCCTATGGTGTTTGAACCATAGTCGCTTCTTCTTGCCATTGTATAACCAGCACTTGCATTAAGTTCAGGATAATAACTTCTTTTTACAGCTTTCAATGATTCTTCAGAAGCCCTTTTCACAAGTTCCATGGATTTTAAGTCTGGTCTGTTTTCATAAGCTTTTGCAATTGCATCATTTAAGGTATATTCAAATGGTTTGAATCGATATGTCTTTAAAATATCTCTTTTTTCTATTCCTGATGTTAAAATTGCACCATCTTTTATTTCTGATTCTACTGTAGCTGAATCATAATTTTTTCGGTCATAGGCAACGTTTATTTCATTTTTTACAGAATAATTTTTTTGAAAATTAAAAGTTTCAGTATCTTTTATCAAATAATTCGGGGCATTAACATAATACATGCGATTATTCAAATCAATGAGTGCTGTTTGATAAAGATTTTGGGCTTCCAAAAGATTGATTCTGGAATCAGTCAAAGTTGCTTCAGCGTTTACAACATCAATTTTGGATTTTAATCCAACTTCATACATCGCCTTTGTTCTCTCAACGTTCAATTCGTTTATTCTGACAGAACGAGCATATATATCAACATTTGCTCTGTAAGCCAAAACAGCAGTATATGAAATTTTTACGTTATAAACGCTGTCTAAAATTGCATTTTCAACATCATATCCCGCAGCTTCATAATTAAACTTTGTCATGTTTATGTTTGCAGTTGTTTTCCCAAAGTCCCAAATTAATTGATTTACGCCTGCGTTTATTCCATAATAATTATTATTTACAGAATCCGTTCTGTCACCAAAATATTTAGAATTGTTTATGTTGTATCCTGTTCCTGCGTATATAGAAGGAAAATAATTTGATTTAGCTTGGCCAACTTCGCTTTTTTGAATTTTTTGAGTACTTTGATAGTTTTTAATATTCGGATCATGTTCGATTGCATACTTGACACAATCGTCTATTGTCATTACAACGTTAGCTTGCAAAGTTTGAGTTTCGTTAGAATCGACTGTAACCGGTTTTGCCACATCAGCATTTAATTTTCTTTTAAAAATTTTACTAAAAAAAGTACCTTCCGATTTTACTTCATTTTTAGATAGTTTATTTTCAGCAGTTTTTTCAGACTTAGCTTTAACGACTTTTTTTTCAGTTTTAGTTTTGTCTGTTTTTTTAACTTCTACTTTAGGCAACAAATTCTTAACTAAAACTTTGGCTCTATTTTCTTTTACTGCAGAAACTTCATTTACCGCAGAATAAACAGAACCGGCAGATGCCAAAGAAACAATCACAGCAGCCGCCAACATTTTTTTATAAAAATCTTTTCTCTTCTCTCCAAGTATCATGCCATACATTATACCACACTTGAAAAAAGTAAAATATCATTTTTTTAGTGGAAAACTTAGAATTTTTTATCCAATTCCCACTCCCAAGCTGTTTTTATAATATCTTTTATATCAACATATTTGGGATTCCAGCCCAAAACTTCTTTTACAAGAGAGTTTGCAGCATATAAATTTGCAGGATCACCTTGGCGTCTTTCACCATATTTTACAGGAACCTTTTTTCCTGTAACTTCTTCCGCTGCTGCAATAATTTCCTTAACGGATTTTCCCATGCCTGTACCCAAGTTCAAATGCAAGCTTTTGTTTTCACTTATCAATTTCTCCAACGCCAACATGTGAGCATCAGCCAAGTCTTCAACGTGAACATAGTCTCTTACACATGTTCCGTCAGGAGTGTCATAATCTGTGCCGAAGACTGTAATTGCATCTCTTTCGCCTTTTATAGCTTTCAAAACCAAAGGAATCAAATGAGTTTCAGGCTCATGGCTTTCTCCAAGCTCACCGTCTTTATCTGCACCGGCCGCGTTAAAATATCTCAAAGCTGCATACTTAAACCCGTAAGCTGTTTCATAATCATCCATAATCTGTTCCATCATAAATTTTGTTTTGCCATAAGGATTAATTGGTTTTTGCGTATGCTTTTCATCTAAAGGCATATATTCAGGATTTCCATAAGTCGCGCAAGTGCTTGAAAAAACAATCGTTTTTACGTTGTGTTCAAGCATTACATCTAATAAATTCAAAGTAGTTACAACATTATTCCAATAGTATTTTTGAGGCTTTGAAACACTTTCTCCTACATACGTATACGCCGCAAAATGAATAACAGCATCAATAGAATACTTTTCAAAAACTTTTTCTAACGCTGACTTGTCAGCCAAATCAACCTGCTCAAAGTCAAACCCTTTTGTGGCTTCTTTATGCCCATAAATTAAGTTATCTAAGATGACAACCTTGTAACCGTGATTTTTTAAATATTTTGCAGTATGAGAACCGATATAACCGGCTCCGCCTGTAACCAAAACAGTCTTTGACATCTTGCCTCTTTCTGATTTTTTATTAATTTATACTAGTTGAGGCTGTTCTTCCAGCTCTCTTCTTATATCTTCCACCGAGACCCTTAATATAGGTGAATTTTCATCTTTTCTTAAATAAACTTCTTTAATCCCTGCTTGAACAATAAATCTTTTGCACAAAATGCATATAAAATTATGCCCCCAAATGTACATTGTAGAATCTTTACAGCGATCTTGACCTGCTTGAATAATTGCATTTTGTTCCGCGTGAATAGAACGACAAGTCTCATAACGAGTTCCAGAAGGAATATTATTTTTAACTCTGAAACACTCTCCGCGCTCTGCGCAAGATTCAACTTTTGACGGCGTTCCGTTATAGCCTGTTGCTTTAATTTTTTTATCTTCGCCTACTATTACAGCTCCGACCTGCGCTCTTATACAATTAGAACGCGTTGCACAAGTTTTTGCTAAATCTAAAAAGTATTCAACCCAAGGTTTAATGCTCATTTTTCATTCCTCCGTTGACTACATTTTAACATAAAATCTTTTTTAACTTAACTTTCTTTGACAAAAATATTAAAAAAAGATATACTTAAGCTAAAGGTATACAAAAAATGCAATCAAAAATCTTAAACAAAATAGCTATTCTAAATTCTTTTACGCTTGCTGAAGTGCTAGTTGTCATTGGGATAATCGGAATTGTAGCCGGACTCACAATCCCTACGCTAATTTCTAATTACCAAAAGCAAGAAACTATTACCGGTTTAAAAAAACAATACACATCTCTTTCTCAAGCTGTCAAATTATCAGAAGCCGAAAATGGAAAAATATCAACCTGGGATTGGGGAGTTGCAGATGATGTTGCTTCAATAAGAGCAAGTTTCGAAAAATACTGGGCACCTTATTTGAAAATATCTAAATATTGCACAAGTTATTCAGATTGTGGATACAGTTCAAATCGCTTCAAATATTTGTCTGGTGTTTCTACAGAAGGCATGAATATATACTATCCAACTTATCGAACAACATTATCTATGTTGGATGGCTCAACATTAATTGTTTCAGCATACGAAGGCTCCGCAAGCATTTCAAAGAAAATTTATGTTGATATAAATGGAGGCAAAAAACCGAACACATACGGAAAAGATGTTTTCGTCTTTGTACTGGATGACGACAAAGGATTGCAACCATTGGGTTACGTTAATTCTGATACATATATAAATAGTGGATGCGACAGTACCAAAATCGGTGAAGTTTGTGCGACAAAAATAATCAGAGAAGGCTGGCAAATCACAGATAGCTATCCCTGGTAATCTATTTATCTGACGTTGGTTTTACAATTTGCTGCTTGGCATAATCGTTTTGCTGTTTCTGTAATTCTTGCATCGCATAAGGATTTGTATTTGCCCCTTGCATCATATTATAAAATCCACCCATCATTGGATTTATCGTAGAAACGCCTGCTCCACCATAATTTACATCTTGATTTGCTCTAGATGAAACATCTCTTGGGTCGTTTAATCTTATTTGTCCAAGCGTACTTTCGGCACTGATTGCCGCTAGCGATAAGTTAGCAAAAAATAGCGCGGTAACCAAAACTTTGATTTTCATAATCCTTAACTCCGTTATTAATCCCTTTTACTACATTCTACATAGTTATTTTTAAAACTTCAATAGCTTAAATGAAAATCTTAACAGTTGGAGGGAAATTCTCAAAAAAGAGCTTGACAAATTATTCATTAAATGGTATACTGGTACCAGTTAGTTAAGAATTACTGGAGAAACATGTCAAACAGCCTTCTAAAAATATCAGAAGCCGCCTCTATAGCATTGCATGCAATGATTATGCTTGCTGAGAACAAGGATAAACTTGTCTCTGTCAAAGAAATAGCCTTCAAGCTAGACGTGAGCGCTAATCATCTTTCTAAAGTTATGCAAAGGCTAAACAAGGCGGGATTTATAGAATCAATTAAAGGATTTGGCGGAGGTTTCAGACTATCAAAAGAGCCGGAGGATGTCACTTTCTTGGAAATATACGAAGCCTTTGACGGCAAGCTGAATGCTTCCTCTTGCCTCCTCTCAAGAAAAGAATGTATGCACTCTTGCATTTTTGGAGACATGCTTTCTTCTATCAACAAACAAGTTAAAGATAAATTCGAAAATACTAAACTTTCAGATTTTATCAAATAATTTTTTTACCCAATATTGGTATATTGGTACCAATTATACAAATAAGGAGTTAGCAAAATGGAAAGAGAAATCATCACCATAAATGAAGAAAAATGTAACGGCTGCGGGCAGTGTATCCCAGGGTGCCCCGAAGGGGCACTGCAAGTAATTGACGGGAAAGCAAGGCTTGTAAGTGATTTATTTTGCGACGGACTTGGAGCCTGTATCGGACACTGTCCGACAGGCGCAATGAAAGTTGAAAGAAGAGAAGCCGAAGCTTATGATGAATACAAGGCAATGGAAAATGTAGTAAAGGGGGGTGAAAACGTAATCAAGGCTCACTTAAAACACCTTGCAGACCATGGCGAAAACGGATATTTATCACAAGCAATTGATTTTTTGGAACAAAATTCAATAGAAATTCCTGATTACAAAGAAAAAACTCAATGCAATTGTCCTTCAGCAATGGCTAAAAGAATTAATCGAAGTCCAGAAGCAGCTAATGAAAATATTGTGCTTCAGCCTGAATTAAATAACTGGCCGATTCAATTGGCATTGGTCAACCCTGACTTGGAATATTTTCATAATGCCGATTTAGTAATAGCAGCAGACTGCGTACCTTTCAGTTATGCAAATTTTCATTCCAGATTTTTAAAAAATAAAATTTTGTTGATTTTTTGTCCGAAACTCGACAACAACATTGATACATATATCCAAAAGTTGACCCATATTTTCGAAACAAAAAATATAAAATCGATAACAATTGTACACATGGAAGTTCCGTGTTGTTCCGGAGTAGAAATTGTAGTCAAAAGGGCATTGGAAAATGCAAAAAAGATTGTTACCATTAAGGATTATACGATTTCAATATCCGGTGAATTAATCTAAAATTCTAATAAACAAGCTAGCAAATAAAGATAAAGACCAAAAAAGAAAGGTGGTTTAAAAATGTTTTGTTTTCAGTGTGAACAAACGTCCAAAGGAGAAGGATGCAGACTTGCAGGAGTATGCGGCAAGCAAGGAACAAGTGCAGAAATTCAAGATGAAATAATTTCTAAAGTAAAAGAGCTTGCATTTTATGCAAACAAATTGCGCGAAAAAGATTACATAAATCAAAACGCTGATTTGGCAATGATTGAAGGACTATTTACAACAGTTACTAACGTTAATTTTGATGATGCAAGACTTGAAGGAGTAAAAAGAAGGATTCAAATACAAATAGAAGGGCTAAAAAATCTTATAGATGCAGAATACACGCCATTACCAACTTCTATCGAAATGCGAAAAGCGGCATTAGGCGAAGATATTTTGTCGCTTCAAGAAATCATTATGTACGGATTAAAAGGTGCTGCTGCATACTACGATCACGCACAAATCTTAGGCTACAAGGATGACAAAATCATCACTGATTTTTGGAAACTGCTTGATTCTTTAAACGATAAAGATGCTTCGGCTGATAAAATACTTGAAAATGTTTTAAAAACAGGGGAGCTTAATTTCAGAGTAATGGAGCTTTTAGACAAAGCAAATACCTCTACATACGGTCATCCTGAGCCAACTCAAGTTAGAATTACACCTATAAAAGGTAAGGCAATTCTTGTTTCAGGGCATGATTTGAAAGACTTGGAAGAGCTTTTAAAACAAACAGAAGGAAAAGGAATTAATATTTATACCCACGGTGAAATGCTACCTACAAATGCATATCCCGGCTTAAAAAAATATAAACACCTTATCGGAAACTACGGCGGAGCCTGGCAAGACCAACAAAAGGAATTTAAAGAGTTTCCAGGTTCAATTTTAATGACAACAAATTGCATACAAGATCCTAAAGAATATTCCGATAGAATTTTCACAACAGGACTTGTCGCATGGCCAAACGTTGTCCATGTAAAAAGAGATGATTTTTCAAAAGTTATTGAATCTGCGCTTTCTCAAGAAGGATTCAAAGAAGACAGCGAAGAAAAATATATCACAATCGGGTTTGCAAGAAACACAGTACTTTCGGTTGCTCCAACAGTTGTAAACGCGGTAAAAGCAGGTCAAATAAGACATTTCTTTTTAATTGGCGGATGCGACGGAGCTAAAAGCGGAAGAAATTATTACACAGAATTTTCACAACTTGTGCCAAAAGATTGTATAATTTTAACTCTCGCTTGCGGAAAATACAGATTCAACAAGCTTGATTTTGGAGATATTGCAGGAATTCCAAGATTGCTGGATATTGGACAATGCAACGACGCCTATTCAGCTATCAAAATAGCGATGGCACTTGCAGAAGCTTTTGAAACGGATATTAACAGCCTTCCTTTGTCCATGATTCTTTCCTGGTATGAACAAAAAGCAGTCGCAATTCTTCTGACACTACTTTATCTTGGGGTGAAAAACATCAGGCTCGGGCCAACCTTACCTGCTTTTGTAAGCCCTAATGTTTTGAATATTTTGGTTGAAAAATTTGATATAAAACCAATTACGACAGCAGAACAAGACCTGAAAGATATTTTAGGATAAAACAGATATCTATAAATTATCACCAAAAGGCTCTCTTTAAAAGAGAGCCTTTTTTATATCAATTATAAATAATTTTATCTAGCAAATAGAATCAATCGTTGAAAAAATCTTGTCTGTTATTATTTCGATGTAATCAATATCAACAAGCCCGTTGATTATAACATCAGCAACTTTCATCGCTGGTCTGATAAATTCTTGAGCTGTTTTATTTACATCTCTAAACTGCAAATCAGCAGCAAGTCCTGTTTTACCTCGAGATTCCGCCCTTTTATACCATCTGTCTTTTAAAATATCAAGCGGGGTGAAAACATAAACTTTTACGTCCATAATCTCACGAAGGCCTTCGTTCAAGACATACAAACCTTCATTTAAAATCACTCTCGCCGGTTTTTTGATTTCACCATCTTGGAAAGATTCACAAGTTACAAAATCATATCTTGGCGAAATAATGGCTTTACCAGATTTCAAATCGATTAAGTGCTCTTTCATCAAGTCAAGATTAACAACATTTGGAGTGTCAAAACTGAAGCCTGTCTTAAAAAGCTTTTCGTAATTTCCAGCTTCTCTCAACTCTTTGGAAGTATCCTTAAAATAATCATCACATCTAATAACTGTATAAACACCGTCAATCTCGTCTTTAATACACGCTTTAACTGTATTATCAACAAAAGTAGTTTTACCTGACGCAGATTCACCAGCTATACCGATAAGAAAATTTCTTTTTTTATCTTGAACCACTTTTCTGGCAATGTTCATAATAAAGTTGTCAGAAATTTTAATAAATAAAGGCTGTGGTTCGCGTTTGTCATCTTCAATAATCTGTTTTAACGCCTCAACGATAAGAGTAATCAACTCCATTTCGTGGCGCTTTGAATAAAAATCATATCCTGTTAGTTCAAAAGTTTTCTGTAACATTCTCTTCCAATTACTTAAATAACATGCTTTTCTTTTAATATAGTACCCCAAATTCCTTAAAATTTCTCGGATTGTGAAAAAAAGTTAATATTTAAAAAAATGTCAAGACGTGCTCAGTGTCACAAATTTTATTTTTTCTTTGAAAAATCACCATTTTATCGAGAAAAATAGAGCAATTTTAATGTTTTTTTTGTTTTTTTAACTATAATTCCCATAAAAAAAAGAAGAAATATGATTCAATTAAAATTTAACAGCATACTAACCAGCGCGGTTGGGTATAGAAATTTTAACAAATCAACTGTTTTAAAACCGATTATGGCAGATTGTGTAAAGCTTTCTGGAAAAATTTCGGGCGATTTACACTTGAACTCAGTTGAAATAAAAAAATTGCTTAAAGAAACTGCTATGAAATTAAATAAAACCAATGATGTCATAAAGAAAACTCAAATAGTGGATGAAAGTATCGCTCAACTTGGTGACAGTTTAAGATGCAAAGGTGCCATTGACGATACTCTTAGCAGAAGCCAAAGAAAATTTGACAGCACAAGAAGACACGAAATCATGGAAAACATGGTTTCAAAAATGTGTCTGAAAAACTTGCTGATACAAATCGGAGAAGAAAAAATGGCTCCTCGACAATACAATATTTTCTTTGCAAAAAATTCTAAAAAAATTCTCACAACAATAAACCGCTATGAAAGTTTTTTAAGCAACGGGCTCGAAAAAAACAAAGCACAACCGTCTTTAATCTTTAACAATTCTATGGAATTTCCAATGATTGAAGCGCTTGAAAATAAAGTAAAACTCGAAAACCGAAACGCTGATATTTTGCAAAAATATGCATCTGGAATATACTATCCGACTTACTCAGGAAAAGAAAGGGTCAATGATTTTGACCTTTACACCCTGTTTTCAAATTTAACTCAAAACGCCTGCAAATACAGTAAAAAAGGTGCTAAAGTAATAACCAATTTTGAAGAAACGATTATTGACGGCAAAAAACACCTCACTTTTTCAGTCAAAGACATGGGAATAGGGATTCCCAAAGATGAATTAGAAAAAGTTCTTGAAGGCGAAAGAGCTACAAATGCTATTGGTTCTGGTAAGCAAGGCAGCGGTTTTGGACTTCAATGCACAAGCAGAATACTTAAAAATCTCAGTTCAAAATTAGAAATAAAATCTCCGCTTTATCCAAAAAATAAGATGTTTCCAGGAACAGAAATAAAATTTTCTATACCTATTGCGGATTAAAAGACTTGTTCTCCTGAAAAATGTTTGATTTTCAATATTTCTCCTTCCACTTTACTTAAATTATTTATATTGTAAAATTAAGTTGCCGTGGATATAAATAAAAAGGAGATAAAAATGAAAAAATCAATTAGAGATCTTGGCGACGTAAAAGGTAAAAAAGCGTTGGTCAGAGTAGATATTAACGTGCCTTTGGATGCTGACAAAAATGTAACTGATGATACAAGAATTCAAGCTATCCTTCCAACCGTAAGG
>JAEWYI010000056.1 GCA_023395735.1 Cyanobacteria bacterium OH_SFB_17
TTCTCACCTGTTTATTTTTCGACATCGTGTCTCAAAACAAACTTGGTTTATCGTAAGCGATACCCTCATCTGCAAAGCTCGGACTCATCTCCTCGCCTGCATCTGAGCTGAAATTCAATCCAGGGTGTTTTAACTAAAATAAAGGATATGACTAAGTTCTAAGCCTTTTTTATTTGCTCTTTTTTCTTGAGTTCTGCATTGATTTTTATAAAATACTACAAATTTACTACGTTTTGATTAGAAATCTGAAATTTTACAGTATTTTTGTTTATCATACCACTCCCAATTATATTTAATACAATTTTCTTTATTGATTGTAACTGAGCCATATTTCTGTGTATTAATGACACGACCTTCTTCGCAGTCGCCATCTTCTATGCAATAATCGCTTTCAATTCCTAAATGATGCATCATTTTAATAACAAACACTGTACAAATTATGAATAAAACAACAACCATTAATATTTTTCTTAAACATCCCTTTTTCCATATCGCCCAATTTGTGAATATTGCCAATAATGAGCAAACTACAATAATGAGGAAAATTTGCCAATTCATTTTCCCTGCTATAATCGCCGTTATTGGTAATATCATTATAAAATAAGTTAAAACTAGAGACGATAAAGTTTTAAAAATTATTGATAATACTTGAAATATTTTATTTAAAATAACTTTAATTTCATCTTTCATTTCATTATTATATCTTAAATAAATATTTTATTTTTTAAAAATTTTATCAATATCTTTTAATTTATCAGAACAATAACCGTGTTCTTTTGCTTTCATTAATCCATATAAGTCCGCTCTTAAATCGTTCATACAATCAATAAAAACTTTTTTAGCATCCATATGGTCATAACGAACTTTTTTATAAAAATCTTTTACTTCTTTAAAAAGACTAAACACAACTGCCCACATAGCTTCAATTGTACCCAGTTCCGCAGATTCACAGTTCGCTTTCGCATGATAATATTTATCATAAGAATTAGCTGTTGTTTCCATTTCATGTTTATTTGATTGAAAAACTTCATAAACAACTCTAGCTTCTTCAATATCTTTAATTAAATTATATACTGTGTCTTCAAGTTCCTTATCATCTGTTATATTAACAGCCATTCCTGTAATTGCGCAATCAGGGCCACATGGTTCCGTAGCTTCTAATTCCTCCTGAGCTTGTTCTACTTGTGCTTTTAGTTCTTGAACTTCTACCAGCCAACCTTCGGCTTCTGTTTGGATTGAATCAATATCACTCATATCAGAAGATAATTCCTCATCAAGAGCATTTGCTTCTTCGACCATTTCATCTATTTTATCCCAACAATCGCAAGGTTCTTCATCCGAATCCTCACCTGCAATTTCTTCAATACGACATTTGCAATTAGGGTGAAGTGGTATAGGAGCATCGTCGGGATTATCAAATTCTCTTCCATTCATATTTTGGCAAGCCTCGCAGGAATCATCCTCGGCAACCCATACATATCTAGTGTTGCTGATATATCCTTCTAAGACAGGTCCTTCTTCTGTGGCGTTGAAATTATTCATTAAATTATTCACTTTTTTGCTTTCAGCTTTTGCCTCCTGATTTAATCCGGCTTTTGAAAGTTGGTCATATCTGTATAGTGAATGCTCAATTTCATTTAACTTGCCATAAGTCGACATGGAAGTATTTGTTATATTTTGATTTGTGATTGTTTTTTTAATTTTATTTATTTGTTCTTGAATTTTTTTCATAAAGTCTCCAAATTTGCTATTTTTATATAATAATAATTTTTCAAACTCTTTTAAAGTCCGCAAAAGCACTTACATCAACGTATTTAGGTATTTATACGAATAAATTAAGTTCAAACAACTTAATCGGTTCATCCTTAAATTCAACCAATTCATCGAGTGCTAGGACGCATTGTTCGCTGACCTCAGGTAGTAAATGAATGTAAATGTCCATCGTGGTTTTGATTGTTGTGTAATCTAATTGATGTTTAATATATTCAATAGAACCATTCTTTTAAAGTTTCTTTTTGAGTTTCTTACAAAAAAATAGAAGCGGATAGAATTTTTTAAAAAATTCTATCCGCTTCTATTTTTAAAATAAATTATTTTTAGACTAAACCTTCTCTTACGGCTTTTACTGCTGCTTGAACTCGGTCGTTTACACACATTTTTTGCAAGATTGAGCAAACATGTGCTTTTGCAGTATGCACACTTACTATCAATTCTTTTGCAATTTCTGTATTACTTTTGCCCATTACAAGGTGTTTCAAGACTTCGCATTCTCTTTCTGTCAAAGGAACACGGCTTGCAGAACCCGCTGAAGACGGTAACAAGTTTGTATTTTCAGGTTTAGGAAAAGCATTAAGAGCGATTTGTGCAACTTGTGGGTCAATCCAGCAAACGCCGTTGGAAACATCACGAACAACGTCCGCCAATTTAACCGGATCAATATCTTTTAAGCAATATCCATGAGCGCCTGATGCAAGAGCAGCAAGGACTTCTTCTTCTCTATCATGAGATGTCAATGCTATAATTTTAACTTCCGGCGACATTTCTTTAACTTTTATTGTTGCTTCGATTCCGTTCATCTCCGGCAGACCCAAATCCATTAGCACAACGTCCGGTTTGAATTTTTTAATTAATTCCAGGCCAGTTATTGCATTGTCGCACTCGGCAATTACATTAATGTCCTCATTAGAATTAAGTGCACATCTCAAACCCACCCTTGTCAGTTTAAAATCTTCCACGATAATTACGTTTAAGTTGTTGAGTTCTTGACCGTCTTCGCAATCAAGCTTTGACTTGTTTTTTGATGTGACTGTTTTTGTTTCGCTCATATTTCTCTCCTGAAATTTTAAATAAACTCTTCTTTTTAAAAGATTTTTTAGTTGCTCTTTTCTGATTTAATAATAGACAGATTATTATGTATATTACCTAATGAGGCTCCAAACATGGACTAAATTAAATTACCCAACTGGATATAGATTTTTTTTAATGGGGCTCTAAAAATACTGAAAACCTTTGTAAAATCGTGGTCTTTAAGAAGTTTATTCACTTTGTATCTTTATTAAGTTTTATAACGAAAACACTGTCTGGGAGAGCATTAGAGGATTGATTTTTTTATTAAAGATACAAAACAATTAACCCATGACTTGTTAGAGTCATGAGTTAATTAATCAATTTCTGTTGGAATTGGAAAGAAACATTTGCTTTACCAAATCACAATAGATGTTAACTTCGTTTTTTGCTTCTCCTATATTATCTATCAACTTTCTTACTTCAAGAACAATGTCTTCTTCGTTTAAATCCACTATCATAACACATATCCTTATCAACAGCTATACGACTCATATTTAGTTATACGGTCACATCAAATTAAAACTTTATAACTATAGACTTATTTGTTACAAAGTTTAACGTTAAATAGTGAAATAATTTAAAAAATTAAGGTCTAATGACGCAAAGTAGGCTATCTTGAGGCACGAAAGTATCTTTTATCCCAAAGTTAGCGTTTGCAAAGAAAAATTCCAATTTTTCTCCTTGTCCGATATCAAGATTTTCAAACGGGATACTCACGTCAATAACTTTTTGAAAAGCAATTTTTACATCTGTCGTATCTTGAATTGACCAAAGTCCGCTCTGCATAGCTTTTGTAAGCCTTGCAGGATAAAGTTTGTTATCTAACATAGAAATCCTAAGCTCATTTCTGAACTTTTCTTTCATAATAGGAAACATGCTCTCAGTTTTGTTAATAAGACGGATTGGAGAAGTTACTTGTTTTTTGTCCCCGTTTCTCATATAAATGTACATCTGGTGGATTATCGGATTTGTCGAATAACCTTGCTGGATATAATCATTGAGGTAAAATCTTAAATAAAAATTGTTTTCATCTGCTCCATAGCAAACTCTGTCGAACAAAGAACCGTCTTGCATAGCAGGAGTAATCGGCATATTTATGCAACCTGCGTTTTCCCATTCTTCATCGTCTTGTGTCTCAATACCGTCAATTTTTGGAGAAATCGCTTTTTTGGGCGAAGATGCCGCTTTTGAGATAATTGATATCAAAGGCGCTTCAAGATATCTTGGAGGAGTTTGTCCGATATATCTGTAAACGTTTTTGAGATGTTCTCTAAAAATGTAGTCAAAAATATGGTCTTGTCCGGAGTCATTTGGCTCACCATACCACCAGAACCAATCGCTTCCTTGCGCAATCATAAGTTCATTTTGAGCTGCGCCGAGATTTTCATTTTGCGGATATTTTTTCGCAAAAATTTCCAAATCTTCTTTAACTTTATTCAAATATCCCCAAGCCATGTTTTTCACCGGTTCTGAAATCCATAGTTGGAAATTTCTGTTAATCCAAGAGCCTGAAGATATTTTCTTTAAATCTTTTGGATGTTTTTCATTTTCTAAATAATCACTTATCAAAACTGTTTCAAGAGTTTCATCTTCTTCAATCATTGAATAAACAGCCTGAAGGAATGAATTTCCGTCGTTCGAATAATTTTCCCAGCAATTTTCCCCGTCCATTGCTATTGTTAGCAAGTGGTTATTGTCAGGAGAATTTTGAAGTTTATTTTGGATAACCTTTATTCTGTCATACAAATCTGTAGCTGCAGCTTTAGGGTCATGGTTAGCATACTCAAAGCTTATTAAATTAGGGATTACAGAATCTCTAAAAATCATTTTTATGTTGGAATTTTTAGTTTTATATTTATATGTTTTCATCAGGAAGTAAGGATCTTCCAAATAACCCTTGAAGTCACGCACAAAGTCAAAATCTATTGAATTTGTCAAAATTCCTTCGTCAGACAAAGTCCACTCAATCCCAAACTCTTTGAAAATCTCAAGCGTACTTGCACTTACAGCATGCTCAGGCGGCCACATGCCTTTCGGTTTTTGACCAAAAAGTTCTTCCATTCTGTTTATTGCTGATTCAACCTGTAGTTTTGCATCTTCTTTTAAATCCATATCGTACAATGTCGTATCTATTGTCGAAAGATTTTTCTGCGAAGATTTTGCATCTATCAATACCGGCATAATCGGGTGATAGTAAGGGCTTGTCGTAATTTCAATTTTCCCGTTCAAAAGAAGTTTTTTGTACGTAGGGATTATCATAGAAATAATTTTTTTATGAATATCAATAATCTGCAATCTGTCTTGCAAAGTATAATTAGAACCTTTTTCAATCAAGGTTTTTAGCTCAGGAAAAGTCTCTTGAAACGAAGGATCAACCCAAACCAAATTGAAAAGAGCCATAATGTCTGAATATTCTTGGAGCGAAAAGTCATCTATATTAACACTTTCGCTTGAAAAACGCTTTTGATGAAGCTTGTTGTAGCTTTCGTTAGGCAAAATCATAGACGAAAAATTTGCATCAAAAAAATTGTTCAAAATAAATTCTTTGTCATCGTCACTAAACTCTGATGTGTCGGTTACAGTAAGTCGAGAGTGAATATCGTGAAAATCTCTTTCTGAATAATTAATCAATGCATCCAAAAGAGCAGGAACAAGGTTGAAATTTAATTTCAATTTTTCGTACTTTTCTGCTAACAAAGCCATATCCAAGTAGTCTTTGACGGCATGCAAACGAACCCACGGCATCAGGTAGTCACTTTCGGTGTTCAACTGATACACAGGCTGGTGCATGTGCCAATAAAAAGCTATTGATAATTTTTTCCCAACACTCATCATTTCTTTTATTATATCAAATTTTTTTCAAAAGTGTGAGCAATTTTTTAAGGCATGCTATAATATGTGCATGAAAATCCTTTTTATAACCGATTTATATCCAGTAAAAGAGGGCGAAAAAACCACCCCCAAAACTTTACATAACTTTGTGATTAGCTGGATTAAAAAAGGACATAGCGTCGATGTAATTAAACCAAATTTTGTTTTTAATTCGTTTTTGAGAAAAAAACCGTTTTATAAAACCGGATTTTATGATTATGACAGCGTAAAAATTTTTAATGTGAATTATTTTTTACCTTTTATAGGAAAAATAGAAAATAAATTGCCAAATAATTTAGATATTTACGCATACGATATTGTAATCGCGCACATGCCATCAGGAATTATTTTTGCGGATATACTCTGCCAAAAATACAAAAAGCCTCTTGTAACCGGAGTACATTCGTCTGATTTAAAGATAATTTGCGATCCAAAATATTCTGTCTATTTCAAACCAAAATTGATAAAGGCGTTTAATAATGCAAAAAAAATTGCATGCCGTTCGTTTGTCTTACAAAAAAAATTCTGCACGCTTTTTCCTCAACTTGCGAATAAAACCTTCGCAGCCCCATCAGGAATTGACTCTTTTGTTGATTTAGAAAGTATTTTAAACTCCAAAACGCCTCTTTCTGTACTTACTTGCGCAAACTTGATAAAAAGGAAAAACATAGACAAAATTATTCTTGCAATCTCAGATACAGAAGGTCTTAGTTTAAATATAATTGGAGATGGAAAAGAGTACTCAAAGCTCAAAAAGCTAGCTAAAAAATCAAAAAATAAAATAACTTTTCTAAAAAGACTCCCACATGAAAAAGTGATTGAAGAAATGAAAAAAACAGATATATTCTTGCTTGCAAGCACAGATGAAACCTTTGGCATGGTTTATCTTGAAGCCATGGCCTCAGGCTGCATAACTGTTTGTAGCAAAAATGACGGAATTGACGGAATAATTGTCGATGAGAAAAACGGATTTCTTTGCGAACCAACAAAAGAAGGAATCAAAGAAACACTTATCAAAATCAAAAATTGGCACGAAGAGGGCGCCAAAAAAGCACACTTTTTTGGCGCCCCAACTTTAGAAAAAATCAGAGAAACCTCACTACAAACTATTAAAAAGCTCACTCCTGAAGCATGTGCGGACAATTATATTTACAACATAGATGTTTAAAATATTTTTAAATTTTCATCTCTTGACAAAATGTTAGGTTTGCCGTACAATATTTTCAAAAGGAAAAGTTTGATGGAAAAAACAAAGATTACAGCGAGTTTAGAAGATTACCTTGAAGCAATCTATGAAATTATAGAAGAAAAACAAGGGGTCAGAGCTGTTGATGTCTCAAGAAGGCTCAATGTTCAACGTTCTTCTGTGACAGAAGCGCTGAAAAATCTTGCAGAAAAAAAATTGGTAAATTACGGAAGATATGACGTAATTTCGTTGACTCCAAGCGGAATTTCTGTTGCCAAAAAAGTTATTGAAAAACACAAAATCCTTTTTGATTTTTTCTCAAAAATTTTGGGCGTTGAACACGAAGAAGCTCAACAAAACGCTTGCAAAGTCGAACATGTAATATCAGAAGACGTTCTTCAGCGCTTGATTGCCTTTGTAGAATTCAACAAAAATTTTCACGTAAATGAAAAAACCTATATTGAAGAATTTCAAAATTTTTATGCTGAAATGAAAAGCTAAAATTTTTTTGCTCATAATGTTAGCAGACCCTAACATTATGAGCCAATTAAAACATATAAATAGAAAGACAGGAAATCTTGAATAAATTACACGCCATAGGCAAATATCTTGATCAACCGAGACTTGTAGGAAAATTTTCAAAGTCCGTTCCCACAATACTTGTTGCAGGAGGTGCAGCGTTTACCTTTAACCATATTCGCAACTCACATAATCAAAAAAAACGCGACGAATTTATCAAAAAAGGCTCTGTCCTGGCAGCCACGATAGGTTCCGCGCTGATTGCAACAAGGGGAATGAGACCTTTAAAAATTAACGGCAAAACTATTTTAAGAGGATTTGAAGGTCTTTCAGAAAAGATTGACTTAAAAGAACTTGCACAAAAAAATACGGAATTAATTGACAATTTTGTGAAAAATCATAAAGTAGACAAAGATACAAATGAGATTTTGCAACGTGCAAAAAACAAACTTATTTCTGTTGAAGACATCGAAAAATTGTATAAAAAAATTGGGAAAACAGAAGAAGGCAAAGAATTTTTATCAGGCGAAAACGGGCTTATTCCTGATCCGGAAAATATTGATTCAAAACATATTTTCAAAGAAATAGGCAGACTTTCTGTAATGGGTTTGGTGCCTGTTCTTGGAGGGATGGCTGGAGGAGTTATCGGAGACCGATTGACAGAAAAAAATTGGAAAGAAAAAATTCCTAATAAAATAAAAGAAGGCTCATATCAATATTTGGCAAATATATTTTTGTGTAACGTCGGAGCAGGAGGGGCTTTGTATATGCTAGAAAAAGCAGGCAAAACAACCAAAGCCTCTCGCGCTATCGGAATGATTGCAGGAATTATGATTACAGGTGTTATTGGCGGAAGCGCAATTGCAAATTTGATTGGAAAAACTTGCATTGACCCTATTTTCAACCATGGACATAAACATAAGCATAGAGGTAGACACGAAGGGCTGTATTCTGAAAGAAAACCTGAAATGCTTGATGTTGGTCTGCATGTGGATGACATTGCAACAGTGGCAGTACTTTCAGGCTTAAAATGGATAGAGCCTGCGCTTCCGATTTTATATTCAATTTCAGGCTTTAGAGCAGGAATCGGCTATAGAAACGGAAATCACAAAAAATTAGAAGCCTAAAAGTCAAAAGCTGTGAACTTTTAATGACGTTCAGTTTTAAACCCTAATCAAATAACTTAAAAATTTATTTAATTGCTTTTGAAACAAAACTTGTGACTTCAAAAACTGAATCTTTAATAAAATCGCCCATCAATTGCATTACTGAACGGTTTTCGATACATTCGAAAGCGTAGTAAATTGGGTCTCTACCGTTGTTGAATCTCATTCTTGAGTCAGTATGAGCAAGGTATTGAAACTCTTGTTGTTTATTTTCTTGTTTTTTAGCTCTTTTTTTTCTTCTTCTAAGAGTAGAAAATTTTCCTGAGCCTTGTTTATCGTTTGTTGTAGGGGTTGTTGAAAATAACATTTTACTAATCTCTCTTTTTGTATATCCTATGTATATATAAAGTTATATACCTCTAAAAAATTGCCTTTTTATTATATCCAATGTAACGAATTGTTAAACAATCTTTTTTATGCTAAAATTGGGCAGGAGGCAACTAATTATGAAAAAAACAATTATAACATTAATGGTTTTGATATGCGGTATTGCGGCTTTTGCGGCTGGGACTTCCGAAGAAGCGATGAGATTTATCCGCTCTTTTGTAGATGCTTCAAATAATTATAGTCCTTCTTTATTGAGCATGTATTCAGACAATGCAAAAATTATAAGACAAGTTGTAAAACCTGATGGAAGTACTGCGAATGCTTATTTTGCGATGAGAGATTACAAAAAACAAATGAAAATCAGCGCCGGTTTGGCTAAAATGAGAAATTATAAAAATTATTATTCAGATTACAAGGTGACAAAGACTTCAGACGGTTATAAAATTGATGCAATGAGAAAACCATCTTTGAGCAATTATAAACTCAAAGCGTATTTTGTTGTTGAGAAGCAACCAAGCGGAAAATGGCTTATTGTGGAAGAAATGATGCAGACAAAGGAACAAGTTTTTCTTAAATACGCAAGGTAAAAGACATGCTAAACAACTTCAGATTTCTAACTTCAGGAGAATCCCACGGTAAATGCTTAACAGGCATAATTGACGGGGTTCCTGCAGGTTTTAGAATCGATATGGATTTGATAAACAAAGATTTAAAAAAACGACAAGGCGGCAAGGGCCGTGGCGCAAGGATGCAGATTGAAAGCGACACGATAGAAATAAAATCTGGGGTCAGACACGGAAAAACAACCGGAGCTCCGATTTGTCTTGAAATAAAAAATAAGGATTTTGAAAACTGGAAAGACATTATGAATGTCGAAAAAGTAGAAAATGTCGACAACTTAAAATCTTTTACCACTGCACGCCCGGGGCATGCTGATTTTGCAGGCGCAAAAAAATATAATTTATCTGATTTGAGAGACGTTTTAGAGCGCTCCAGTGCCAGAAAAACGGCTATGGATGTTGCAATTGGCGGCATCGCAAAACAAATTTTGATGGAATTTGGAATAGTTTGCAACTCAGAGGTAATTTCTATTGGAGGCGAATTTGAAGAAAATTCAATCGATAAAAAAATTGACCTTGCAAGTGAAAAAGGTGACACTCTCGGAGGTAAAATCAAAGTTTCTTTTAAAAATATTCCAGTAGGACTTGGCAGCCATGTTCAATGGGACAGAAAGCTTGACGGATTGATTGCACAAGCGGTTATGAGTATTCCTGCCGTTAAATCGGTTGAAATTGGGTTGGGCTCAAAATGTGCTGATTTGTTTGGAAGCGAAGTTCATGATGAAATATTTTTTGAAAACGAAAAATATTTCAGAAAAACAAACAATGCAGGTGGAATTGAAGGTGGGATGACAAACGGGGAAGATATCAAGGTGACTCTATCGATGAAACCGATTCCAACAATGAAAACTCCTTTAAATACCGTTGATTTGTCCGACAACTCAAAGACTCAAGCTCATTTTGAACGTTCGGATGTTTGCGCGGTTCATGCTTGCGGGGTTGTGGCAGAGGCTATGATTGCTTGTATTCTTGCAGATGCTTTTTTAGAAAAATTCGGGAAAGATAATTTGTTTGAAATAAAAAATAACTACGAAAATAGGATAAAATAAAAAGTGGAAACTCACAATGAATTAAACATAGTTCTTACCGGAATGCCTGGGGCTGGAAAAACTTATATAGGCAAAAAGCTTGCAAAGCTTTTGGCCCATTTTTCGTATATAGATGTCGATATGGAAATAGAAAAAAGAGAAGGAATTTCGATTGAAGAAATATTTTCAACCAAGTCTGAAAAATATTTCAGAGAAAAAGAATCAGAGATTATTGAAGAATTTTCGTCTAAAAAAAACCAAATCATTGCAATAGGAGGAGGCGCGCTTCAAAACAACCAAAATCTTGATAATTTAAAGAAAAACAGCCTTATTTTTTATCTTAAAGCAAGTATTGGAGAGCTTTATTCAAGAATAAAAAATGAAAAGCACAGACCGCTTTTTAAAGACGATATTTCTCCGCTTATTATAAAAGATATGCTTAAAAACAGAGAAAAACAGTATAAAAAAGCGCATTTTACGATAAATACAGACGACAAACAAGCTTACACGATTTTAAACGATATTTTAAGTGAGTACGATAATTATGTTAAAAACACTATCAGTTGATATTTCGCCGCAAAAATCTTTTCCTATTTTTATTGAAAACGATGAAATTGAAAACATAAACGAAAAAATTAAAAAATACACAAACGCAAAAAAAATCCTAGTCGTTATTAGCGAAAAGGTCGATAAACTGTATGGGAAAAAGTTTAATTTTGATAATTCAATAAAATTTGTACTAAAAGATGGGGAAAAAGAAAAGAATTTTAAAAATTATCAAAAAATAATGACCTTGGCGCTTAAAAACCGCATGGAAAGAAAAGATGCAATAGTTGCAATCGGAGGCGGAGTAGTTGGTGATTTAGCCGGTTTTATCGCTTCAACTTACCTTAGGGGAATTGATTTTATTCAAATTCCAACGACTCTTCTTGCATGCGTAGACTCTTCTGTAGGCGGAAAAGTAGCCATTAACACAAAATTCGGCAAAAACCTCGTGGGCTCTTTTTATCAGCCAAAAGCAGTTTTTTGCAATATAAACTTTCTAAAAACGCTTGATGAAAGACAATTTAAAACAGGGTTGGGGGAAATTGTAAAATATGCTTTTATCCAAGAAAACTGCCCTTGTGATTTAGGCATAAACTTTTTTGATTACCTAAAAGAAAATAAAGGAAAAATTATCGCAAAAGATGAAGATATAATTGCAGAGATTATCGAAATGTCATTAAAATTAAAATCATCTGTTGTAAAAGAAGATGAAAAAGAAAGCGGATTAAGGAAAGTTCTAAACTTTGGGCACACTTATGCTCACGCGGTAGAAAAAATTACAAATTACAAAAAACATACGCATGGCGAAGCCGTTTCTTTAGGCATAATTTTTGCCCTAAAACTTGCTTCTGAAAAAGGACTGATAGCAAAAGAATATGAAAATGAAGGCATTGATTTGGTTAATGACTTTGAACTAGTCAAAAAAAATCCGAAATTCAATATGAAAAAAATTGCAACACTTATGAAATCTGACAAAAAAGTTGAAGATGGAAATATAAATTTTGTATTACCAACAAAAAAATCTACCGCAGATTTTTTTACGGTAGATTTTAATGAAATTATAAAAGTTAATTATTAACTATCCTCATCATCATTATTGTTATTAAAATATGAATCAAAAATTGAAGCCTGATTTTTAAGCCCTGATATGATTTCATCCATTGCTTGAAATTTGGCTTGAAGAGTTTCTTCATAAACTTCAAGACTCGCAGTCATTCTGTCAACTTTTTGATCCAGTCTGCTTATTTGTTTGTCAAAAGAAGTTGCACGTTTAACAAAATATCCGTTAGTTGAATCCAGCGCTTTTTCAATAGTTGTTTCCATTTTGGTCAAAACGCCGTCTGTATCTTCATCGCTGTTTCCAATTAAAAGTTCTTGAACAGCGCTCGGATTTTCTTGCAAAGCTTTAGTTAGCTTATCTGTGTCTATTTGCAGCTTGTTTGTGTCACTACTTGTTGTTGTAGAACCGACTTTACCTGTAGTGATACCGATAGAAGCCAAAGTTTTGTAAACTCCATCTCCTGTACTTGCTGTTGCACCTTGTCTAATATTATTTCTTAAAGAAGTTAATATTGTTTCACCATAAAGCTTTCCGCCTGATTTTGTAGCGGTATCAGTATTTGTAATTACCGTATTTATTGCATTAACCAAGGTTGTAATCGCAGCCGTAACTTTCGTGGTGTCATTTGTGACAGCCACTGTTGCTGTAGAAGTTGTTTCATCGTTGAGAGTCAGTGTAACCCCTGTCAAGCCTGAAATATCACTTGTTACAGTGTTTGACGAAGATGTTATTTGAGTTCCGTTTACAGTTAAAATAGCATTTGTACCAAGAGTTTGGGAATTATCAGCAAGTTTTTGTCCTGTGCTGTCTGTTAGACCCATTATATAAGTAAAATTGCTACCGCCGCCGGCGATATCAGATTCGATATTTATATTTACCGCACCTTCATCATCAGCTTCAATTACCAGTTTACCTGCGTTTGAATCCCAATATGCAGTAACTCCTGCATCTTCACTCAAATTAATTTCTTCTATCAAGCTGTCTAAAGTCGTAGAAGAAGTTACTTCAAATTCAGCGTTCCCGATGGTAAATTTGCCTTCGGTTACAGAGCCGTTTGCAAAAGAAGTAGATGTAATTGCCTTAGATGTATTTGTGTCAAAAATAGACTTGCTGCTTGAATAAGCACCTGTTTCGCTATCTCTTACCAAAGACATTACGTTTGAAAAATTTGTTGTATCGGAATTTGAACCAACAGTAACAGAGTAATTGCTGTCTTCTGCTTGAATTGTCAATTTTCCGTCTTCAGAAAAACTTGCAGAAACGCCCGTTAAACCGTCAATACTGCTCACTACATCATCCATTGTCATATCGGATGTTATTGAAATTTTTTGTTTTTCATTATTTACATAAATATATAGATCACCTTCTGTTATTGCACCTTCAGAAATATCGCTTATTTTTGTAGAAGAATCAACGTAAGAAGCTGCTGTAGAAGAACTCTTTGCGGTTGTTGCTGTAGCAAGCTGAGATACAGAAACTTTTATATTCTGAGCGGTAGCAGAAGAAGACACAGAGGCAGTAACGGCTTCGCTAGATGACGTAACCGCTTTTTGGTTAAAGACGTTAGTCGTAGAAAGCGTATTGGTAAAAGTTTTTATAGCTTCTAATAAACTGCTGTAATTGCTTTTTATAGAAGAAAGTGCACTATCTTGACTTTCTATGCTTGTTATTTTACTGCTGACTTCATCAATATCTGCTTGTTTTACGGCGACCAACTCTTCAATCCATGAATCGTAGTCCATTCCTGACCCGAGGCCACTCACTGTTATAGACATAGGCAAATCCTTTTACTTCTCTACTATCCTATAATTATAACATGTTTTAAACACTTTTCAAGGTTATAGCCTCATACAAAGGGATGAAATTCTTTATCTGACTTTGTTCTCACAACCCTTTACAAGTCTTAAAACATTTTCTCTGTGAAGATAAATTATGTAAACAGCTCCCAAAACACAATATGCAACATAAGATATAGGTTCGTGGAAAAAATACATCAAAAATGGAGACAAAGAAAGCGCTATGATTGAGCCCAATGAAACATATTTTGAAACATAAGTTATGACACTCCATACAAGCGCAATAATAAGTCCCACCTGCCAATTTAAAGCTAAAATTGTTCCAACACCTGATGCAACTGATTTCCCACCTGAAAACTTAAGAAAAATTGATTTACTATGACCCAGAATTACTGCAACTGCACACAAAACAGGAATTAAGCCGATTGAAACAAACGCGGTCGAAAAAACTTTTGCCAACACAACTGGCAAAGCCCCTTTAAAAGCATCGAGAAGAAGAACGATAAAAAACCATTTTTTGCCCATTGCGCGTTTTACGTTGGTTGCACCTGTCGAACCAGAGCCGATTGTTCTTATGTCTTGGCCTGTAAAAAGCTTGACTATGATATATCCTGTAGGAATTGAACCTATAAGATATGCAAGTAAAATTGATATTATTAATTGTGTCATTTTTTCATTTCTCCCATTTCTATATTTTTAAATACTATTTCAAAAAACACTTTTTTTCAAGCCATAATTCCTTTAATTACGCGCTCTATGCCTGCCAAATCTTTTTGGATTTCAATCTCTTTAAAATTTTGCGCCAACATAAATTCTTTTACAATTTCAGCCTGATTAACTCCGAGCTCAAACATTAATGCTCCCCCGTTTTTGAGATGAAGCGGCGCTTTTTCAATTATTTTTTTGTAAAATTCGACCCCTTTTTCATCAGGAGCATATAGCGCCAATTTTGGGTCAAATTTAACTTCTTTTTGAATTTTTTCTTCTTCGCTCAACGGTATGTATGGCGGATTTGAAATTATTAAATCGAATTTTTCATCACCAGAAATATCTGAAAAAAGGTCAGATTTTCTGAACAAAACTTTGTCTGAGAGATTTAATTTAGAAGAGTTTTCTATCGCTACATTTAGAGCTTCGCAGGAAATATCCACACCCAGAGAACAAGAATTTGTTTCTTTTGCAAGCATACATGCAATACACCCCGAACCTGTTCCTATATCAAGCACTTTGAACTGATGAGTTTGGGGCTTTAAATTCAAAAAAGAGATGGCATTTCTGACCAAAATTTCTGTCTCATCTCTTGGGATCAAAACATTTTCATCTACGATAAAATCTTCTCCCATAAAATAAGCATAGCCAATTATGTGTTGTATCGGTTTTCTTGTTTGGGCGCGAAGATTTGCCGCATCAAAGAGTTTTTTTAGCAAATCTTCGCGCCCAGTTAATTCTTCTGAGATTGTTAAATCTATATTCGACAACCCCAAAAAATGTTTTGCGAGCATTTTTGCTTCGATTTTGGCCTCGTTTGCTTCTATATCAGCATCTTTTAGTATTTTTTCAATTTGTTTTATGTTCATCTATAATCTCTTGTATCAAGTTTTTTAAATCTAAACGCGAAAGCTCTTCTGTTGCAATCGCTTCTTTATTATATCGCTTACATAAGCTTTTGTAATAATATAATTGTTTTTGAGTCGGCTTATCTTTGGACATTTTAACTTCTTGCAAAAATTTCCGTTTTTTCTTTTCAAATTCTTTTTGTGCTTGTATTATCGGCGCTTGAGTTTTTTTGTAATCGTAGTATTTTTTGCACTCTTTTATAAAAAGTTTCGCCTCGGATAAAAAGGATTGTTCGTCGATTAAATTCTCTAAAAACTCAAAACGAGAAGAATTTATTTCTAAATAGTAAGTTTCATCCGAAACAAATTTTTCAAAAATTTCATCTATACTTTCCTCGGGCATTTTTTTTACAAGTGCGCGTAGGTAATTGCACAAGGCGGATTTTTGTGTCTTTGAAAGAGTTAGAAAAATTTTGTTTTTAATCTCATACATAACTCTAATTTACAACAAAAATAATTGGAAGTTTAGGAGTTTTAAAGTTTTAGAAAACGAGTCAACTTTATCTGTGGCGGTTAAATCAATATCATACTTTCGCCTTAAAAATAAAAATGCATTTATAAATGTAAAATTTTATAATAAAATCTAACAATTTATATTTTTATCAGTTTTATAATGATTGAAAAGGATAAATCACTATGCAAATAAACAAAATTAACCAATATTTTAATATTAAGAATGTATGTTTCAAACAAAATGCTTCCAGTCCAAAAAGCACAAGCACAGTGGAAACAGACAATTTTTCGAAAAAAGAATTAATTGAGCCTCCTGTGGTTAAAATAAATAAGGGAATCGGACTTGTATTATCGGATGAACAGATAGCTCAAATCAACAAAGCAAAAAATTACCCGACAATTTGAGATTTATGTATATGAATCCTTATAGAAGCAGCTATTATTATCCATATTATGAAATTGTCCAAGCAACCCCTCAAGAGCCAGCAACCAGCAAAGGAAATCTCTTAATAAATCCTAAAACCCAGTTCTTGCCTGAAGGATACGCGGTTGCAAAATCTAACGGAAGATATAGAGCAGTGAAAATTATTGATAAAACCCAACAAAGCAATTAGCTCAAGTTTTAACGAAGATTTAAATATTATAGTTAAATAAAAAAACCAAGCTTCAAAGCTGCTAAACCTCTGCTTTCTGAACGCATATTTCTTGTACCCCAAAAACAAGAATAAGTTTGTAGTAAAATATAAAAATGAGTACAGGCGACAATAATACAATTAAGTGTGAGGATTAAAAGAGATGCGAGGGGTTAGACACAAAAAACGAGAGACAGCGCCAATAATCCCGAGTGCATAAATCGGGTAAGCCGATATCTCGAAAAAGCTTGTAGAAATAAAAAAAAGTGAGTACAGGCGGCAACAATACAATTAAGTGTAAGGATGAAAAAGATGGAATTTAAATCAAATATAAGAACAATAGAGTGGGTAGACAATGTTTCAAGGATGGTTGATCAGACAGTTGTTCCTTATGAATACAAATACGTCGACATTAAGACCGGTCAAGAAATGTATGATGCGATTCAGAACATGATAGTCAGGGGTGCACCTGCGATTGGGATTGCTGGAGCGCATGGGGTGGCTTTGTACGCTCAAGAACTTGCAAAAGAAATTACGTCAAGAGAAGAATTTGTCGAAAAATTAATTGAGCGCTCAAAATATCTTGAGAGTTCAAGACCAACAGCGGTAAATTTGAGATGGGCGGTAGAAAACCAGCTTGAGCTTATTGAAAAATCTAAATCTGACATTATGGGAATTGTAAAAGAGCTTGTAGAAAACGGGATAAAGCTTGAATTGGAAGATATCGAGATTAACAAAAAGATTGGTAATTACGGAGCTGAGGTTGTTCCAAAAGGTGCAACCATTTTGACTCATTGTAACGCTGGAGCGCTTGCTACTGTTGGATATGGAACTGCTTTGGGAGTTGTTCGCTCTGCTTATGCAAACGACAATACTATAAAAGTTTTCGCAGACGAGACCAGACCAAGACAGCAAGGTGCGAGAATTACGACGTTTGAATTGGTTATGGACAAGATTCCTGTAACTCTAATCACAGACGGAATGTGTTCTTATTTCATGAAAAAGGGAATGATAGATATGGTTGTTGTCGGTGCCGACAGAATCGCTGCAAACGGCGATACAGCCAATAAGATAGGAACTTATACAGTTGCCATCGCGGCAAAATATCATAATGTTCCTTTTTATATTGCGGCTCCACTTTCTACGATTGACACAAGAATTAAGACAGGGGATGAAATTCCGATTGAAGAACGCTCACATGAAGAAGTTACTCACATCAACGGGAAAAGGATTTGTGCCGAGGGCGTAAACATAATTAACCCTGGGTTTGATGTAACTCCAAACGAGCTTATTTCAGGGATTATAACTGAAGTCGGAATATTGAAACCTGATTTTAAAACTTCTATTAAAGAGGCTTTTAATCGCTTTTAATATATTCTGTCGTAAACTTATAGGCTTCAAAGGTTGGAGAAAAATAATCGGGATCCATGCCTGCCTTTATTTTAAGTGATTTGAGAAACAAGCCTTTATCTGGCAGCTGTCCCCAGACAGAAGGAAGATATACGGCTTGTTTTCTTTTGTCGTTTATAATTATTCCGTCAATATTCTGGCGAATTTTTTTCAACAAGTCTTCTTCTCCGTCAAAGGTAATTTTTTCGGGAGTCGAGAGCAGAGAAACGTTTATTGACAACTCATTTAGCTCTTCTTTTTGAAGCGGAGGAAACCTTGGATCCGAAAAAGCCGAATTTTGAGCATTTTGTGCAATATCCTCTATCAATGGTCTGTGGGCGATAATCGTTCCTATACAGCCTCGAAGGTCGTTATTTTTTTCAAGAGTGATAAAACTTGCACCGGTTTGTCCAAAAACGGCCGGAATGTTTTCTAATCTAAGATTTTCATTTTTTAACTGAGCCTGAAGACTTTTTTTGCAGATGTCTATTGTGTAGGTTGAATAGTAATTTTTAATAAACTGATTTTTGCTACCTTCGTATAAAAGCCAGCTGCCATAACCTACGACTCTTGTTTCATCTCCGGTGATATCAGACGAATTGTACATTCCAAGGCGGATAAGGGAATATTTTTTAGATTCTGCAAACATCATCAAGGCGATTACGCCGGCCGCGCCGCAGGCGCGGCCGGCAGAGAACTTGTCGTAAGAATTTGATTCGATATAATTGGCAGTATCTTCATCGATTTTCTTTGCGTCTTTTGAACTGTAAAAATGACTTAAATCAGAAGATATCACAAAACCGTTTTCTGGATTTGACCAAAAATGTTCGATTATTTTTTTTAACTTTAAAACATTTACACCGAGGATAGGGATTATTTTTTTATCCGGAGTAAATTTTTGGACAAAAGGCAATTGTACTTCGATTGAATGTTCATCTTCAAAGGCTTCGTTTTGAAGATTACATTCAAAATCTGATAAAAGTTGGTTTGTTATATCTTTATTTACCTCCAGATTGCCCAACGGGGTTGAAAATATATCATAGTTTGATATCGAGACATCTTTTATTCCAACATAATGAGGAGGTGCTATAACGAAAATGTTTTTAACATTTTTATCAAAATATTGAAACCCTTTTGCAGCAAGCTTTCCTGAAAACTCATAGCCTGCATGCGGCACTATAATTGCTCTTGTTTTATAGTCGCAGTCTGGTTTAGAATTTTTATCAAAGTATTCGAGCTGATTTTCAAGCTCGATTTTATTTTTTGTATAAAATTTTCCTGCGGCGGAAGGTTGCTTAATATTCATAGTAAGTTTACCTATTAATTTTTTGACTTGTTAGATTATAATATAAACTATGAAATACCAAAATACCCTAGAGGATAATAAAATTCAATGTACGATTTGTCCGCGATTGTGCAAACTTGCAGAAGGTCGGGCGGGGTTTTGCCAGATAAGAGAGAATCAGGGTGGGAATGTCGTTTTAACCTCTTATGGCTATAATACGGGACTTGCGATTGACCCTATCGAAAAAAAACCTCTTTATCACTTTTATCCGGGGTCAAAGGTGCTTTCTTTCGGCACTTTGGGATGTAATATGGGGTGCCTTTTTTGCCAAAACTGGCACATCACAAAGGTCAAAGCGGATTCAAAACATTTGAAGCATTATCCGCCTGAAAAAATTGTCGAAATTGCAAAAAATATGGGCTGCAAAAGTGTCGCTTTTACTTATAACGATCCTGTGATTTTTTTCGAGTACGCAATTGATACTGCAAAAATATGCAGAGAAGAAGGGATTAAGACAATTGCGGTGACTGCCGGTTATATTAATCCTGAGCCCAGAAAAGAATTTTTTGCTTATATGGATGCGGCAAACGTTGATTTAAAAAGTTTTAGCGAAGATTTTTACAAAAAAAATTGCATGGCACATCTGGAGCCTGTTTTAGACACGATTAAATACATAAAACAAAAAACCAATTGCTGGCTGGAGCTTACAACCCTTTTGATTGAAGGTGAAAACGATTCTTCAAAAGAGCTGGAAGCGGAGTGTGCTTGGATTGTGGACAATTTGGGAAGAAATGTTCCGCTTCATTTTAGTGCTTTTCATCCTGATTACAAATTTATGAATAAGCCAAAAACTTCTAGCGAAACTCTTTTTAGAGCCTATGATATTGCCAAAAAGGCTGGCTTAAATTATGTATATAGCGGAAACATCATAGACGCTGCATCATCTACAACATATTGTTCTTCTTGCGAAAAACCATTGATTATAAGACGCGGATATGAAATTTTAGAAAACAAGATTGAAAAAGGACGCTGTATTTACTGCGGAGCAAAAAACTCAGGGCTGTTTAATTAGAAGCTTGGATGTTTGGAGGTTTAGCAGCTCGGACGTTTAGAGGCGCTCAGAAGCTTAGTAGTAGGGTGGGCTTCAGCCCACCAGAACAAACAGCTTGATGGTTTTTGAAGCTTAGTAGCTTATTAGATTTTATTTTTTGCTTAAATATAAGCACATGCTCTGACAGCTCACCCTATGGATGCACTAGCGAATATTTATATAAATAAAATAACTAATGCCAGCCCTATTCGCCTGTTTGGGTTTGGATTTCGTCTTTTACGTCATCTGCAAGCTCTGGAATTTGTTTGTCCATTGTAGCCCCCAACTCTTGAACCCTTTCAATATTTCTCATAATACTGTCTTGACCTGACAGTTTTGTGAGCGCGGAAATAAGATTTTTTCTTGCAGAAAGAATATCTTTTAACATTTCGGCAAATTTTGAAAGCATCTTAGAGCACAATCTTGAAATTTCTACCGCATTTTTGTTCTGTTTTGAAACTGTATGAAACTGATTTATTATCTTTAACGCTGCAAGCAAAGTTGATGGAGAAACAGGCATAACATTGTTTTTCCAAGCCAAATCCCACAGCTTATTATCTTCACAAAACAAAAGCGAATAGCAACTTTCTATCGGAACAAACATTAAAACATAATCAGGAGATGCTAAGTCTTCTGCATAACTTCTTTTGGACAATCCTGCGATATGGGCCTTTGTAGAATCGATAAACTCTTTGAGACAAACTTCTTTATCTTGTTCATCCTGTGCGTTTACATAAGCCTCCCAAGAAGCAAGCGAAGTTTTTGCATCGATAAAAACCTTTCTTTCTTCAGGCAAATTAACAGTAGCATCAGGTCTGCCTTCTGCACTGCCGCTTTGAATTTCGTATTCTTCGCCTTTTCTAAGTCCTGAAGATTCCAAAACTCTCTCTAAAACAATCTCGCCCCAGCTACCTTGTTTTCTGTTATCACTTTTCATGACATTAACAAGAGAAGTCGTGTAGTGAGAAATTTTATTGCCTTCTTCGATAAAAGATTTTATGTTTGTATCAAATTGAGTAAGCTTTTCTGCTTCTGTTTTAAGATTGAATTCAGTCCTTTTTTCAAAATCTTCTATTCTTTCTTTGAATTTTGAGAAAAATTCTTCAAGTTTTTCTCTGTTTTTCATAGAAAACTCTTCTGATGTTTCTTTAAAAATTCTGTTCGTAAGATTTTCAAATTGAAGATGAAGCTGAGAAACCATTTCATCTTTTGATTTTTCACTTTTTTTCTGGATTAAGCTAAATATTGCATAAACAAGCCCTGCACCTGATATAAACCCTATTAAAAAAATTATTATTTCCATACACCTATCCCCTTTTTATAAATTTTAGCATAAAAAATGTTTGCTTTGACCAATACAAATTTAAAACAGCCAAATATTACCTTTTGTAAAAACATCTAAAACCCGCTAACAAAAAATAACTTTTTTGATTTTTAAAATTACATCACAGAATTTACAAACGAGGAGTTCATTAAATGAAACTAAACGCAATCAATCAGGCTACACCGCAAAAAATCCACTTTGGAAACGAAACCTCCTTTGGAGCCGATGATTCCAAAACTTTAGAAAATGTAAGAGCAATAATGCAAGAAAAATCTAGCATAGATTTTCCAGAAATAAGACATTCAGATAGTTATAGAAAAGTTTCAACATATTATGACAAAGGCGATCGCCATTGGATTGGAGAAAAAACGTTAGGTAAAGATAAAATCAAATTCTTGAATAATCTTCAAGGTTATCTCTATGATTCAAATTTATCCCAAGAGCAAGAAGAAAAATTTCTCAAAAATCTTAAAAAAGCTGCCAAAATAATCAGAAAAGTAGAAAAATGGCATGCTGTAAAAAACTTCTTCAGAATTCGTTAATTTGTTAAAATAATCAAACAAAAAGGGCTCGAAATTTCATTTCGAGCCCTTTTTATAATTAAACAATTATTATTCTCCTAGATTAATCTGAGAGAATTGAACTATTTTGTTTTTGCCGCGTTTTTTTGCGTTATAAAGCGCGTGTTCCGCGTATCTGATTATTGTATTAGAATCTTCTTCAATATTTTCAAGGCATGGATATGTTGAGATTCCGCCTGAAATTGTAATCGGATGACGCTCTTCTTCACCTGCAGGGATAAATTCCATTCTTTCAATATCACGTCTGAATCGTTCTGCAAATAGAAACGCATTTTCTTCAGAAGTGTTTGGAAGAACAAGCAAGAATTCTTCGTCACCGTATCTTGTCAAAATATCTTCTTTTCTGACAAGTGATTTTAATTTGTCCGCCAAAGAACGAAGCAAAATATCGCCCCAATCATAACCGTACATGTCGTTTACAACTTTGAAAAAGTCGATATCAAACAAAAGACAAGAAAGTTTTGTTTTATAACGTTTTGCACGCGAAATTTCAGCATCAAGTCTTTCGTGAAGATATTTTCTGTTATGAAGCCCTGTAAGCTCGTCTGTTGTGGTTGTTACAGTCAAATTTTCCTTTAATTCTTTGATTTTTAAAAGAGTTTTTACCCTGATAAGAAGTTCATCTTTATTCACAGGGGTTGATATAAAATCATACCCTTCAGCTCTTACTGTTGGCTGGCTAAAAACAGCACCAACAAAAAGCATCGGGCAAGAAAATTTTGTTGTCATCAATGTATCTTTTACATCAGCGTCAGATTCTATTATCAACAAGCTTGGGTTTAAAATAGAATATTCTTTTAAATTTTTATCCGATTCAACTCTACATGTAACCTCGTCAAGCTCTGACAAAATGTTAGTTAAAGAAGATTCTGATTTTGATGAATAAATAACTATATTTCTCATATAATTCTCCTTTTGTTAATCTCTATTTTAACAGAATTATATTAAAAAACAATAATGTTAAGAAAAATATTCTAACATGCCCGAAGAGACTGAAACTCAAGATAAAAACCTTTTCTTTTCGATTATAGAAAAATATCTCGTTTTAAAACAGGTTTAATTTCTTAACAACTTGCTTTTTGTAAATGTGTTATTTACAATATAAGTCATGGGCATTGTAAGAGAAGATCAAAAAGCAAAAATATATTTTAAACTTCAAGATAATTCTGCTAAAGAACTTGAATGTTCTGTCAAAAAAGTTGATAAAGACAGGATTTCTTTAAAATGTACTAAAGAAATTTTAAATTATGCCGAATACTTAGAAGAAGGTTCTGAGTTCCCTGTTAAGATTTATACTCCTGCAGGGATTCAATCTTTTGAAACAATAGTCCTTAACTCTCCTTTAGAATCAGAGTTTATTATAGAATATTCGCCTGATCACCTTGAAATCCAAAGAAGAGAATATTTAAGGGTTAATTACAAAACAAGATTTGTTGTTCATACACATGAAGGAAACAAAATCGTTGAAACAATAGACATAAGCGGCGGCGGAATAAGATTTTTCTCAAAAGAAGATTTTTATCCTGAAGAAGAAATTTCTTTTTCAATAAATATACCGGCGGCAGATGGGCCGATAAAAATAAAAGGTGAAATTTTAAAAACAGATTACTTACCAGAAGGCCATAACGTAGTTATGTTTAAAGAAATAGAAAAAAAAGACAGAGATTACATTGTAAAATTTTGTTTTCAAAGACACATAGACAATATAAGAAATCCGGAAACTGAAATAGATGAAAGCTGAAACAGAAGAATTAAAAAATATAAATAAAATATATCAAAAAGGCGATGTTCAAAAAGCAATAGAACTTTGCCAGATTGGACTGCAAAAAGATCCGACCAATGCAGATTTGCACATAAGGCTCGGGGATTTGTATCTTGCATGGCATTTGGATATTTATTCTTCTTCTCAATATGTGGATGAAGCAATCACCGAATATCAAAGAGCACTTGAAACTTATATGGATTCAGCTGAGATTTACTTCAAAATAGGTCAGGCGCTATTTTTCAAAGGAGAATTGGACAAGGCTATAAATTATTTTAATACCTCCATTAAAAAAGATGAAAAATTTGAAAAAGCATATTATTTGCTTGCAGAAACTTATACAAAGAAGGCAAGATTTGCTGAAGCTGCAGAATTTGCAAAAAAAGCAATTAAACTTAAACCTTTCCGCAACTCTAGCGCGCATTTCCTCTTGTACAATTTATACAAATTATCTTCATTCAGAGATTTAAAAGTGTCTTTAAAAAGCAACTGGGAGCTTTTACTTTCAATAATGACTCTGCCTTTTGATGCTCAAGCGCTGAAAAATGTATCGAGGACAATTTCTTATCTCAAATTTTTGCCTATTTTATTAAAAGGATACTACCAGATTCAAAAAAAAGGCTTAAGCGAAGCTATTGATATTTATATTGAAGCAATAGAACAAGCGCCGGGATTTGTGCCTCTTTATTGCCTTTTAGGAGACATTTATCGCTCAATAGGCCAATATGATGATGCGATAAACGAATATAAAGCAGCAATTTGGTTGGACAGCCTTAATATCCCTGCATACAGACACCTTTGCCAAACCTATGAAGAGCAAGGCGACTATGACAGCGCAATCGATGTTTATCATAAATTAATCAATATTTTACCGACTATTCCTGAGTTTCACTCAAACCTTGCAAATATATATTATTTAAAAGGCGAAGCAAAAGAAGCTGTTTCTCATTATCAGGCGGCAATTACGCTTAACCCTAGCAAACAATGGACTAGTGTAATATCTCAAACCCTTGGATATGTTCATCAGCAAAGCAATCAGGATTTGGATGCGGCAATAAGCGCTTATCAGGCGGCATATCTTTTGACACCTGAAGATGTAGATATCTACGTAAATTTAGGAAGCGCTTTTTATGACAAAGAAGACTACGACAATGCGCTTACTGTATATAGAAGAGCTTTGGAGCTTGATCCTACAAATGCAAAAATTCACTGTAATCTGGGATTTTTACATTGGGGAAAAGGTGACACTGACGAGGCGATAAAAGAATATGAGCTTGCGATTGAATACGACAAGGCATACGACATTGCATACAACAACCTTGGTGTAATCTATCTTGATGATTTAGGAAGAGTTCAACCTGCTATTGAATTGTTCACAAAAGCGATAGAATACAACCCCAACTACGCACTTGCACATTTCAATTTGGCAAGAGCTATCACGATTAAAGGGGACAAGATTGAAGCTGCCAAACTTTATCAAATAGCTCAAGACATAAACAAAATTACAGGCGAAATCGACCCTCAGGATATAACAGAAAAAATTAACAACCTGTTTGAATAACAAATTTGATTTTTGGCCACCGTTGAGATATTATTCCTGTATGAAAGTTTCTGTAATAATACCGGTTTATAATACTTCTCTTTATCTTGAAAAATGCCTAAAAAACCTCTGTGGACAAACGCTTGAAGATATTGAAATAATCTGCGTTGATGATGGTTCTGTAGATAATTCCGTTGAAATTTTAGAAAAATTTGCTAAAAGTGACAAGAGAATAAAAATCATCAAACAAAAAAACCAAGGCCAATCTGCAGCAAGAAACACAGGAATAAAAGCAGCTAAAGGAGAATATATCGGCTTTATCGATTCGGACGACTGGGCGGATGAAAAAATGTTTGAAGAGTTGTATAAAAATGCCAAAAAATTCGACTCTGATATTTCTATGTGCAATATAACAATTTTTGATGAACCTAACGAAATATATTATACCAATGATTCTTACATGTCGCTCGATTTGTTCAATGAAACCTTTGAAAATAGAGCATTTAGTTATGAAGAAACACTTGATTTTATTTTTAGAATTTGCGTTGTCCCATGGAACAAAATTTTTAGGCGGCAATTTTTAAACTCCAAAGAGTTAATGTTTGAAGAAGGACTAAACTTTGAGGATAATTTATTTAACTTAAAAACCTTTGTTGAGGCTGAAAAAATAAGCCTCACCAAAACGCCGTTGGTTTTTTACAGAAGAATGTCAAAAACTTCCTATACCTTTAACAACGACTACAAAAAACTTGATTTTTTCAAAATATTTGAACTTGAAGAAAAATTTTTAAAAGAAAAAGATCTGTACGATAAAATTGAAGATTATTTTCTTGAAACAAAACAAAACACCCTTATTTATTGGTATAAAAAACTGAATGATGAAGAGGTCAAAAAAGAATATTCAAAACTTTTTCACAATCTTTATCCTCTTATAAACCTTGAAAATATTGATAAAAAGTTGCCCTAGAACATTTTTTGTATTAAAATCAGAAAAAATGGAGGATTATATGAGTGGAGTTTTAGAAAAAAAATTACAATCCAAAGTCTTTGCCGATTATGTAGAAAATATTCTTAATGATTTAAAAGGCAAAAAGGTTCTGATATATGGTGCGGGCGAAGCTTTTTGTGAAATTTTAAAAAAATTCGACATAAAAGAACTTGACGTTGTAGCTATTTCTGACTTGAAATTCAAAGAAAAGGGCGAATTTGAAGGATTTAAAGCAATTCCGCCAAATGAAATAACAGATTTGGACTTTGATGTTATTTTAATGACACTTGTATATTCAAAAAAAGCAATCGAAGCTTTGGATAAAATGGGCGTTTTCCAAGAAATTACAGAAATATTTGAAGAAATTATTCCTCAAGAAAGTGAGTTTATAAATTATTTAGAAAAAATTTCTTTTGAAAAATATTTGAAAAAAATTGAAAAAAAATTGAAAAACAAAAAAATAGTTATCTATGGAACGGGAGTATTTTTTCAGGTGATAAACGCATATTATGATTTAAGCAAGTTAAATATAATCGCCGTTTCAGACAAAAAATATGATGCCCACGAAGAAAACGAAACGTTTTTAGACTATAAAGTTATTAGCCCATTGGAAATAAAAAAATATGAACCGGATTATGTCTTGATTGCGACCAGATTTTTTATAAATATATTAGAAGATTTAGAAGAAAACATTTTAAAAAATTCAAAAATCAAAATAAGACCATTAATTAAAAAACCGTTCATAGAATTGTGGAGAGAAATTTGGGGCTAGTACAAAAATAAGGTTAATTAATGAATAATTATTTAAACATAATTGAAAAAAATAATTGTTTTGGCTGTGGTGCATGCCAAAATATCTGTCCTGTAGATGCAATTTATATGCAAGAAGACGAAGAAGGATTTTTATATCCTTGCTTAGATGAGCAAAAATGCATAAAATGCGACAAATGCAAACAGGTTTGTCCAGTCCTTAACAAAAACGAGACAAACTCACTTCCTAACGAAGTTTTAGCCGGTTATTCTGACGATGAAGAGAGAATTAAAAGTTCTTCCGGAGGAATTTTCCCTCTTTTGGCAAAATACATTTTAGAAGAAAAAAAAGGTTTTGTTTGTGGAGCAGCATTTGGCGAAGATTTAAAAGTTTATCACACAATTATCTCTGATTATGCTGATATTGACAAATTAAGAGGTTCAAAGTACGTTCAAAGTGAAATCGGCGATATTTTCAACCAAATTAAAAATTTGTTAAAAGAAAACAAATACGTCTTATTTTCAGGAACTCCATGCCAAGTTGCCGGGCTTAAATTATTTCTTGAAAAAGATTACGAAAGACTTTTAACAGTGGATGTCGTCTGTCACGGGGTTCCGCCTGCGAGCTTGTTTAAAAAATATTTAGATGAAACGTTCAAAGATGATAAAATCATAAGCTTCAACTTCCGAGACAAAGAATTGCACGGATGGAATTGTGCAGGTGGGACTGCGGTTACGGCAAATTATTCAAGAATATCAAATAACGATTTTTTTGATGGATTTGAACAAAACCTGTATCTTCGCCCTAGCTGTGGAGAGTGTAAATTTGCATCAAGAAAGAGGGTTTCTGATATTACGATTGGTGACTTTTGGGGCATTTGGGATTATGAAAAAGTCTTATCTTTTCAAAAAGAAGGGGTTTCGCTAGTTGCTGCAACCACGGCAAAGGGTGCTGAAATCCTAGAAAAAATTAAACCTCATCTTGCATACCAAAACTCCGTTCCGCTAAAATATGCAAAACCGAATTATCCTTTATTCAAGTCATCAAAACACAACGATGCAAGAGAAAGATTTTTTGAAAAAATTAAAAACATGTCATTCAAAGAAGCCTTGGATTCCTCATTGAAATATACGGCAATAATGAATTTTTGGTGGGCTAATAACTACGGAGCAATTTGTACTGCTTATGCAATACAAGAAGTGGTGAAGCTTTTGGGTTATGAAACAAAAACCATTAACTACATCCCTTCTTGGTTTTATGAATGCTGCTTTAGAAATGGCATCTCACAAAAATTCGCACAAAAACACTTGAATTTAACATCTCTCTGTCATACAAAATCAGAGTTAAAAGACTTGAATAAAGAGGTTTCTACGTTTATTGTCGGTTCGGATCAAGTATGGCGATATGGAGTCGAACAGTTACGGTTTTGGGAAAAATTTAAAAACTATGATAATTTATGTTTTTTGAGCTTTGCAAATCATGACAAAAAAAAGATTTCTTACGCTGCAAGTTTTGCCTGCGAAAAATATGAAGGAGATTATAGAAACACCTTGATGGTAAAATGGTATTTGAATCGGTTTCAAAATATTTCGGTCCGAGAAAAAGATGGTGTGGACATTTGTAGAAATACCTTTGATGTCAATGCAGAACACGTTTTAGACCCTGTTTTTATTCTCCCAAAAGAAAACTGGGAAAAAATTATCGATAAAAGTTCCGTTAAGGCTTTGCCCGAAGATGGGTACATTTGCTATTATATTTTAGATAAAATTGTTGATAAAAATAGCATTGTTAAAGTCTTAAAAAGTAAATTTTCAAAAGAGATTATAGACATAAGCAAAAATTTTAATGAATCTGTCGAAGATTGGCTTTTTTACATAAAAAATTGTGATTTGTTTATAGCTGATTCTTTTCACGGATGTTGTTTTGCCATTATTTTCAACAAACCTTTTATTTGCCTGAAAAATAGCACAAGAGGCGCAAGTAGGTTTGATTCCCTTTTCAATTTATTAGGGCTTCAAAATAGAGTTTTAATGTCTGATGAAAAAATTGAAACTCGAGATGATTTGTTTGAATCTATTGATTACTCAAAAGTGAACAATATATTGGAAGAAGAAAAAGAAAAATCAATAAACTGGCTAAAAAATGCCCTTAATCAAGAAAACAAACCACAGATATCCCCTGAAAATGCTATGATTGAAGGTGTTTTTGATTTGCTTGACGAGAAGGTAAATGAACAAGAAAATATTAATACTCAAAATGATATAAAACATAACGAACTAATATCACTTTATCAAAAAAACCTAAATTTATTATACGAAATAAATTACAAAATCAATAAAAAAACTCTTTTTAACAAATTAAAAAGCACAATTACATTATTTAAAACTTTATTATTTAAAAATATTTAGACATTGAAATTAAAAAGGACAAGAAATTGGGTAACAAAATTAATGACGAAACAATAAACTTAGAAAAAAAAATTATCATGCCGGCCTTTAAGGATAATTATTGTGCAATAGCTTGTTCTTCCAGCAATGAGTACGCTCCTTATCTTTCTGTTTTTTTAAAATCTTTGGTTGCTCATTCAAATCCTGAAAAAAATTATGATATTGTAGTATTTGAAAGAAATATTTCTACAAAAAACAAGTTAAAATTGAAAAAATTTATACAAAAAAATAATGTAAGTTTAAGATTTATAAACCCTATGCCTTTTTTTGAAGGAATAAGTCTGAATTTTGGATTTCACTTCAAAGAAGAATGCTTCTTTAGACTTGCGGCTCCAAAAATTTTTATTAATTATGAAAAAATAGCTTTTTTTGACATAGATTTACTATTTTTAGAAGATGTGGATAAATTTTATAATATAGACGTAAAAGAGTATCCATTTGCTTCTTGTTATGATTTTCACGCAGTATCTTGTGTACAATTTATGGACTGGTTTATAAAATATCAAAACAAATCGCTTAAATTAAAAAATCCAAATATTTATGCAAATACCGGTGCAATGATTATGAATATTGAATATTTAAGTCAAGAAAAAATTATTACTAAAATGTTAGAGATGGCAAATAATTCAAATTTTATCTACTGTGAACAAGATATTTTAAATGTTTTATTTAACGGAAAAATTAAAAAAGTTAATTTGTCATGGAATTATGTAAACGAACAAAAATACATTAAACAAGAAAAAATCATTGAACATATTCCAAAAGAGCTTAAAGAAGAATATAATCAGGCAAGATCTTGTCCTTTTATATTGCATTACGCAGGCAAAAGAAAACCTTGGCTTTTTATAAATGAAGACAAAGCTCTTACTTGGTGGAAGTATGCTTTTCAAACTCCTTTTTTATATGAAATTATAATGAGATTGCTTAATTTTTATTTTGTAAAAAGTTTTTATAAAATAAAATTATTATACAAAGTTACAAGAACTGTTTGAAGTTTTTGACTAGGAATTGAAAAATGAAAATAAAAAAAACTGTAAAAATACCTGAAAATATTGAAATTAATCCTGCATTTGAAAATAATTCTGTTGCAATCGCATTGTCTTCCAGTGATTTTTTCGTCCCCTATTTGACTACAACCCTATACTCCTTAATCAAAAACGCGGATATGAAAAAAAATTATGACATTGTTATTTTCACCAAGGA
>JAEWYI010000099.1 GCA_023395735.1 Cyanobacteria bacterium OH_SFB_17
AATATTAATAACACAAAAATATTAAAGAATTTTTATTAATTCAGGTATAATTTCGAATGCATCTCCAACAATTCCAACATCTGCGACTTTAAAAATTGGCGCATTTTTGTCTTTATTTATTGCAATAATTTTATCGGAAGAGCTCATTCCGACAATATGCTGAACAGCACCAGAAATTCCACAAGCTATATAAAGTTTTGGAGTTACAGTTTTTCCTGTTTGACCGACCTGAATTGAATGATTTGCAAATCCGGCATCAACCATGGGTCTGGAAGCTCCAACGGAACCACCCAGCGCATCAGCCAATTCTTGCAAGAGCTTAAACCCTTCTGCATTTTTCATTCCTTTCCCGCCTGCAACAACAACTTCCGCTTCATCAATTCTTTTTCCCGATGATTGTTTCAACGGAATAAACTCAATTAAGTCAGTAACTTTTTTTATATCATCAATCTTTGCGGAAATAGTAATATATTCTGTCTTTTTAAAATTTAAATTTTCTGCTTTCAAAACTTTTGGTCTAACAGTTGCCATTTGCGGATAATTTTTACATAAAATCGTAGCCATTAAATTGCCGCCAAATGTAGGTCTTGTAGCAGCTAATTGGTTGTTTTCATTTATATCCAACTTTGTACAGTCAGCCGTAAGCCCAGTTCCAAGAGCAGACGAAATTCTTGGCGCCAAATCTCTGCCTTGGGTCGTCGCACCTATCAAGACAATCTCCGGTTTAATTTCATTTATAACGTCAACTGCAATTTTTGAATAATATTCTGTCGAATAATCTTTTAATCTGTCGTCTTTTACAACAAACACCTTATCAAAAGGAGTATTATGCATATCTTCACAAAGCTCGAACTGAGAAGTAACAAGCATTGCATTAACTTCGCAACCACCAAGTTTTTGTGCCAATTCCTGAGCCTTCGATGCAAGTTCAAAAACGACAGGCAAAGGTTTTCCATCCCTTGATAATTCAATATAAACAAGTATTCCCTTATTTTCCATAACTATCCTTCTTTATTTTACAAAACCAAAGTCAACAAGCTTTTCTTTTAATATCTCAGCTGCTGTCTGAGAGTTTTCAGGCTCAATAACTTCACCGCCTTGCTTCTGCTCAGGCCTGAATGCTTTGCTTACATAAGTCGGCGAACCTTTGATTCCGACTTCTTCATGAGACAGTCCCAAATCATCCATCCCGAAAGATTCTATTTTCGATGAATGAGCGCGTTTAAAACCATCTATCAAAGGTCTTCTTGGCTCAAAATCACACTTTAACATACAGAGTAACGCCGGAAGCTCAACTTTTACAATTTCTTCGCCGTCTTCTACCTCACGTTTTACTGTCAAAATGCCATCTTTATACCCTAAAATATCTTTGCAATAAGTAACTTGAGAAAAGCCTAAATTTTGAGCAATACTCGGGCCAGTTTGAGCGGTATCACCATCAATTGCAAATTGACCGCATATAACCAAATCCGCATCAGGAATTTTTGTACTTATTGCTTTTGCAAGCGTTCTTGAAGTTGCGACAGTATCGGCTCCTGCAAATTTTTTGTCAGAAATTAAAATTCCTTTATCTACTCCCATTGAAATAGCTTTTTTTAGTATTTCAACAGCTTGAGGAGGCCCCATCGAAATAGCGGTAATTTCCGTATCTTTTACTTTATCTTTAATTCTTAGTGCATTTTCTATAGCATAAGAATCGAACGGATTTATAATGCTTTCAACACCTTCACGCTGAATAGTATTATTCTCTGTCCATTTAATATCCGCAGTATCCGGAACCTGTTTGATACATAAAACGATTTTCATATACATAACCCTAACATATTACTTAAGTTTAAAATTAATTAGGGCGCCCCGCAGGGGCGCCTTAGAAACAAATTTATAAACAATCTATTTTTTAGACTGTTTAGCTTGAATATCAAGCGCTGCATTGTGAGCCAAAACGTGCATGGAGCACATTTTGTAACCTTTTAAATACCAAGCGCATCTTTCTTGAGTGCAAACAACTTCAATTGTATTTCCAGCGCTCATCAAAGGACAATATGGAATATTTTTTTCAACCATTTTCTACTCCTTTACTTGCATATTAAGCAAGTTGCAATTTTCATCACGCGTTTTTTCTTGATCTTTATAAATTCTTGTTCTGTTTATTACTTCGTCAAAGTCAATCTTATGAGCATCAAAATCAGGCCCGTCAACGCAAGCGAATTTAACTTCGTTGCCGACAGTGACTCTGCAAGCGCCACACATACCTGTGCCATCAACCATAATTGGGTTCATGCTTGCTTCTGTATAAATGCCTTTGCCTCTGGTTAACTCAGCAACAGCACGCATCATTGGCATAGGGCCAACTGCAATTGCGTAATCTACTTTTTCTTGTCCCATAATTCTTTCTAAAACTTGGGTTACAAATCCTTTTTCGCCTAACGTTCCATCATCAGTTGTAATGAATAATTCGCTGCAAGCATCTTTCATTTTATCTTGCCAGAAAATTAAATCTTTATTTCTTGCTCCCATAATCATATAAACTTTGTTGCCTGCTTCTTTAAAAGCTTTTGCAATCAAGTAACAAGGCGCTGCGCCGTAACCACCAGCAAGACAAACAACTGTACCGTATTTTTTTATATGAGTAGGTTGGCCTAGAGGTCCAACTACATCAGCAATTTCTTCACCTTCGTTAAGCTCTGCGAGTTTTTTTGTTGAAAAACCAACAGCCATATAAACAATTGTCAACACGCCGTTTTCTTTGTCAACATCAGCGATTGTTAGCGGAACTCTTTCTCCGTTTTCGTCAACTCTTAATATAATAAATTGCCCTGCTTTTGCGTTTCTTACGACAAAAGGTGCTTCAATTTGAAGCTCGAACTGATTTGGGCAAAGTTCTTTTTTTGATAAAATTTTGTATCCCATATTCTTAAATAATCTCCTCTGTACTCACAAAATTATTATACAATAAAAAAGAGTTTGGGGCACAAAGTTTAAGAATATATAAGAAAATCTAGGATTCAATAATCCCTTCTACAATCTCTTTGCCTAATTGATAAGCCATAATTGCTTTTTTATACTTGCCTTTTAAAACAAAAATCAAAATATATGAAACAATGTTTTTTGAAAAATTCATTAAATATATTTGGCGCTTTTTTTTGAAAGCATGTTTAAACAAAATTACGTCATGGCCAAGACTTTTTATTATAGTTCTAAAAGTTGCAATTCCCCATTTTAATTTTGACTTTCTTGATAAAATTTTATTGTTTAATCTGTTCACTACACAATCAAACTGCCAAATTTTCAGGATAAAAGAAAAGGCAATAATCAGCTCTGCGATAAAAAAAATTATAAAAAACAATTTAATCATGATATAAAATTATAAAATAGTAATAGGTATTTTTGAATACATCTTACAGACTAAATATTTACCAAGGATAATCGTCTTTAATTTCCCAACCGTCAAGTTGGATTAAGGCCGCACAATTGTCTCCTGCATATCCTGAAGTTATTGAATTATTACAATTAAATTTAGAAGACGAATCCAAAAGTATATCCCTTGTTGGGTCTTGTAATCTATTCATAGAAGTATCTAACCCATACACATAAACACCTGGAGGAAATGTAGCAGAAGAAAAAATATAATACAGCTTGAAGATATCTTTACCTAAAACATTTGGCTTTTTAAATCCGTTTATATCTACTAATAATACAATGTCTGCTCCTGAATTTATACCTGACGTGCTGACCCAAGCTTTTACAGAGGTACCATCAGCTAAAACAAAATTATAAAATTTAAGATTGTAATTGCTGTAGTTTGTGTTCTTTGTTCCTTTTAAATCTTTGATTTCAGGAATGAAGCACTCCTGATTATTTTCAATATTTCCGCAATATTTTTCAATTTTTAAATATTTAAGCAAATAATTTTGAATAAATGATTCTTTATCAGCATCAGTAGCATAAGTTTGAACACCTAAATCAAAACCATTTTCAGCTTGTGATGCTTTAAATGCAGAAGAGAAAATTGAAAAAGTTTTCTTTAAACTTTCAACAGTTTGTTTTTTCTGAGAATTTGCTAGTAAAGAAGGTATCGTCAATGAGGCAACAACACCTATTATTCCAAGTGTAATTAAAACCTCAGCTAAAGTAAAAGCTTTAACTGGCTTATTTTTTTTATACTCTTGGAAAATACACTCAAACATTTTTTTTAACTCCTTAGTTTGTTAAAATGGGAAATAACATTAAACAAAAGCCTCATTTGAAATAAAAGTTCTGTACTGCAAGGCTTGGGCAATATGATTTTGCTGGATATTTTCCTCATTTGCCAAATCCGCGATAGTTCTTGCCAATTTCAAAATTCTATCATAGCTTCTTCCTGACAAATTAAATCTTATAATAGCAGATTTTAAAAGGTTTTCGGATTTATCATCAATTTTGCAAAACTTTTTTATCAAATTAGATGTTAGCTGGGCATTGGTTAAAATATTGGTATTTTTATAGCGATTAGCCTGTATTTGTCTTGCTTTTACAACTCGTTTTCTTATCTCCAAAGAAGGCTCTGAATCAGTTTTCACATTAAGCAATTCTTCAGGAGAAAGCCTTGGAACCTCTATCTGCAAGTCAATTCTATCAAGAAGCGGACCAGAAAGTTTTGAGCGATATCTTTGAATTTGAAATTCGCTGCACGTGCATTTTTTTTGACTATCACCTAAAAACCCGCAAGGACATGGATTCATAGCACCCAACAACATAAAATCAGCCGGATATTTAATAGAAACCTGAGCCCTTGAAATAACGACATTACCATCTTCTAAAGGCTGTCTTAGAGTCTCAAGGACATTTCTTGGAAACTCAACCATTTCATCCAAAAACAAAACACCCCTGTGCGCAAGTGTAATTTCACCGGGTTTTGGATTACTTCCACCCCCAATAATACCAACTGCTGATGCTGAATGATGTATAGGTCGATATGGTCTTTGAGTTATTAAAGGTTCATTTGAAGGTAAAAGTCCGCTTATACTATAAATTTTTGTCAATTCGAGTGCTTCTGACAACTCTAGTGGGGGTAAAATAGAAGCAAAGCATTTTGCCATCAGAGTTTTACCTGACCCTGGAGAGCCCATCATCAGCAAATTATGACCGCCGGCTGCGGCAATTTCCATTGCTTTTTTAGCCTTTTGTTGCCCTTTCACGTCTTTAAAATCATATATAAAATTTTTCGGAACGCTGTTTTTCAAATATTCTTGCACATCAACAACAACTTGAGGCAGGTTATAATCAGAATTTTCGCTAAAATGATTTACCACATCAGCCAGACACACTGCACCATAAACTTTAATCCCATCAACCAATGCCGCTTCTTTGGCATTTGCCGCCGGAACAATAACTTCATTTATCCCGATTTCTTTAATACCTGTAACTAAAGGCAAAACCCCATTAATGCTTCTTAATGTACCATCAAGTGACAATTCACCTAAGAAAGCAGTTTTTTCAATAGAATTTTGCTCAACAAAACCCGCCTCTGCTAAAATTCCCATCGCAATAGGCAAATCAAAATTGGTACCTTCTTTTTTTATATCAGCAGGCGCCAAATTTACAATAACCTTCATCACAGGAAAAGTAAAACCTGAATTTTTAACAGCGGAACGTACTCTTTCGCGCGCTTCGTTAACCGCTGCATCAGGCAATCCGACAATTGCAACACTTGGGAGCGAATTTGAAAAATCTACTTCCACTTCTATTTTATAAGAATTTAACCCTATTGCGGTCGCTGTAACTACTTTTGAAACCATGCCTCAATTATACTACAAAAAGGTAATGTAATTGGTTTAAAAAACTGTTAGCATGATAATGTTACAAGTGCATCAATGGTTAAAAGTCTTGAATTATTTCAAGTGCCTTTCTTTATAAGGTTCAGAAAAGACTACATGCACTTGTTTTTTTGTTTTATAATAAAGAAATGAAAAAGATTAAAGACATTTTATTTATAAACTTTGGCGGAATAGGAGATGAAATACTATTTTTGCCTACAATTATTTCTGTAAAAAAAGAATTTCCTGATGCTAAAATTACACTCGCGTTGGAGCCAAGAAGCAAAGGGATAAAAGATTTAACAGATATTATTGATGAATTATTTTTAATTGATATCAAGTTTAAAAATAAATACATTGAGCTTTTAAAGCTTATTTTTTGTGCAAGAAAAAAACATTTTGATATGGTAATATCATCCGGCGGAAACAAAATGATAAGTATTCTTTTGTTTTTAACCGGAATAAAACAAAGATTTGCCTACAATACAGGCAAATTAAGCGAAATTTTATTAACTAAAGCAATACCGTTAAATAAAAATCAATACGCTTGTGATATGTATCATGACCTTGTTACGCCTATCACAAAGATTAAAACAAATCTTCCACAAATAAATATTAATGACGAAGATAAAATAAAAAATAGCGTCCTAATACATCCCGGAGTAAGCAAACTCAGCGTTAAAATGGGCATGATAAAAACAATAACTCCAAATGTTTGGGCTGAGGTTGTAGATGGACTTATTGAAAAAGGCAAAAAAGTTATCTTGGCTGGCGGTCCAGACGATGCTGATTGTATAAATGCAATCAGAAATACTATTAAGCATGCGCAAGATGAAAATTTTGTTGACATGTACGGTAAAACAAAAAATCTTAATGAATTGGCTCATTTAATTGCAAAATCAGAAATATTTTTGTGTTCTGACTCTGCGCCTTTACATATTGCAGTTGCTCTTAGGACAAAAACTTTTGTTATATTCGGTTCAACTGATTACAAAAAATTAATACCAGAATCTGAAAACGTTATTCCGCTTTTAACAAATGATAACTGTCCTTTAAAACCATGCTTATGGGAAAGAAGACAGACTACATGCAGCGAGTTACAATGCTTAAAATTCAATCCAAACGACATTGTAACAACGATATTAGGCTGATTTTTCAACTTTTTTCATTTATTTGAATGGTGTTTTGTTAAATATTAGGGACTTATATTGAATTTATGTTATATTATTGTTATAAATATAAGAATGAATTATTCATAGAGTACACAGAAATAAAGGATAAATTATGTCATTACCAAATGTAGCTTATTTTTCCATGGAAATCGCAATGGACCAGTCTTTGAGCACATACTCAGGAGGATTGGGTTTTTTAGCAGGGTCTCACATGCAATCTGCAGGCTATCTTCAAATGCCTATCGTCGGTGTTACCATGCTTTGGTCTTTCGGATACTATGACCAGCGTATTGACCATACAGGTCAAGTTGAAGTCGCTTATATTCGCAAATATTACGATTTTCTAACAGATTTGGATATATATACAGAAGTTGACTGCTTCGGTGAAAAAGTTAAAGTAAAAGCTTATCGCGTAGAGCCTGAACTTTTTGGAACATGTCCTGTATATCTTTTGACAACTGATGTTGAAGGAAACAGTGAGTGGGCAAGAAGCATATCTTACAAGTTATATGACGGTGATGAAAAAATAAGAATCGCTCAAGAAACCATTTTGGGCGTTGGCGGTATCAAAATATTACAAATGGTAGATTACAAATTTGATGTAATTCACTTAAACGAAGGCCACGCGCTTCCAGCTGCTTTTGAATTGTTAAGACAATCCAACGGTGATTTAGAACAAGTTAAAAGAAAAACTGTATTTACAACGCACACACCTGTTGCAGCAGGAAATGAAGTCCACTGGGTTGACACTCTTATACAAGGTGGATTCTTTGCAGGATGCCCAAGAGAAAAAGCAGTTGCTCTTGGTGGTGAAAACTTCTCGCTAACTGTTGCGGCTCTTAGAATGAGTAGGATTTCAAATGCAGTATCTCAACTTCACGGTTTAGTTGCTAACAAAATGTGGGAATGGGTCGAAGGAAGATGCCCGATTAGAGCTATCACCAACGCTGTTAACATTCACTACTGGCAAGACAAAAGAATTGGCTCAGCTAAAACAGCAGAGGAGATTTTGGCAGCTAAACGTGAAATGAAAGTTGAATTATTTAAGTATATTGCGGATACAGCTGGTAAAAGATTTGATCCTGATGTTTTAACTATCACTTGGGCAAGAAGATTTGCGGATTACAAACGTGCTTGGCTTATTTTGATGGATAAAGATAGGTTAAACAAATTGCTTGAATCAAATAAAGTACAAATCATTTTCGCTGGTAAATTCCATCCTGATGATGTAATGGGTAGAGAAATGTTTAACAAAATTCTTCACCGTTCACATACGTTGAAAAACGTTGTAGTTCTTCCAGGATACGAATTATCGCTAAGTGCAAGACTTAAAAAAGGTTCTGATATTTGGTTGAACACACCGCTTAGACCTTTCGAAGCTTCAGGTACTTCAGGTATGTCAGCTAATATGAATGGCGCTTTGCACCTTTCAATTTACGACGGTTGGACTGTTGAAGGAACATTTGACGGTATAAACGGTTATACAATCGAATATCCTGGTCTTGATGATGAAATGCCTTGGGAAGAAAGACACTGGAAAGATCATGAATGTGTCATGAGCAAGATTGAAGATGAAATCATCCCAACTTATTATGAGAATAAAGAAGAATGGGCAAGATTAATGCGTCAAGCTATGAGAACTTCAGAAGCTTACTTCAATTCAGACAGAATGGTTATTGAATACTACAATAGACTTTATAAACCTATTGCTCACAGTGATTCAACTGCCGGTGAAAACGAACAGGAAATCAAATTGGCAGAAAGCCCAAGTTTTGATGCTTGGACATTCTCAAACATCAAGTAAAATTGAATATATAAACAAAAAGAAGTCCTCAACAATCGATTGAGGGCTTTTTTTTATCCGATTTTTGATTATAATTAAATAATGGAAAAAGATAAATTGAAATTACTGGAAAATGAATGTAAGAACTGCAAAGCCTGCGAACTGGCAAAAACAAGAGAAAATATTGTATTTGCAGACGGAAATCCGAATACTGCAAAAATATTCTTGATAGGAGAAGCCCCAGGTGAAAATGAAGATAAACTGGGAAAGCCTTTTGTAGGACGTGCAGGAAAACTTTTAGATGATTTTTTATCTAAAGCAGAAATTGTTAGAGAAAAAGATTTATATATCGCTAATACAATAAAATGCAGACCACCTAAAAACAGAGTCCCAACACAGCAGGAAAAGGATAGTTGCAGACACTTTTTAGAAGACCAAATTAGAATTTTGTCGCCAAAATTGATTTTATTGTGCGGAGCAACTGCCTTAAACTCTTTTTGTAACAAAAAATGCTCAATTTCAAAACAACGCGGAGAAATATTTGAAATCGAAATAAATCAAATAACATACAAAGCTATGGCGATATTTCACCCTTCATACTTACTTAGAAATCACTCTTTAGAAAAAAATTCGCCCAGAGATTTGATGCTAAGCGATTTAAAAAAGGTCAAAAACTTATTTCTTTAAATAATTTTCAACCCCATCAGCAATCGCCTTTGCACAATTTTTTCTAAAAGTATCATCAGTTAAAAGTGCATAATCATCTGGGTTAATCATATACGCAACCTCTACAAGAACGCTTACAGCACACGTTGATCGAACAAGCGCCAGACTTCCGCGCCTAACTTTGTCATTATTTGTTCCTGTTTGAGTGGTAATTTGCTCTAAAATACAATCAGCAAGAGTTTTTGCTTGATTATGATAATAGTAAACGCTTGTCCCTCGGTTATTTATAGGGTTTTCAATATCAGGAAGCGCATTTGCATGAATACTTATAAGAATTGAAGAATTCGAATCTTTTGCAATTTTTACTCTATCTTGAAGAGAAATTTTTACGTCATCTTCTCTTGTCATTACTACATTTGCACCGCGCGATTTGAGTTCATTTTTCAAATATTTTGCAATAACTAGATTGATATCTTTTTCTTTTTCTCCACAACAGCCGACTGAACCTGATTCACATCCGCCATGTCCTGCGTCTATAGTAATAACAATATTTTTTAATATTTTTTTTTGTGATAACACAGGAAATTTTCGAACCTTGAATACCAAGCAATTGTCCTGCCACTCTACGTTATACCCGAAGATTTTCTCGAGAGGGACTTGAAGCTTGTAGGTTGAATCTTGTTCACCTTGTAAATTGAAAATTTCTAAAACAAGCCCGGATTCTACTTCTTTAACTATATATGGAACTTTTTTTGATAATTCGAATTGATAAGTTAAATATTCATTATTTTTTTGCACTTTTTTCTTTAGAATTTCCGCGGGCAAAAGCGAATCACAGGTTAAATCTAGAGTCATTAAATTGTCTTTTGTAATCCAACCTTCAAGCTCAGAATTTAAATAAACTCGATAAAATCCTGACTTTTCACCATTAACAACAACCTTTACACCTTTTTGCAAATGTGAGAGTCTGTTTATTCCTGCGTTTATAGGAGTCATTCTTAATGGCGTATTATCATTTAAAACTTCATAAGGTGTTGGAGAATATTCAACTAATTCCAAATTACTTGATTGAAATTTTGGTGAATTTTTTCTGATAATATTAAATTCTTTTATTTCATCATCTGATTTAAGAATAAATTTATTTGCCCCCAAATTTAGCTTTACGCTATGAGCAAATGCGCCTTGTTTTGAAACATATATGCTTTCATCGTTTATCAATAGTGGTTTGTCTGGAGTTGTTGAGCCGATAAAAAATGTTGCAGATGACGTCGTTGAAAAAGGGTTGGAGGATGGATAAACAATATCTATCGCAAGAGATGGCGATTTAGATATCAATAACGAAATCAAAAGTAAAAATATTTTTTTCATATTTTGATTTTATCATTAAAAAGAAACAGACGAAAGTGGATAAAAAAACAAATTATTACGACTATATTATTTGCATTCCATGAAAAAAGACTCCTTGCGGAGTCTTAAAATGGTCGGGATGACACGATTCGAACGTGCGACCCCCTCGTCCCAAGCGAGGTGCTCTACCAAGCTGAGCCACATCCCGATAAATGATTTTTTCAATGTATCACGGCAAGTCAAGCTATTTTCACTAAACTTTCGGCTACAAGAATATTCTATCTTTAACAAAATCAATTGTCAATAAGAAGAGGCAAAATTTTTCTAAAAATTTTGCCTCTTTGAATAAAAATAATAATTTTAACATATATTAATGCCTGAAGTGTCTTATTCCGGTTGTAATCATTGCAATATTATATTTGTTAGCCTCTGCGATGACTTCTTCGTCTTTGATACTTCCTCCCGGTTGAATTATCAAGGAAATTCTACCTTGTGCGGCTACGTGTATATTATCAATCGCAGGGAAAAATCCATCAGAAGCCACTACAGCATCTTTTGACTCATCACATGCATAATCAAGTGCCCATTCAAAAGCGCCCACTCTATTTGTCTGTCCTTGACCTATCGCAAGCGTTTTAAAGTCTTTTGCAATAACAATCGCATTAGATTTAGCATGCTTTGCGATTTTCCACGCAAAAACCGCATCCTCAATTTGCTCTGCTGAAGGTTTGGTTTTTGTCACGACCTTAAAAGTGTCTTTGTCTAGTTCTTTTTTATCAGCATTTTGAACCAAGACCCCAAACGGCGTAATTTTTATTTCATCGTTTGCAATTTTTTTGTAATTTTCTAACGTAGTATCAAGTTTTACTAATCTAATATTTTTCTTTTGTTGAAGAATAACAAGCGCTTCTTTAGAAAATTCGGGAGCAACAATCACTTCAAGAAAAATCGAATTAAGTAATTTTGCAAGCTCAACATTAACTGCCTTTGAGCAAGCGACTATACCGCCAAATGCACTTATTGGATCGCAGCTGAGCGCTTTATTATAAGCATCGACGATATCATTTCCAAGCGCTACTCCACAAGGCGCCTGATGCTTAACAATCGCAACAGCATTCATATCAAAAAATTCACTTACTATATTTAAAGCAGATGTCATATCAAGAATATTATTGTAAGATAATTCTTTCCCCCACAAAATCGAATATTGAGCAGATTTGTAAGCAGGGAAATCTTGGCCAACATCTTCTATTTCAAACAAAGAAGCTTTTTGATGGGGATTTTCTCCATATCTTAAATCTTGAATTTTATTGAAATTTAAAGAAAAATTTTGTGTTTCTTCTTTATTGGAGTCAAAAATTTCGCTAAAAGTTGAAGCTATCGTTTTATCATATTCTGATGTAATTTTAAAAGCTTTTACAGAAAGCTTTTGACGAGTTTCTTCAGATGCATTGATTGCAATTTTGTAATCAGATTTGTCGGATACAACAGTAACATTTTTATAATTTTTTGCTGCTGCTCTAAGAAGCGCAACCCCGCCTATATCTATATTTTTTACCAATTCATCAATATTGTCGGTTTCTTTTGCAACTTTAGAAAACGGATAAAGATTTACTACAACCATGTCGAAATTTTTTATCGCAAATTTTTCGATTTCAGCAGCTTCTTTTGAATTTGTCATATCTGCCAAAATCCCAGCAAATACAGCAGGATGAAGCGACTTGACTTTTCCGTTTAGCATTTCTGAAAAACCAGTTATTTGAGAAACCTCTGTTGCTTCCAGCTTGTTTTCTTTTAATAAATTATAAGTTCCGCCGGTTGAAACTATTTCAAACCCTTCAGCGACTAATTTTTTCGCAAATTCTACAATATTTTCTTTGTTACTTACGCTAATGTATGCTCTTTTTTTCATGTTAAATCTCCTCTGCTATCTAATTTAACATGAACATGCTCACGCATAAATCCTTGAGCAAGAATTTACGATAATTCAAAATTGTACTGGAAACTTTTTTATTATTTATAAATTACGGCACAAAAACATACACAGTTAATATTAATTAGCCTTAAAGTTTTATTTCATCATTTACCATTTTTAATTTTGTTTTGTTAGGAATTCTATGCTTTTTTGAGTGTATAGCCACTTCCGCTTTGCTGGCAATATTATCATAAGACATCTTTACAATTGTATCCCTTAAATCACCAACTAAATCGTCTAAATAATGTCCGCCAACTTTAATAATGCTAAACTTCTCAAAAGACTTTTGGGATTCAACCGAATCTTGTTTTTTAAAAAGATTTTTTGTTGCTAAAAATAAATTTTTAATCGGATTTTTAGATTTAACTTTTTCAGAAAGAATTGAAGTATCTGGCATTTTTGATACTGGTCTATGATAAATTGTCAAAGTTGCAGCTGCAGGAGTGACTTCATCAATGCAGCGAACATAATCAGCGTATGAACCGCTAAAAACAGCTTTTACGTCATTTTTTTCAAAGAATTTTTTAAAAGC
>JAEWYI010000118.1 GCA_023395735.1 Cyanobacteria bacterium OH_SFB_17
AAGGTTGGATGTTCAGAGGCTTAGAAGCTTGGCAGCTTATTAGGTTATGAGGTGATAAGTTAGAGGATTAGAAGTTTAGAATTATATAAATTTTTGTTTTTATCTTAAATCGTCGCATCGCCTCCCCCCTTGTGGGGGACAAAGCGAACAGCTGAGGGTACGAAGCTAGTGAGCCTGTCGGCGCAGCTCTACGAGAGAGAAGGACATTTTCGACATGTGGTCACTAGTGGCAGAAAATTTGGGTAAAAGTGAAGGTGAAAATGTGCACGCTTATTGAATCCACCCTCTCCCTGTTTTCAAACTTTCGCAGACCTCTGCTCAAGTTGAAAACAGACCTCCCCCCTCAAGGGGGAGGTTAACTGGCTCATAGCCGTAGGGTGCGGATTTAACCGCACCAGACAAATAGCTTGATGTTTTTTGAGACTCAGTAGCTCAGAAGTTTAGCAGCTTGGCAGCTTGGTTGGTTATGAGGTTAAAGCTTTATTCAATTACTTAATCCCTGACACACCTAAATGCGGACTGATGGGAACGACTGTCCCAGCTACGGCGGCCGTAGTCGAAGTTCACGTACCGAGAGAAGGCGCTACTACCCACCGATGAAGCAGACCAAAGCCAAACGCCATTGGATATACCTGTTATGTTACGTCCAAGATAAAGCGCACTCAGCTCATCCACCGTTGGTAATTTATATCCTTTTATACTTCTGCAGTAATTATCAGCCGATTCCCAATCATACCCACTGTCAAAACCTTCTTTGTAAGGAAGCGTCGCGACTGATGTTGATTGAATCCCGTTATAAAAAACTCCAAAAAATCCAATATCTTTTCCAACCTGATTAGGTTTCTTCAAACCATTCATATCGTATACCCCGCTCATACAAGCCGTATCGAGTGAAAGCTGAGGTCTAATATCTGTATAAGTATAGCTAGGTGAATTATAATACATTTTATCTGTGAAATTAATAGCGCAATAAGGGTTATAAAATAAATTAACGGCTATTCCATCCGCCGTTAAAAAAGTATAACCGTTGTTGAAGTTTTGAGTTGTGGGGTTGGCTCGCCATAAGGAGCATAACCATCAGCAGGCGCAGAGTCTGTAACACCGTATGCTGTTGTTATTGCTGACCAAGTCGAGGGCATAGATGCTACATTTGCGTTATACAGATTTTTGAATGTTGTCGGATTTCCTGACGGCATACCGCATTGTTCCATATCAGCAGGAGCGCAGAATTTGATGATTTTTAACTGTTTTGAAAGATAATTTCTTACAAAATCTTCTGCACTAGTAGCTTCTGATATTTCGCCTGAAACACTCAAAATCTTTCCTGCTTCTGCAATCGACATCCTTACTTTGTCTTTGCCCATCTTGTATTGGGCATCTTGCGCATCAAGAACAAGCTGGGGAATGGTCATCTCAGCAACAATCCCTATAATCCCGATGACAATTATCACTTCTGCAAGCGTGAAAGCAATAAAGGCTGACATTTTATGCGGGAAATTCTTGCTTTTCATTTTTCGTCTTTCGTAAGTTAAATTTATTTATTATTTTTGAATTTATTTACATATTTTGAATAATTTTAGCATTTTTGCATTTATATGTCAAATAAAATACATTTATAATATGGATGCACAAGAAGATATAAAAATTTTGCTGGCAAAAAGACGTATGCGTTTAAAAGAATTGGCAGAAAAAATAACCGAAAAAACAGGCAAAAAAATGCTTTTAAGTAGTCTCTCTCAAAAGCTCTCAAAAGGGACTTTGAGATATAGCGAGTTGAGTTTGATTTGCGAAATTTTAGGATATGAACTTGATTATAAAGACGTTGGGCGCAAATAATAATTTTTCGGATATGATGTCAAGACATCTCTATATCCCAAATTTAGCTGTTTATTAACCTCTACAACTTCGGAGTTTAAACTCTTCATAGAATAATCATCTGTAATAACAGGAAGAGCATCTGCCTGAGCTTGGGTTTTAATGATTTCACCAGCTGGAACATATCTTCCTGATTCAACCTTAACCCCAATCACTATCGAACACGGTTCCAATACAACCCCATCACCAATTTCTGATTTAAAAACAAAACTTTGCATCCCGACAAATGTATTATCTCCCACCTTGGCAGGGCCGTGAACCTGCGATTGATGAGCCAAGCTGACATTTTTACCAATGTATACAGAATATTTTTTGTCATCTTTTTCTACAAATTTATTTTCCAGCCCATGAATAACAACTCCATCCTGAACGTTAGAATTTTCGCCAATATGAATAGGAATACCTTCATCCCCTCTTATACTTGCAAAAGGCGAAACCAAAACTCCTTTTTCTATCTCCACAGCACCTATTACTGAAGAATTTGGCTGAATAGTTGCGTTTTTAGATATCACAGGCGTATAACTTACTGGACTGAAGCTTGTAATCGGGTTTATCATATAATTAAATCTATCCTCTTTTTTATCTTTTACGATAAATCTAAAAACCGTAAAATAATTTTTTTGCATGATTTCTTTGTTTACTTAATAAAAATTAATTTGTGTGTATTATAATATAATTTATGTACAGACTTGAGTTTTTTGAAGGTAAAAGAGTTTTAAAATCATCATTTTTAGATGATTTCGATGGTGTGCAAGCATTTTTTACAACAAGAGATTTGCCTCTTAAATATGGGGAGCGCGAAGATTTGAAACCCCAAATCGAAGCTAATAAAAAACTCATTTGCAAAGGCTTTGGAATTTCTGAAAATAGTTTAATCATCCCCGAGCAAACACATAGCGACAATGTTCAAACAGCAGAAATTTTGACTGGCGATTTTGCTCTGCAAAATCGCCCAATAAAAGAATACAAAAACACAGATGCATTAATTTCAAAAGAAAAAAATATTGCAATTGCGCTAAACTTTGCAGACTGCGTACCGCTAATATTTTTTGACCCAAACAAAGAAATAATTGCCTCAGCACATGCCGGCTGGCGTGGAACTGTTTCTAAAATTGCGGTAAAAACTGTTTTAAAAATGCAAGAAAAATTTGGCTCCAACTCCAAGGATATCATTGTCCTTATCGGTCCTGCAATCGGGAAATGCTGTTTTGAAGTGGGAAAAGATGTGAGAGATTTGCTAAAACAATCTATTTCACCCCTCACCCTACCCCTCTCCCACAATGGGCGAGTGAATAATTCCGAACTTGCAAACGATGCTTTTTCTGAAAATCATGTAGATTTGAAACTAATCAACAAGTTGCAACTATTAGCCATCGGGGTAGAAAAAATTGATGTATGTGAGTATTGCACTTTTTGTCAAAATGAGTTATTTTTTTCTTATAGAAAAGAAAACGAAAATACAGCAAGGCATTCGGCCGTTATTATAAACAAAGGGAGAGAGTAGATGACCGTAATAGAAAAAATTAATGCAATAAGCGAAACGATGGGAGAATTGATCGATTTTGTTCAAACGAATAAAGAGGTCGAAAGCGATTTTAGAGAATATTTAACTACAATAGGAATGAAAAACCCTACACAGGCACAACTTCAGTCAATTTCTTTGCCTTATATCTTTGAAAGAAATATAAATTCAAAAAGCGTTCTGGATTTGTTTTTAGAACAAGCAAAAAAAACCACAAAATACGCAAGAACAATAATTAAAGGACTTACCTCTTCTGTATCATCAATTTTTGAAATAAAGAAGATTTTAAAAAACGGATTTGAACTATACAACCTTGTAAACGAAAAAAATTATCAAGTCATCTCTCTTGTGAAAATGACCCACTTTAGAGGAATAGGAATCGGGCAATACGTTGTAGCGAGAGTTTTTGAATTTGAAGGTGAATACTATCTTCTTGAAATTTCAAATGTTCTTGCGGCAAATCAAAAAGATGACGCGATGAGATATGCTATAGCAAAAATAATTCAAACCCCTGAAATGGTATACAAAGACAACAAGGAAAAGCAAAAAGAGATTGAAAAACAGGTTAAAAAATTGTACAAAAAATTCATTGAATGTTTTGAGTGCGACGAAATAATTACGACAAACAAATTCGCAGACGATATTATCGGAATCTTTAATGATTACGCAGAAACAAAGAAAAAACCTTCAGAAGAAGAAGTCAAAGAAAAAATAGAAGAACTTGAAGAATACAAATTTTTCAACGTATCAGAGTTTAACAATTCATACGAAAACTTCCTTGAAAACTCTCTTGGCGGATTTTCATCACACAAAGAAACTTATGATGTAGGAATAATTTTTGACGAGGAATTGGGACTTTCGGCCATTCCTTTTTATAAAACATTCTGCAAGATATTTGAAGAAAAAAAGCCAGAAACAATAGAAAATTATCAAGAATGTATTGAACATTTCTTAATGACTGACGGAATTTCATCAAACATTTTAAAAAGGGTTGAAGCAAAATATCCTAAATTCATGAAAATAATCAACAAGATTTATTCAACAGAAATGAGCTTTGATGAGCTTATGCAAAAATACAAACCACAATATTTAAAAGAAAAAATCTTTTCATCCACCACAGTTTTGTATGAATCAAAAACTTTTGCAAAGACTCTTGGTTTTATTGAAGAAGAAGAAAACAAACCTCAAATAGATTCTTCAAACGTTGGCAGAAATGAGCCTTGCCCTTGCGGAAGCGGGAAAAAATACAAAAAATGCTGCGGTTCAAACGTTAACGTCCAACTGTCTTTAGCTTCTACATAAAAATAAATTAGCAAACATAAGGTTGTTTATCAGTTTTTTTTAATATAAACTTTTTTTATGATTACAGCAGAAAAGATTGAAAAAATTGTATATGACCTTTGCCTAAAAGCAAATACAGAACTGGATAAATCTTCTTACGAGAAGATTCTTCTTGCGTGGAAAAATGAAACTTCGCCAGGTGCAAAACAAGCACTTGCTTTGATTTTAAAAAACGCACAACTTTCTTTTGAGAAAAAAATGCCCCTGTGTCAAGATACAGGACAAGTTATTGTATTCGCGAAAGCAAAATCATTTACACCCGACTTCAATTCTGCGGTAAACAATGGAGTACAAAAGGCTTACGAAGAAAACTTTTTCAGAAAATCAGTTGTAAAAAACGCGCTTTTTGACAGAGTAAACACAAAAACAAACACTCCCTGCGTTATCTATACAGAAATATCTCCGGATGCAGAACTGGAAATTGAACTGTTAATAAAAGGTGCAGGCTCAGAGAATGTTTCCCAGATAAAGATGCTTTCTCCCACAGCCTCACAAGATGAAATAAAAGATTTTGTTGTAGATGCAGTTGCAAAAGCCGGCTCAAAAGCTTGCCCTCCGTATTTTATTGGAATCGGCATCGGTGGAACTATTGAGTATGCAGGTATGCTTTCTAAAAAAGCACTGTTATTAAAAAATAATCCGGATGAGCAACATAACAGCTTGGCAGAAAAAATAAAAAACGCCGCAAATGAGCTTTGTATTGGAGCCGCAGGCTTCGCCGGCGGCGCTACAGTGCTTGATGTAAAAATCCTTTCTGATTTTACACACATCGCCTGTATGCCGACAGCCGTAACTATAAATTGTCACAGCTCACGCCATGCCAGATATCCGGAAGAAAAAATATTGGAAAAACCACAATTTTTAGATTTTAATATAGAAAACAGCTTTTCTGATTACATAAAACTAAACACAGAAGAATTTGATAAAATCAAAAACTTAAAAAAAGGACAAAAAGTCCTTTTGTCCGGCGAAATCTATACAGCAAGAGATGCGGCCCATAAAAGACTTGTTGAAATGATTGACAAAAATGAAGAGTTGCCGTTTGAGATTAAAAACAAAATAATTTTTTACGCAGGTCCGTGCCCTTGTTCAGAAAATTGTATTGTTGGCTCAATCGGACCCACAACGTCAGCGAGAATGGATAAATTTTTGCCTAAACTTCTTGAAAAAGGTCTGCTTGCAACAATAGGAAAAGGCGAGAGAACGCAAGAAGCAACGGAAATATTAAAAAAACACAATAGCACTTATTTCACAATGATTGGCGGAATTGCCTGCTATCTTGCTGAAAAATTTACAAAAAAAGAAATTATTGCCTTTGAAGACTTAGGCGCTGAAGCTATTTACAAATTCAAGATTGAAAATCTTCCTCTTACGGTTGCCTGAATCTTCTTTTTCAGCGTATGCAACAAGAGCTTTGTAAATATTTTTGTCAAATTTTCCTTTTTGCATTTCTTTTTTTAAGATTTCAAGCGACTGTTCTTTTGTCAACTCTTTTTTGTATGAACGTTTTTCCCTCAAAGCAGAGTAGATATCAGCAATAGAGAGAATTTGAAGATTAATATCAGGTTTGCTGCAATTTGCATCATGATGATTTTTAATCAGATCCAATGTGTCATGACTCAAATCAGTTGTTTTTAGAAGTTCGTAGCTTAATTTTGCATGCTCGTCCATTATTTCTCGCTCAGACTTATTCAATGCCCCAGCTTTGTTTAAAATATTTTCAGGAATAATGACTTTTGCAATATCATGCAAGCAAGTAGCCTCCGCCAAAGCCTTTTTGTTTACAAAAGGCTTGTATGTATCAGGCAAATACTCTGCTATTCCAAGCGCAATTTTTTTTGTAGCAGGAAGGTGGTTTTTCACAAGATGACGCAAAATTTTCATATTAATTTTTATAGGAATCTTAAATCGGGCAAGTATTCTCCGTATTTCAGAATTAACCTTAATCATTTCTGAAATGGATTTTTCGCTCAGATATTTCGCAAGAGTATCGTCAAAACTTGAATATTGCGAATAACTTATGTATGGATTGCTTGAGTAAGCAGAATTTCCATGAGAAATTTCACTGTCTTTGTTTACCATCAAAACACTTTCACACTATACACTACCTATGTATTTATAAAGTATTTTTGAAATAGAAAATTGCCTACTTTTTCAAAAAAATTTAAAACTTGTTAAAAACTTTCGTCAACAAACAATCTGTCATCAGCCAAAACACTCTTCATATCAAGAATTGTGTAAAAATCATTGTTCATTACAACTTCACTCAACACATATTTTTCTTTATTCTGAGAATTTATTTGGATTAATTCTTCTTGTATTTCAATTATATCAAGGATTTCATCGACGGCTATTCCTAAAAAATAGTCACTTGCCTCTATAACAACAACATTTTTTTTGTTTTTCTTGTCACTAACCATTTCAATATCTAAAAATTTTTCAAAATCCAAAACGGTTATAAAATCACCCCTTAATGTTATTACGCCATCTATGTATGGAATATTACAAGGAATTTTTGTAACCAGTGGGTTTTTAATAAACTCTTTAATATATTTTAAATCAATGCAATACTTACATTCGTTAATTAAAAAAGTCGCAAACTGATTTTTAGCAAAAGCACTTGCATCCAAATTTGCCTGAAACTTCTCCTGCAAAGCCTGATTTCTTTGAACCAATTTGAATCTTGAATCATCATCAGTCGGGAAAAGTGATTTTATATCCATATCCACAGATTCAACACCTTGCTTCAAAAGGTTTTCGATTGCAAGCGGACTAATTGCAGCAATCGAATCAGAATCTTTTTTATACAAGAATTCGATTATTTTATCTGCACCTTGAACGCTGAATGGCTCAATTTTTTCTGGATTTAGAGAAATTATATCCTCAACCTTATCAATAATAATTCCAAAAATAGTCTCATCTGTTTTTACCACTAACAACTGATTTAAAACACTGTAAGGCTCAACTTTCAAGTTCAAATAAAACCTTAAATCCAAAATGTTAATAGTAAAATTATTATAATTTAAAAGTCCTACAATATTGTTAGGAAGCTTTTGAGGATAATCCAACATTGGCAACTTCATAATTTCAACAACATTTTGGGTATTTATAGCGTATTTATTGTCCCCCAAATTGAAATACAAATACAAATTTTGGTTATTCTCAGATAATTCATTGTTGTTGTAAAACGCTGTTATATTCTTCATTTGTGCTCACTACCAACTGATTTCTACCATTTTTCTTCGCTTTATAAAGAGCCTTATCCGTAACTTCTATCAAATCTTTATATGTTTCAAGCTGTGGATAATTTGTTCCTACTCCTATGCTTATTGTTATTCTAACATCAACACCGTTATTAGAGAAGTTGTATTCAGAAACTTTTTCACGAAGCCTTTCCAACGGTATTTTTGAATTTTCCAAAGATGTTTCAGTCAGGATTATCCCGATTTCTTCTCCGCCGTATCTGTATATCATATCGGTTTTTCTAAATGAAGCAGCTATAATATTCGATATTTCTTTTAAAACATAATCACCATATTGGTGTCCGTATGTGTCGTTAACTTTTTTGAAATAATCAATATCCACAAGTGCAAAGCTTAAATCAGCAGGATAACGTTTCGTTCTTAAAAATTCACGCTCAATATTGTATTCAAAATGTCTTCTGTTATAAAGACCTGTAAGGCCATCAGTTACAGACAAATATTCTGTTTCAGAATACAAATAACGCATTTTAAATATCAAAGTAAGCTCTTTTACCATTGTTTTGTAAAATTTAAATTGCGGATAATCAATTTGTTCTACTGAATAAAAACACAGGCCGCCCAGCAAAATGCCATCAGAGATTATCGGTATAAAATGAGATGTCAAAAATTCTTCCGCCAAAAGAATTTTCTCCTCATTTTTAAATTTCTCTCTTACTATTTCGTGCCCAAAATCAGTTACAGAATATTTCTGCATATTAGGCATATTTGCAAAAAAATCCCGCTTTATTTTTTCAACAACAAAAGCGGAAATAGGATTTTTTAAAACGTCCATGTGCAGAATGAATTTTTCATTACCTTCAGGAAGATTAAAAAACATTCCTGCAACATTGTAATCCACAAAAGAACCCAAAAGCTCGAAAGTTTTTTCCACCAAAACCTTCTCTCTTGAGGTGTATTCACCCAAATCTCTAAACTCGTTTAAAAATGTCGAATTTAATAACAACTCATCTAAAATATTGTTAATCTGGTTTTGTACAGATTCTTCACCTATGACATTTTCTTTAATCAAAGCCTTAACGTTATCTGAAATCGGATTTGATTCAATCAATTTTCTTACAACGGCTTCTATCTCATCAAAACTTTGATTTTTGGATAAAAATTTATCCGCACCAGACTTGCTTCCCCAGAATTTGTCAATTTTTTTATCCAAAACTGTCAAAAGCACAACGGGAACTTCTTTTGTACAAGGGTTATTTTTTATTAACCTGCATAATTGATATCCATTTAAATTAGGCATTATTATGTCGGAAAGGATTAAATCTGGGGCTGTTTCAAAAACTTTTCTGTACCCTTCACCGCCGTCTTTTGCTGTTTCAACTTCATAACCTGCTTTTAAAAACTGAAGCTTGAGCATGCCTAACTGAGTAATGCTATCATCTATTAGCAAAACTTTATATTGCATCTTCTAATTTGCGCCCTCTTAGTTTATTTGTAATACAATAATTATACTACAAATTTATGATTGTTTAATAATTATTTACAATTATAATATTCTTTTGAACAAGGAGCTAAATTTATGAAAAATAAAACATCTGATTTTTTTGGAAGAAAAATCAAATTAAAATATATAATTGATTCGCTATTTATATATCTAATAATAGCGCTAATTTTTGCCGCTACCATATTTCATCGATTAGGCAAATATGATGCAATTCTATTAATTGTTTTATTACTTGGCTATTCGCTTCAGCACGAAATAACAAAAAAATGGGTTAACAAATCTTTAAATTCAACAATAGAAGGACAAGTAACAAACACAACAGGAATGTTAAATTCAATAATCGAAAAAACATCTTCCCAAAAAGAAGACATCTCAAAACAAACAAATCTTCTTGAACAAACAAAAACCATTTTAGAAGAAATAAACGAAACATCAAAATCCACAATTCAGTTTGCACAAAGTGCTTCTTCAAAAGCCAACCTTTCGTTGGGATTTTCTCAAAAAGAAAAGGAAGCTGTAGAAGCAAATATACAAAAAATGATGACTCTTAGACAAAAAATCCAAATAATTGCAGAATTAATCCTTGACTTGTCTGAGCACACTCAACAAATCGGAGACATAATAGGTATTGTAGAAGACATTGCTGAACAAACAAATATGCTTGCGCTCAACGCTGCAGTAGAGGCTGCAAGAGCGGGAGAAAACGGGAAAGGATTTTCTGTTGTTGCAGGAGAAATCAGAAAACTTGCGGATGAATCAAAACAAGCTACAACAAAAATCACAGCACTTATCAAAGATATTCAACAAGCCACAAATTCAACCGTAATGGCGGCAGAAGAGGGTTCTAAAGAAATTGAGCTCGGGGTCCAACTTGCAGACAACATCAATCAAAATATTGAATCATTGATTAACTTGATAAGCGATGTCAAAAATGCAGTTGATAATATCAACAACGAAACAGAAAAACAAACAAATTTTTCACAAAATATAAATTCAGATATTTTTGCGCTATCTGATGGGCTAAATGACACCATGGAAGTTCTAAACGACAATTTGAACAAACTCCAAGAACTTAATGAAATTTCTGTCTCTATTAAAGAAAATATCAACTAAAGGGTTTTGTAATGGATTTTTCAGAAGAAATGACCGAAGAAATACTTAAAATATTTCAGATTGAGTCAGAAGAAATAATTAATAAATTATACAGCAATCTTTCAGAATTAGAAAAAAATCCCAAAGATAAAGATGCCATTTTGAATTTATTTAGAGATGCACATTCGCTAAAAGGTGCTTCTAGAATGGTCGGGTTCAATAATATTCAAACCATTTCTCACAAAATGGAAGATTTGCTTGGGCTCGTAAAAGAAGACAAACTTGTTGTTTCAAAAAATCTTGTCAACACATTGTATCAATCAGTTGATTTTTTAGCTGAATTAATTCAAAAATCACTCGAAAAAGGTCACGAAATTTTCAACGATGACATCTCAAAAAAGCTTTTACAACTGCAAGCTTTTGAAAATGCGCAGCAAGAGCCGGAACCTTTTACCCAAAAAGAAAAAACAGATGAGGAAAAGGCAGATTTTGATTTAGAAATGCTCGCAAAAAATCAAATCAATATCGACAAACTTATTTCAAAAATTTTATATCTTTTAATAAAAATAGAAATAGAAAAAAACAAAAAATTTGTTGAAGATTTGCACAGTAAAATAACAGAACTTTATGAAATATTCAAACAAATAGGCTGTTTTTCTTTGAAAAAACCGATTGAAGACGTCAAAGTAAAACTGGATTTCATCCAAAAGGTTTCAAGCGACCTTACCAGTCCTGAAGCCGAAGACATTCACAGAATAATAGATACGGCTATTGTTGAATTAAATTCAATATACGAATTATACAATATGAAAGTTGTGGATCACTATTCATACGCTTTTGAGAAAATTTCACAATCTCCTGCTGTTCAACCAAAAGAGATTGTGGAAAGACAAATCTCTCAAATTTTAGAAGAAAAAAAACACGAAATTGCGCAAGAGATTCTTGATGAAATTTCGCCTGATAAAAATATTGAAAAAATCAAAGACTATATACTCAACCTACAAAAAGGAACAGGCTCAATTTCAGAGCTAAACACGTTTATAGTTTCTTTTATAAACTCTACGAATGACGAAAATGTGAAAAATATAATTTCACAAATGCAAAAGATTTTCGATTTTGCTTTTTCTAATGAGATAAAACTTGATGAAGAAACAATTTCTATACTTGTTCAAAGTTTGTATTTTTGTGAAGATTTAATGAAAAACAAAACTGGGATTGCTGATTCTGAATTAATTATTCAAAGGCTTTCAATTGTAGAACAGGTACTCGAAATTAGCGCAGGAACAACAAATTTTCAAGAACCTTCGACCAAATCAGATTATTCCGTTTCGAAAAAGCCCAAAAATGATTTTTCAAAAATATTCAACACAGGTGAGATAAAAACCCTAAGAGTGGATTCAGAAAAACTTGATACTCTTGTAAATCAGGTAAATGAGCTTACTGTCACAAAAATCAAAAGCAAAAAACACATCCAGGAGCTTCAAGAAATAAATAAAGACCTTGCAGAGTGGCAAAGATCTTCGTTAAAAACTCTCAGCTACCTCAAATATTACGAAAAAAAACATTCACAAACCTATTCATCAGAGCACCCCATAAATTTTTTCTTGAAACAACTCCTTTCTCTGTTTTCAGAAAATAACAAAAAAGTGCAAGAAACCATAACAAATATAACAACTCTAAGAAGAACAATTCAAGAAGATGAAACAAAAACTTCTTTAATTGTAGATAACCTTGAGCACATGATTAAAAACGTAAGAGTTCTGCCTCTAGCAACAGTTTTCCACCTTTTTGGAAGAATGGTGAGAGACATTGCCCAAGAAAAAGGGAAACAAATTGAACTTGAAATTCTTGGAAGCGAAACCTGTACGGACAAAAAAATTCTTGAAGAAATAAAAACCCCTCTTATTCACATTATAAGAAATTCAATTGATCACGGAATTGAAACACCTTCTGAAAGAGAATCAATGGGTAAAAACCCAGTCGGAAAAATAGTTTTAAGCGCTCGTCAAAACGGAAATAAAGTTTTTATCGAAATAAAAGATGACGGCCGAGGAATTAACATTGAAAAAATCAAAGACAAGGCAGTTCAAAAAGGGTACCTGACCCAAGAAGAAGTTGCTTCTATGTCAAACGAACAGCTTCTCAACCTTATTTTCATGCCGGGCTTTTCGACAGGCGACCAAATAACGAACATCTCTGGAAGAGGAATCGGGCTTGATGTTGTTCAAACAAAAATATCTCAGCTCAACGGTAAATTGAGGGTAATGTCAGAATTAAATAAAGGCTGCGTTGTTCAAATCGAGCTTCCGACAACAATGTCAACTCTGAAAGCATTTTTGGTGCAATCTTGTGAGCAAACTTTTGCCATTCCGATGGAATACGTAAATATTGTTGTGAGAAAAAAAGCAGAGGATATTATAATATCCAACAATGGAAAACGTTCAATTTTATACAAGGATACATCCATAACCCTTCTTGATTTATCTGAAATTTTAAATTTGGAGAAACAAAATTTTCCAAATCCAAAAGAAACAGTTTTAATTATCGAAAACGATAACAAACTTCTGGCGCTTTCTGTAGATAAACTCATAGGAGATCAAGAAATTCTCCACAAAAAACTGTCTAAGCCACTTACAAAAGTGAAAAATATATCCGGCTTAACAACGCTTGCATCTGGTGATGTTTGCCTTATTTTAAGTGTGCCGGACATAATAAATTCTTCAATTAGCGACAAACAAAACCAACAGCTTCCAGCAATCAGGCAAATGGAAACAAAGGGACAGAGTATCCTTTTAGTCGATGATTCAATAACAACAAGGACACTCGAAAAAAATATTCTTCAAGGTGAAGGCTATAAAGTTGAAATATCGACAAATCCGATTGAAGCTTTTTCGCTTATGAAAACGACAAGTTTCGACTTAATTATTACTGATATGGAAATGCCTGAAATGAATGGGCTTGAATTTATTGAAAAAATTAAAACCGACGAAATGTATTCAGATATTCCTGTAATAGTCGTCAGCTCTGTGATTTTGGAAAGCGAAAAGAAAAAAGCGTATGATTTGGGCATAGAAAAATTCATTAACAAAGCAGAATTTAGCCAATCTCTTCTTTTAGACACCATAAAAAACGCTTTAGAGAAAAATCAAACCAAACTGTTATAAATATCAACAGTATCCATGCAGATTTTCAAATCTCTTCTCAAAAGACTTTTTATGGTTTCTTTATAACAAACTAAAAGTGCTTTATTTAAGCCATCTGGCTCTTTTAGAATATTTAAAATCATCTCGCTATACTCCAAGTTTCTTGTCATAGGCTCAATTTTGTCTGCAAGAAAAATAATCTTCTCAAAATTGCTCATATTAACATGCCCAATGGTATGCCATCTTATAGCGGACAAAATTTCTTTATCTTCAATGCCGTATTTTTTTTCTGCGATATAAGCACTAACCGGCGCATGCAAAACCTTGAAATTTTCACACTCACCTTCTTTTAGCTCAATCAATTCGACATATTCAAACATTTTATCTTTGCTAAAACACTTTGCACAATCATGAAGCAAGCCTGCAACATAAGCCTTTTGCTCATTTAAACCATAATCACAAGCAAGCTCAGCTGCACATTTTGCACAACCTATTGAATGAAGAAGTCTATGCTCATCCAAGTCCTGCTTTAATAATTCTAATATCTCTTTTTCTTTATTCACGGTATAACCCATTATTTGATATATATTGAGCTACAACAGACGGAATTAAATGTGAAACAGACTTTCCTGCTTCAATTCTTTCTCTAATTGTAGTCGATGAAATGTCAACTTGAGGCATTTTGGCAATACTTGCCTTGAAGCCTTTATAATGCAAAAGTGCAAGCCTGTCTTTATCATGCACATCAAGCTCACCGCGAGGAAAAACTATAAACTGGACAAGATCTTTAAGTTTATCGGCCTCATACCAACTGTCAATTTCTCTATATGCATCCAAACCAATTATAAATGAAATTTTACCATCAATTTTATACCTTTTATACAATTCCTGGATTGTTAAATAAGTATAAGAAAAGCGTTCGTTTTGAAATTCGATATTGCTTATTCCAAAAAAGCCCTCACCGCTTACAGCAAGTTTAACCATCTGATATCTATGATTAGCCAAATCATCATCAAACTCTTTATGAGGCGGCTTGTACGCAGGGATAAAAAGGATTGTGTCGAAATCATAGACCTTTTTTGCATAATTAGCCATTGCCAAATGAGCATTGTGTATGGGATTAAAAGTGCCCTGAAAAACGCATAACTTCATGTGTGAGATCCTCTTGTGACTATAACTAAATTATATCACAAAATTATAACAAGTGTTTTCAACAATTTCGAGCATTGATTGAATAAAATTCTTGTATTTTTCTCTTGAAGTTTCACCGTTAAAAATAATATCGGCGTTTTGAGCGCAAGGATGAATGAAAATTTTAGCTTTGCTTGATGCATTTTCAAATATTCTTTCTGCAGAAGCCCCTAATCCTCTTTGTTGCGCGCGTTCAAAAAATCTTCTCTTTTGAACCGATTTGTCTATATCAACAAAGATTTTAAAATCAAAAACATCTGAAATTCCGTCTACCAAAGTATACAAACCTTCTGATATTATGATTGAAGAAGGTTTTGCAAGCGTGCAATTGTCATATCTTTTTGCAGTTCCGGACATATCATATTTTGGAAGAAAAACTTCTTCTCTGTTCAATAACGTCTGAATATGTTTTTTCATCAAACTTAATTCTATTGCATCCGGCACATCCAGGTCGTAATTTTTAACAAATTCAGCAAAAGAGCCGGCCTGAATAACCTCTTTTGAGCGATCATAATAATAATCGTCTGTGTTAATCCTTGTTACAAGATTTTCCAACATAAATTCTTTTGAAAAACTGTCTAAAACATCCAAAGAATCCAACACAATCGTGGATTTTCCACTTGCTGTTTCTCCACAAACCCCTATTGCTGCTGGCCTTAAAGTCATTCCTGACATAAACATCGCAATCTTTTTGATTGTATTAGGAGCTATTTTTACAAAAATAGAGTCGATTGAATTCAACTCCTTAATAAACAAATCATTTAAAGATTTTTCCAAAACTTGAAAACGTGAATGAAAAATTGGGTTTGTTACGCAATTTTTGGAATTATTTTCTACATTAACATTAGTCAGTACAGCCAAAATTTTTTTCCTGCTTATATTGTGATAATATTTGTTATTTATATTAAATATCAAAAAAACAAAAATTGCTATCAATTTGAAGATTCTTAATATTTCTTTAATTTCTTAAATTATATTTTTTTTAAAATCTTCTCTGACTGTTTTTTCTTTCCTATAGAAATCAAATAATTAGAATAATCTTTTGCAAGTTCTTTGTCCGATGGAGCAAGCCTATAACTGAATGAATACAACTTGAGAGCCTCATCTTCTTTTTTCAAGGTAGCTGCAAGCCGAGCACACAACCACTTAATCCTATAATCTCTCTGCTCTATTTCTCCTGCTTCCTGCGCCCAAACATAAGCATTCACAAAATCACCCATATCTTGATAAAATTCGCTCATTTTAAGGTACAATTCTGCATTATCAAGATTAAGCGATATCGCCTTTTTCAAACTTTCAAGTGCAAATGTCTTGTCACCTTGATTAAACAAAGCAACAGCGTTGTAATAATATCCTTCCCAGTTGCTTGAATCGAGTTCAATAATTCCTTGAGCCCAATCATAAAGATTTTCAAAATCCTCTCTGGCAAGGCAAATTTTTGCAAGCACAAGTGAAGCATAAACAAAATTTTCATTAATATCGATTATGCTATGGGCCGTCTTTTCAGCTTCTTCATAATTTTTTTCCAACATATAAAATTCTGCAAGCTGACTTAAATAATTCACAGAATTAGGTTTTATATCAAGAGCTCTTAAAATCGCCTTTTTACCTAAATCATACATCATCAATTCTTTGTATACCTCGCACAAAGCAGAATAAATAAAGTCGTCTTCGTCATAGTCTTTTACTATTGTCTCCAACCTGTTTTTAGCTGATAGCAAATCACCTTTTTTTGCCGCAATCAATGATTCCAAGACGTTTGACAACACATGCTGAGGTTCGATTGTTTTTATACACCCAATTTCTCCCACAGCCTTGTCGTAATCTTTTTTCTGATAATGCAAATATGCAAAAGCAAAATGATAATTTACATTCATAGGTTCAAGACAGACTGCGAGGTTAAAAAATCTTGAAGCCTCATCCAGCCAGCCGTTTAAAAAATATGCACTCGCTAAATTATATGCATATTCAGCATTTTTTTCTTCTGCCTTTTGGGCTTGTGCAAAAAATGCTCCTGCTTTTGAAAAATTTTGAGCATTGAGTTCAAAAAGTCCTAAATAATTCCAAACTTGCGCATTAGGCGAAATTTTATCTAACTTTGTAAACATTTTCTTTGACTCTTCAAAAGCCCCCTCGTCATACATAATTTTTGCCAAAAGCAACATAGCCCTGTCGTTTTGAGGGTTAAAATCAAGAGTTTTATATAAAAATTCTTTTGATTTTTCAAAATTACTCTGTTCATAGTATGTTGATGCAAGTGCGAAGAAAATTTCATCGTTAAGAATATCTTGGGGCAAAGATTCTATTTTTTTTATGGCATCATAATCCTTGAGTTTGTTCAAAATCGAAATTTGTTTTGCATAATTTTCGCTTGTTGCTTGAAGTTCACAAATCTTGTCACAAACAAGTTTTGCAGATCCATAATTACACAATTTCTCGTCAATTTCTTGAAGCAACTTCAAACAATCAATGTGTTTTGGCGAAATATCCAAAACTTTTTCGATATAATAAACAGCACGCTCCCAATTTTCAAGAAGAAAATATAAATGGGCAAGTTGAGCCAGTATTTCAACATTGTCAGCATCAACCGTAAGTGCCTTGTAAAGCATTTCGATCGCAGGTTTGTAATATCCTTTGTTTTTCAATTCAAAAGATTTTTTAATATAATCTAAAACTTCAACGTTGCTCATCTTTTACCAATAATTTTTTTCTTGCCGTTTCCTGTTTTATCGGAACTTGCTTCTTCTGCCGTATTAATTATGACAAGGACTTCGTCCTCGCCTGCCATTTTTAAATTATTTCTCGCAATAGACTCCAAGCTTGAAGCTGTTGAAAAATTCTTTATTTCTTCTTTTAATTTTTCGTTTCTTTGCTCAGCCTGATGTTTAGTTTTTTTCATCGTGTTAATTTTTGTTTGATAAGAAATTGTTTTTGATATGTTCAAAATTGCACTAAATCCAATTTGAGCAAGACATATAAGCAAAACAATCGTCAATAAAGAATAATAAACACGAATTTTTGTTTTTCGTTGTTTATTTTTTGTTTTGGTCTTATCAATCAGTGTTTCTGCTTCATGGGTGTCCAAAGGCTTTATAACCTTTTTCCCTGCAGCTTGATTCTTGTTTTTAGACTCGTCTTTCATAACTCCTCTTTATGCGCTTCTTGATAAATTTTTAAGGCATATTATACTTTTGTCAAAAACACCATGACACTATTATACCTCAATTTAGCATTAATTGCAAAATCTCAAACTAAATTTTTACAATCACGCCAAACGCTCTCTATGAGAAGCTCTAAATTACAGCTTAAATTTGGTTGAAAACCTAAGCGAAGATTTTACGTACTGGTCTTCATAAAAACTCTGACCGGCGCCAAGCTCAAAAGTAACATCATCTGCGTATTTTTTAAAATGCGGTGTATACCTCAAAACAACTTCATTTTTCTTGTTAATCTGGTTTATATCAGTCTGCATAACATTCAATATAGAAAGCCTTTTCGTAAGTTTCAACTCAGGCACTATATAAATCTTGTCACTGAAAGAATCAGAATTCATCGACGTATTTTTTGAAAACGAAGTGCTCAGTGCAAAATGTTTCCACTCATATTTACTAAATAAAGCTGTTGTATAACTTGCATTTGCGCTGTCCAAATAAGAATCATAGCTTGTGCCCAAACTAAATTTACCAAACTTGTAACTGTATCCGGCACTAACAGGATTTATCATATATTCCTGAGAAGAAAATTTTGAAGCATTTCTTATATCTGTTTTCATCGGCTCAAATGAAGGCTTTTTGGAATCTTGAAGCAATGATTTTGTTCCGATTTTTTTAGGTTTAGAAAAATTTATCTGGCTTGTAATTGCTTCATTATCTAGCTGAACAGCATTTTGCTCAACCTCCATTGGCTCGTCTGCAGAATTGTACTCCAAATGCCCCTCTAATTGTTCGGTTTGCTCTTCATTGAAATATTGACTAATATCTTCTTCTGGAACGTCCTCGGCAAAACATAAGGGCATGCTTATAAAAATTAAAATTATCAGGAGTAAAATCTTTTTCATATCGATATATTACGCCAAAATAAAGACTTTTTCAAGCAGAATACTTGAAGAAAAAACAACTTTTTTTAGTCTCTAACATTTGCTTTTATAATGTCTGAAACCCAAGGCACATAGCTCAATTGCCCCTGTAAACAAGTTGCAACAAGATAAATTATTAACGCATAGACCGCCGCTTGTATTAATGAAAATCCGAAAAATATCGGCGCGTTAAAATAAAACGTAAATCTCAAAACCAATTGATTAACGAAAGGAATTATACTCAATATTGTCATTATCAAGCCCATAAAATAACCTAAAAGGAAAAATGCGATTGATATGAAGATAGATTGAAAAATATGATATTTTAAATACGGTCTCAAATTATTTTTCGTAAAAACACCTATCAAAAGCCAAATAAAACCAACAAAGCCCATTGTAATGTAGCTTAGTGAAGCTATAATTTTTTCTATTAAAAGAACATTTCCTCTGTTTTGCATAATTAATACACTTTCTTATCAATATACTCTTCTAATGCCTGAAGATAAACCAGCTTGTACTCATCATTATCCGGTGCAGATTTTATAGAGTCTCTGTAATATACCAGCGCCTTTTCAAGATTCCCTTTAAGATAAAGAGCATTAGCCATTGAAACCTGCGCAAGCGCGTTTGAATAATCCGATTTAATAATCTTTTCATACTCTTCAAAAGCCTCATCTAGCTTGTTTAAATCAACATACAAATTGCCCAACAAAATTCTTGCAGCCGCTTCTTCCGGCTTAACTTCAATTGCTTTTTTATAAAGCTCAACAGCTTCATCGTATTTTCCAAAATCGCTTTTGGAAATTGCAAATGAAATGTATACTCTATAATTGTCGCCTTCTGTTTCAATCGCTTTTTGATAATAAGCCCATGCTTCATCACCTTTTTTCATTGATGAAAAAGCGTTTGCGACGTATATATTGACAGCTTTATCTGTTGGATACATATCTGCAATTTTTTTGTAATGAGATAATGCTTCTTCATATTCTTTTGTTTTTAAATAAATATTACCTAAGCCAATATTTGCAGCGACGTCGTTTGAATCAATCGCCAAAACTCTTTTGTAATAAACTTCAGATTCTGCCAAATTTTCAAAATCCCAGAACAATCTTGCAATTGCGTTGTAAATATCTTTTTCCGGTGAATTTAAGCTGAGCGCTCTGTTGTAGTAATACAAAGCCTGCGAAAAATTTTTCAGCTCCGCATATACATTTCCCATATTAAAAAATATCACATAATTCAAAGGTTCAAGCTCTTCTGCTCGCTTGAAAAAAGAAAACGCTTTTCTATAATCTTTTTTATAAAACCACAAACTTCCTGTATTTATTAATGCCAAAACATCATCAGGGCTCATTTCTAAAATGGTTTCGTATGTGGATATCATACTGTCGAATCTTGAATCCATTCCATACAAATTCGCCAAAGTATGGTAATGCTCAACATTCTTGGGCTCTTTTGCGATTTTCAAAATAATTTCTTGAATTTTTGAATTAATTTCTGAATTTTCCATACGTTTATTTTACAACATATTTAAAATTTGGCAAATAAGTTTACAATTGTACAATTAGCCGTTGCAACTAAGTAGTCAATCTTTTTCAAGAGCACTTTCACTCGCACTCACAACTTGCTTAACACAAAAAACAAACAAACGTTTGATTGACTTTTCTTGACTAATTTGCTTTTTGTAAAACCTGTTTAATAGCTTATACCTTGCATTACATAATACATACAGCCCAGCCCACTATACGTCCCTTTGTTTTGCCTGTTGCAATATATATTTGCTTTTAAATGTGTGTTTTCAGCACCCATTGGATATAAATTTTCGTCTATATATTGAAACATAAATAAATCTTTACCAAAGGCGTTAGGTTTTTTCATATACCCATTTACGTCAACTGATATCATTAGATTATTCTCGACATATATGTTATTAGAATTCTGGATTCCCCAAAACATTCCATCAGCAGTCACAAATTGCCCTTCATCCATATACAAAGTATAACCTTCTATTCCGTTAATTGTTTTATAAATTGTAGAATTTTCTGAAGATGGAACACAATCTTTTATACTACAATCCTTAATAACTTTAAAATATTTCATAAATTCCGGCTTGAACGCGTTTACATCATTGTAAAATGGAAATAAACTGCCACCCTGCTCTGCCTTCATTTGCATAATTGCTTGATAAGCCTTTGAGTAAGCTGTTTTTGCCGCACCTTTAAATTCTTGTTCTTGCACATTTTCCATCAATTGAGGAATTGTAAGCTCTGCGATTATCCCAATAATCCCCACGACAATAATTACTTCTGCAAGCGTAAAAGCTAATGATTTAAGACCTTTCATTGATTCTCCATTTGTATAAAAAACATTATAACTATAATATTATAACATATATAATAATTTAGCTTGCATAATCAATTCCCTGCATTACATAATACATACAACCAAAACCCTGTGCAGCACTTGAAATGTTTTTATTACAATAAGTTTGAGCAGGGAAAATACTATTTTCGGTTCCCATTGGCAATAATTGATCATTTATGTAGTCAAATACAAAAACGTCTTTTCCGAAAATATTTGGCTTTTTTAAATAACCGTTGACATCAACTATAATCCAAATCCTTGCATCTTTAGGAGCTACAGCGGGATTTTCTATTGCCCAAAACATTCCATCTGTGGTAATAAATTGACCATCATCGAGATAATATGCACTTGCAACTGTTTTTGATAAAGTTTGATATAAGGTAGAAGTTGGTGCAACACAATCATATGAACCACAATCTTTTATCACTTTAAAATATTTGATAAAAACAGGTTTAAATGTTCGTCCTCCTCCATACAAAGAAAAGAGGTTGCCTCCCCCTTTCATCGCTTTTTATTTGATTGAACGCTTGATAGGCTTTTGAGTAAGCTTCTTTTGCGGCACTTTTAAACTGCTGTTCCTGCACATTTTCCATCAATGTTGGAATCGTAAGCTCAGCGATAATGCCAATTATTCCGACAACAATTATAACTTCTGCAAGCGTAAAAGCATTTAGTTTCATTCTTTTAAAATTTATCACCAATCACTCCTATTCTTTATTGTGAAATCGCAATGACATTGCAAATATTATATCAGATAATTGCGATTATGCAATACTTGAAACAATTGGCAAATTATATCCATAAAAAAAGGCAAGAACTTGGGCTTTCCTTAAACCAATTCTGCATTGAATGCGAAATCGAGCCATCTGCACTCAGTCGTTTTGAAAACGGAAAACAAAATCTTAAAATTCCTAATCTTATCAAAATTGCAAAACGTTTCGATATGACACTTGGCGAATTTCTTATTCAATTTGAACAAAACACAAACCAAAATGAAATCTAAAAAGAAAAATAACACAAAAATTAAACAAACGTTTGATTGATTTTTTTATTTGAATTCGAAGTTTACAATTAGCTGTTTTATTTGAATTGAATTTCATCAAAATAATAACCCAATTTATTTTCTATCTTAAGATTAAATAAATATTTATCCCTGAACCGTTTTACATGCTAAAATATTATTGAAAGAATTAGGGATTTATCTTGAAAGAATTAAATGACTACAAAGCTGATATACACAAATGTTCCAAATGTGGACTATGTCAATCTGTTTGCCCCATATACGAGCTAACCGGCAACGACTGTGCCGTTTCGCGCGGAAAATTCATCATGCTTAACGGAGTGGCAAAGGGAGATCTGAAAAATTCAAAAACTATTGCAAAGTACATGGACATGTGTCTAAAATGTAACGCCTGCAAAGATTTTTGTCCTAGCGGTATTGACGCAGCTAAAATATTTCTATCCGCAAAAGCCGACTATTTCGAAAAATCCAAATTTTCTTTTGTTACAAAATTTTTCCAATCTCAACAAGTATTCAACGCTATTTTATCCTGCATAAAATTAGCCTCAACAATATACAGAGTGCTAAAAATAGACAAATTAGCACAAAAATTTTATCCGATACTGAAAAAATTCGGCTGGCTCGGCAAAAAAATAATTTTAGCAAACGAATTTGTACTAAGTTCAACAGAGCTAAAAAAAGCACCCCAAATAAAAATCCCGCAATCCAACTCAACATCCACAAAAAAAGTCAAAGTAATCTACTTCAAAGGTTGCGTGAATGAAAGCATTAATCCAAAAGTCAAAACCGCAGTCGAAAATATTTTGGAAAAACTAAACATAGAAATCATTTCCATCGATTTTCAATGCTGCGGAATCCCTTTCTTGTCCTCTGGAAACGCAAATCAATTTAAAAAACAAGCGGAATTCAACATCTCTCAAATCCCAAAAGATTTTGACTTTTTCCTCACCGATTGCGCAAGTTGCCAAGATGCTTTTTTGACTTACAAAAACTATCTCGATGACGAAAATCTCCTCAATAAGCTTGGAAAAATTAACGAAAAATCAATAAATGTTGTCGAATTTCTCTCCACCTTCGTTCATTCAATAGAGTTTGAAAAAAATACATCAATAACATTTCACAAGCCTTGTCATTTAAAAGATACAAAATTTGTCTTCGACATAATCTCAAAAATGAAAAATGTTAACTACGTTCAAATGAACGACTACGACAAATGCTGCGGATTTGCAGGCGAGTTTGCGATTAAAAACGCCCAACTCTCAACCAAACTCTCAAGCCAAAAAGCTCGGAACGCGATTAAAACAAACGCAGATTACATCCTCTCAACTTGCCCTTCTTGCACTCTTGGAATAACCCAAGGTTTGATAGAGATAAACGAACAAAAGCCTGTTTTAAATCTGATAGAATTTATTTCGCTTGCTAAAACAATTGAGCTTAAATATGAAATATTAAACTCAAAAGAAAATCTATCTCAACAAAATGAATTGGTACAAATATAAAATCTTATGATAAAATGGCGCCAGCCTAGCTGGCGCCATTTTATCATAAGATTTACATTAAAAACATAAACTGTCTTACTCTCCATCACCTGATTCAGATTCTCCATCGGTGCCAGAATCTTCTGATTCTGTAGAGTTATCCGCAGTTGCAGTTTTTGCATATTCTGCGCAGGCTTTTTCGTAATCTTCTGAATCTTTCAGATATTTTGCATAAGCTTCTTCATATTCATCGTATGATTTTTGATAATCTTCATACATTTTATCATAGGTTGATTTTTTCAAAAGATAATCTTGGTATGCCAACAAATCTTCTTGATATTTTTGAGTTGCTGCTTGATAATTTGCTTCGTCCTGTGCTTTTTGTGCATTAAATTCATCTAATTTTTTCTCATAATCAGCATAAGCGGCCTCGTATTCTGCGGTTTCTTTTTCATATTGCTCGCACTTTTGTTTGTAATCGGCCAATTCGCTTTGATACTTGTTATAATCTTGTAAATCCTGTTGATATTTTTCATAAGCTTCATTATAAGCTTTTAGCTCATCTGCATTTGTTTGAGAGTAAGCTGCGATATCTTCATCATATTGTTTTTTAGCTTCATCATAGGCCGCTTTGTCTTCGTTGTATTTTGCCATAGCAGCTTTGTATTCATCAAGTTCTTTTCCGTATTTTGCATAAGCTTCATTATAAGTATTCAATTCTTTTGTATAATCATCGTATGCTTTTTTTGCGGCCTCATATTCCGCCAATTTTTTCTCGTAAGTTGCGACATCAATATCATAACTGACTTTGTATTTATTATATACTTCGGCATCAACAAGAAATTGGCTGTAATCAGCGACATATTTGTTCCATTTTTCTAAAGATGCATCATATACAGCCTTGTCTGCATTGTATTTAGACACTGCATCTGATTCATTGGCATATTCAACACCTTTGTATTTGTATGTAGTCGTAGTTTTGTTATTTTCCCAAGCTTGGTGTGCTACCAATTCCTTGTTATAAGCAGACAACGCACTGTCATAAATACTTTTATCAGCATTATATGCGCTGTTTGCATCATCGACATTTTTGTAAGTTACTCCTTGGTACTTATAAATTCTACCAACAGGATTTGTCGTATAAAATTCGTCTTTAGAAACAGTTATCGTTCCTTTATAAGAGCCTAAAGCAGTCATTTCCATTATTGCTTGCCAAGATGCATGTTCACCTAATTGTTGGAGATAAACAGCTCTTTTGTTTTCATATTCATTTACTTCCTGATTATATTTTTCTATTATTTTATTTACAGCAGATGCGTGCTCGGCTACTGCATTTTCATAAGCAATAACACCGGCCATAAAAAGTTCATCCACTTCGTTTATATCTTTATAGATTACACCTTTGTATTCATAAACTGTTGATGTTTTATTATTCTCCCATTCTGCATGAGCTGAGACTTCTTTATTGTAAGCTGCCATATCGTCATTATATCTAGTATTAGCTTCTTCTCTTGTATCATACATTATTCCATCATATACAAACATCAATTGATACTGAGAACCTGGCTCTCCTCTGTCAACAAAATGCGTAGGTGCACTTGGTAATTTCCTCACGTAAGGTTCTGGATTATTTATTATTAATGTTTTCCATGTTGCTGGATGGTCTGGTTCAGGAGGCATAGGGTCTCTTACGGGATACTCAGGGGATTCTCCTACTGTGGGCTCTGCATAAACAGTTCTATATGCCTCTACAGCCGAAGGCGGAGTCGGTTTTGTTCCCAACGCTGGCTCTGGGTGATTTATAACTATTTTTTCAACAGCACCAGGAGCATCCCCAGGAGATGGTACAGCCGCTGGTTCTGTTGGTCTTGAACCGCCTAAAAAGACAGGCTGGGTCGGTGGTTGATTACCAGGATTGCTGACTTCGTTTGGCTTGACCGGCGGCGTAGGTGCAGAAGCAGAAGGTGTAGGCACAGGTGCAGGAGGTTGCGGAACAGGACCTACAGAAGGTTGACTAGGTGCACTCGGCTGTTCTACCGGTGCAGGTTCACTCGGTTTTGATGAAGAAC
>JAEWYI010000080.1 GCA_023395735.1 Cyanobacteria bacterium OH_SFB_17
TTCAATATCTAATTTTGCAACGTTATTTGCTTCTTTTTCAACATTTACTTTCATTTATTTTTCCTTTATTTTCGTATATCTTACAAAATTATAACTTAAATATAGATAAAAAAGCAATACTAGCCCAAATTGGTACGTATAGAGGATATCGAGGGAAGTTTGGAATCTGCATAACATGGTAATTTTTTACTTAAAACTCATGCACTATTTTTTTATATTATATATATAGAAAAAGCAGCGGGCGAATTTTTTTAAAAAATTCGCCCGCTGCTAAATTATATCCGCTTACAAATTTCTAGTGATGAGAAACTGCAAGTGAACCTTCTTCAACTACAGCCTGAGCTGCCGCAAGACTTGCTTGTGGAACTCTGAACGGTGAGCAAGAAACATAATTCAAACCAATTCTATGGCAGAATTTAACTGATGCCGGATCCCCGCCGTGTTCGCCGCAAATGCCGCGTTTCAAGTTAGGTCTAACTTTAAGAGCCTTTTCCAAAGCGTATTCCATCAATTGACCAACACCTGTTTGATCAAGAGTTTGGAAAGGATTTGAAGGAAGGATTTTTTGTTCAACATAATTGTTCAAGAATTTAGCTTCCGCATCATCTCTTGAATATCCAAAAGTCATCTGAGTCAAGTCGTTTGTACCGAAAGAGAAGAACTCAGCTTCTGCAGCAACTTCATCAGCAGTCAATGCAGCTCTTGGGATTTCAATCATAGTACCGAACATATAGTCAACGCTAACGCCTTTTTCAGCCATAACTTCTTTTGCTACTCTTTCAAGCAAAGTTTTAACTGTTTTAAGCTCGTTTACATGCCCGATTAAAGGAATCATAACTTCAGGTTTAACGTCAAGTCCTTCTTTTTTCAAATCACAAGCGGCTAAGAAAATAGCTCTTACTTGCATTTCGTTAATTTCAGGATAAGTCAAACCAAGTCTGCATCCTCTAAGACCCATCATAGGGTTAGATTCAGACAAACCTTCAACAACGTGAAGAAGTTCTTCTTTTTCTTTATAATCTTGACCTTTAGCTTTCAAAGTCGCAACTTCTTCAATCAATGCTTCTTTTGAAGGCAAAAATTCGTGAAGAGGCGGGTCTAAAAGTCTTATTGTCATTGGAAGTTCACCCAAAGCTTTGAACATATCATAAAAATCTTGATATTGCATAGGAAGCAATTTGTCAAGAGCTTCTTTTCTAGCTTCTGGAGTTCCTGCAATAATCATTTTTTGTACCCAAGGCAAACGCGCAGGGTCCATAAACATGTGCTCTGTACGGCAAAGACCAACACCCTTAGCACCAAATTTCAATGCATTTGCAACATCGGTTGGCGTATCAGCGTTAGCTCTAACATCAAGTCTTTTAATTTCGTTAACCCATTTGAAGAATGTTGTGAACGATTCATCAATTTTAGCTTCAGTCAAAGCAACAGAACCGGCAAATACTTCACCAGCTCCACCGTCAATAGAAATAATATCGCCTTTTTTATAAACAACTCCGTCTGCAGTTGTCAAAGTACCTGCATCCATGTTGATTTTCAAGTCTTCACAACCTGAAACGCAAGGAAGACCCATACCTTTTGCAACAACAGCTGCGTGAGATGTAGCTCCGCCTCTAAGTGTTAAAACACCTTTAGAAACAGCCATACCGTGAATATCATCAGGACAAGTTTCGATTCTTGTCAAAATAACGCTTTCGCCTTTTGCACCAAGTTCTGCAGCTTCGTCTGTATCAAAAATAATCTTACCAACAGCCGCACCAGGAGATGCATTTACGCCTGAAGCGATTTTTGTTGCAGTTTTCTTTGCAGCAGGATCAAAGTTTGGTAACAAGATTTGATAAACTGCATCAGCATCAACTAATTGGATAGCTCTTTCTTTAGAAATAATACCTTCATTAGCCAAATCAACAGCAATTTTTACAGCAGCGATAGCTGTTCTCTTACCGTTTCTTGTTTGAAGAATCCACAATTTACCTTTTTCAATAGTAAATTCCATATCTTGAACATCTTTATAACCTGTTTCAAGCTTTTTAGCAATATCAACATACTGTTTGTAAAGCTCAGGCATTTCAGTTTCCAACTCGGCAATTTGTTTTGGTGTTCTGATACCCGCTACAACGTCTTCACCTTGAGCGTTTGTCAAATATTCACCATAAAATTTATTTTCGCCTGTTGCAGGGTTTCTTGTGAATGAAACACCAGTTGCACAATCGTCGCCCATGTTTCCGAATACCATTGTCTGAACGTTTACAGCAGTACCAAAGTTATGGTCGATTTTGTACATGTTTCTGTAAGCCATTGCACGAGGAATGTTCCAAGATCTGAATACTGCCTCAATAGCTTCTTGAAGTTGTACATATGGATCTTGAGGGAATTCTTTTCCTGTAACTTCTTTAATTACGTTTTTATATACAGGAATCAATGATTTCCATCCATCAGCAGAAACTTGTGTATCTTCTTTTACGCCTTCACGTTCTTTAACTTTTTCAACTTCTGATTCGAAATGTTTTTGTCTGTCCATTTCCCATGCAACAGAACCAAACATTGTCAAGAAACGACGGTATGAATCATAGCAAAATCTAGGATTATTAGTCAATCTGATCATCGCTTCAACAGTCTCATCATTCAAACCTAAGTTCAAAATTGTTTCCATCATACCAGGCATAGAAACTCTAGCACCTGAACGAACTGAAACCAACAACGGATTTGAAGAATCACCAAATTTTTTGCCTGTGTTGAATTCAACATCAGTCAATGCTTTTTTAACATCTTCCATTAAACCTTCAGGCATCTTGTTACCATTGTTGATGTATTCCATACATGTTTCTGTGGTAATAGTCAATCCCGGAGGAACCGGCAACCCCAAATTTGTCATTTCGGCAAGGTTTGCACCTTTTCCGCCAAGAAGATTACGCATATCCGCGTTTCCCTCTCTGAAAAGCCATACTCGTTTTTCTGTCATCATTTTCTCCTTTGTTATCTGAAATAACCTTACTAAACACTTTACTATAGAGTAGCACAAACATATTTAAATACAATAATTTACAGACAAATGCTTTACCAAAATAAACAACATTCCCTCCAACATTTTAACTTCCCCAACACCACCCCCAAATCTTGCCAACAGCATCCATCCAAAAAACAAACCCCAAAAAACATATTTGTTAAGCAAAATAGCTACTTTTTATTTAAAAAGTATATACTGTTTAGATAAAAATACCTGTTTTTGTAAACAATTCATCGAAAAAGTCAATTTCTCTCAGAAAAAAATCTTTATATAAGGGTAAGGGATTTCAAAAAAGGA
>JAEWYI010000115.1 GCA_023395735.1 Cyanobacteria bacterium OH_SFB_17
AGCTTATGAGAAACATAATTATCAGATTTTTCTTTTTAACGTTAGGTGCCTTTATTGCAGGTTTCGCTCTTGAAAGCTTTTTAATTCCAAACAAAATGATTGACGGCGGGATTGTAGGCATCTCAATCATGCTGAGCTATTTAACCAAAGTTAACTTGGGGATTATAATTGCTTGTTTGAACATTCCGTTTATATTTTTGGCAATGAAAAAATTAGGTCCGATGTTTGTCGCTCAAACCATATATGCAATTGCAATTTTGGGTATCAGCGTAAACTTGGCACACAATCACTTGGCAACAGATGATTTGTTGTTGGCAACGGTTTTTGGAGGTCTAACTCTGGGCGTTGGAGTAGGTATTGTTCTTAGAAATAATGCGGCTATGGACGGTTCTGAAATCCTTGCAATAAGACTCGCTCCAAAATTAGGTTTTTCTATCGGCGAAATAATAATGTTTATAAACATCTTTATTTATACTGCAGCGGGATTCCTTTACGGTGTAGACAGAGCAATGTATTCGGTTCTGGTTTATTTCATAACCTACAAGGTAATCGATATCGTTTTAGAAGGTTTAAATGAATCAAAATCCGTTACAGTTGTCTCTGACAAATCCGAACTGATAGGAGACAGTCTGATTAGTAAACTGGATGTCGGTGTGACTTATATGGAAGGTACCGGCGGATATTCAGGGGTGAAGAAAAAAATAATTTATTGTGTTGTTTCAAGACTGGAATTAGCAAAGCTTAAAGAATTGGTAAAAGCAGTCGATCCTTCAGCTTTCATTGCCGTTGAAAATGTGCACGAAGTCGAAGGAGTTCGTATTAAAGAAAAAAAATTAAAAAAACATAAAAAGAAAAATTCAATAACTACAAAAATTAAACGTTTTTTGAAAAATCCAAAAAAATATTTATGAAAAAAAACTTAACATCTGGACTTTTTCTAAAAACTGTATTAGTATTAAAGATGAAGAGATTAAATTAAGGGTAAAAGATGGCTAAACATATTGACACAATTCCTATAGAAGTAAGCATTTTAACTGTTGACTACGACATTAAAGGAACTGTTCACGTATCAAAATATACAAGCACAAACAGAGAATTGACAGATTTGTTGAACGATAAAGAAAGAAGATTTTTAGCGGTTACAAATGCTGAAATTTATTCAAGAAATTCAACTCAAACACCTAGAAGATACAACTTCTTAGAAATTCACATTGATTATGTTTTGATGGTTCACCCTTCAACTCAAGCCGTTTTCAAAGAATCTGGCAAGGCTCAAGAAGACATTGCAAGATTTAGAGAATTGAGAATGAAGCTTAACCAAACAAAACCTTTCTAGCTTTAAATACTTTAAAAAAGATTATTTCAAGGGACTTTAGGTCCCTTGTTTTGCATATAATCAAAATTATATTTAAAGAATCTATGTTGTTAATTTGTTGTAATTTGTTTTTCTGTTATAATCAAAGGCAATGCAAGAGTAAAGATGAGGGTTTATAGATGAAAGTTTTGGTCACTGATAAGATTAACGAAATCGCAAAAGAAATTATCGAAAAAGAAAGCGGTATTATCGTTGATATTTTGCCGACAATGACTGAAGATGAGCTTTCTGAAAAAATCAAAGAATATGATGCTTTGATGATTAGAAGCCAAACAAAAGTTACAAAAAAAATCATCGAAGCGGGAAAAAATTTAAAAATTATCGGCAGAGCCGGCGTTGGTGTTGACAACGTTGATATTGATTCAGCGACTCAAAACGGTGTGATAGTAGTAAACTCACCTGATGGAAATACAAACGCTGCAGCAGAACACACATTAGCGCTTATGCTTGCTATGGCAAGAAATATTCCTGCAGCCGTTGCATCGACAAAACAAGGACTTTGGGAGCGTTCAAAATTTACAGGGGTTGAAGTTTTTGGAAAAACTCTTGGGATAATAGGACTTGGAAAAATAGGCTCACATGTTGCGAAAGTTGTTATTTCTATGGGAATGAAAGTGGTTGTTTGTGATCCTTATACAACAAAAGAAATGGTTGAATCAATCGGAGCAGAATACATTTCTCATCTTGATGATTTTTGGGCAAAGTGCGACTTTATAACTCTTCATACTCCAAAAACAAGAGAAACAACCCATTTGATAAACAAAAATACTCTTAATCGGATGAAAAAAGGCGTAAAAATAATAAACTGCGCGCGTGGCGGAATAATCGATGAAGAAGCTCTTAAAGAAGCTCTTGAATCAGGACAGGTAAGCGCTTGTGCGATAGATGTTTTTGAAGCCGAACCCGACATAAAAAACTCTCCTTTGCTAAATGCACAAGGAAATGTTATATTGACCCCACATTTGGGAGCAAGCACCTCTGAAGCTCAACTCAATGTTGCAATAGATGTGGCCCATCAAATAAAAGAAGTTTTAACCGGCGGCTCTGCTTCCAGTGCTGTAAACATTCCGTCACTTAAACCTTCAATCTTGGAGCCTGTAAAAGACTACATGCAACTTGCTGAAAATATCGGAGAGTTGGCTAAACAAATTTCTTCAGGAAACCTTAAATCCATTGAAATAGGAGCAAAGGGAAAACTTGCCTCACTTGACATTTCGCCTCTAGAAACGGCAATTATAAAAGGGATTTTTTCATCTTTTACAGAAAATGTTAACTACGTAAATGCCCCTATTTTAGCAAAAGAAAAAGGGATAAATGTTACGACATCAAAATCACAAACAAGCGGTGATTATATAGGCCTTTTGTCCGTAAAATTAATCACTGACTCTTCAGAATCTTTTGTTTCAGGAGCGCTTATTGCAGAAGGCATTAAAAGAATTGTAGAAATTGACCAATATAATACAAGTATAGAGCCTGAAAAAAATATGATTTTGGTTCCGCACGAAAACAAACCTGCAATGATTGCAAAAGTAGCTACGGTGATAGGCGAAGCCGGGCTTAATATTAATCACATGCATGTAGTTCAAAAAATCAATGACAAATCTTTGATGATAATCAACACAGACATTGCGGTTGACAAAAAAGTTTTGGGAAAAATTGAAGAGATAGAAGGAGTTTCAAATTCAAAATTTGTAAAACTTTCAGCATAATTAAATTCGGTAGCAAATACAAAAGTCAGGAGTCAAATATGATTTGCAGATTAGTTTCAAGAAAAAAAAGCGCTAAAAAAATTATTCAAGAAGCACTAAAGGTTCTTGGTAAAAAGAATTTAGCTTTGATAATCCACGGCAGCAGTTTTCCTTCAATTGAAAGTGAAGATACAGGTTTTGGAAATCCAAATTCTCAAGCAGCGCGTGATTTAATCGACTTTGCAGCAGAAACTTTTGACAACATCCAACTTGGACCTTCAGGAAAAACTAAATTGTGTGACTCCTCGCCTTATACAGGTACAATTTTTTCTGTAAATCCTTTATTTATAGACTTGAAACAACTAACTACAAAAGAATGGGGCAAAATTTTATCTGAAGAAACATTCAATAAAATTGTTAAAAATAATCCTAATAGAAACAAAGGTAAAACAAGCTATTCATACATATACAAAGAACAAAATTTTGCACTTGAAGAAGCTTATGAAAATTTTAAATCAGGGAAAAAATTTCAAAAAGAATTTGAACGTTTTAAGTCTGAAAATAGATTTTGGCTTGATAAAGACGCTCTATACGAAGCACTTTCAATTGAATATAATAACGATTATTGGCCTCAATGGCCTTCTGATATGGACAAATATCTTTTCAATCCTCGTTCTATAGAAGAAAAAATGGAATGCGGAGAAAGAATTAACGAACTTGAAAAAAAATATGCAAAAGCAATAGACAGCTATGCATTTGTTCAGTTTGTCGCACACAAACAAATGGAAGAAACAATAGAATACGCAAATTCAAAAGGGATAAAGATGATAGCAGACAGACAAGTCGCGTTTTCAGATAGAGATATCTGGGCTTACAATTCAATATTCCTTAAAGATTGGCTGCTTGGCTGCCCACCGGATTATTTTTCAAAAGACGGGCAAGCTTGGGGGTTCCCGGTTCTTGATCCTGAACAGCTTTTTACAGCTGACGGCTCTTTAGGCGAAGGCGGAAAAGTAATGAAAGCACTTTTCAAAAAAATGTTTAAAGAAAACCAAGGCGGGGTTAGAATTGATCATATTGTAGGGCTTATTGATCCTTGGGTTTACAAAAAAGGCCAAAAGCCAAAAGTGGAAGATGGCGCAGGTAGACTTTATTCATCTCCTGAACACTCAATTCTTTCAAAATTTGCTATTGCTACAATTGATGACATTAATACAAGCATAAAAGCAGACAGCGAGCTAAAAGTAGAACGATTAACAGACGAACAAGTTGAAAAATACGGTAGAATTATTGAAAAAATAGTCATAGAAGCTGCAAAAGAAGAAGGCTTGGACAAAGATTTCATAGTTTGCGAAGATTTAGGAACATTAACAAATCCTGTAGCCGCTGTTATGGAAAAATATCAGCTTCAGGGAATGAAATTGACTCAATTTGTTGTGCCTGAAAACGAATGGCACCCTTATAGAGGTAAAAATATTGCGAAAAGAAGCTGGGCTATGGTTGGAACACACGACAATCAACCTGCTTCAAAATGGGCTAAAGATCTTATTCACACCCATATCGGCTATCTGCATGCAAAAAACCTTGCTGAAGACGTTTACACATTTGAAGACAACAAAGATGATTTGATTGTTAAAATGACAGAAGACGAAAAGTTTTTAACCCAAACGAAACTTACAGAACTATTTGCAAGCGCTGCTGAAAATATTCAAATATTTTTTACAGATTATTTTGGAATAAAAGAAGTGTATAACGTTCCGGGAACAGCCGGTGACAAAAATTGGAGCCTAAGACTCGCAAACAACTTTAAAGGCTTATTCTGCGACAATTTACACGACAGCAAGGCTTTTAACTTACCTTTGGCCTTGGAAACTGCAATCAAAGCCAGAGGGGAAGATTTTGCTAAAAAAAATGAATCGCTTATTAATCAATTAAAGGAGCTTCAGGTATAGGAGAAAAATATGAAAAAAATCTTACTTTCAATAATTTCAATATTTTTTATATCGACATCAGTTTTGGCTGCCGAATTTTCGACCGAAGCGATGCTTCAATACAATCAAGGTATTGACTATTACAAAGCAGGACAATATGAAAATTCAATCCAGTGTTTCAGAGAAGCAATAAGGCTTGAACCAAGTTATATCGACGCATACTACAATTTGGGCTCGGTGCTTGAATACCTTCAACAGTACGATGCAGCGCTCGCTGTTTTTAAACAAATAATTGTAAGAAAGCCAGAAGATTATGATTCTGTATACAAAGCAGCTTGGTTAAGTTACAAAATGGGAGAATACCAAAAAGCAAAAACTTACTTAAAAATAATACCTCCAACAAGCCCAAGAGGTCGAGATTCTCAGGTGCTTATGGGGGAATTAAACGCGCTTTTGCCGCCACCTGCCATAAAAAAACCTGCGCCGCAAATCACAAAACAAACTGTAGTTACACCTGCAAAAAAAACAGTTAACCAAACAAGCGGCCTATACCAAGGAATTCAAGCCCCAACAGGAATTGCCTCCGACAGCGTTGGAAATGTTTATGTTGCAGAATACAACAATAACGCAATTTTAAAAATAACACCTGATGATAAAAAAATGATTTTTATCAAAGACCCAAAAATCAGCGGACCAATAGGAATTGCGTTTGATAAAACAAACAACTTATACATAGCCAACTACAACAAAGATAACGTCTTAAAAGTTTCATCTTCTGGAACAGTTACAGTTTTAATAAGCAATGTTAAAAAACCTTACGGCCTGCATATTTCTGACGGAATACTTTTTGTATCTTGCCAAGGATCAAACACAGTCTTAAGATACAAATTAAAATGATTTAAAAATTTAGTTCATCTAAAATAGGTTTCAACATATATGACGTGTTTAAAGTATAAAAATGAAGCCCTTTTACATTCGAATTAACTAAATCTTGACATTGAGAAATTGCGAAATCCAGCCCTATCTTTTTTATTTCATCTTTATCATCTTTGTATTTTTCTAATTTTTCCATAAAAGGTTTAGGTACTGTAATTTTTGCCATAGACAACATTTTTTCCAATTGAGAAAAACTTTTTACAGGTAATATACCCGGGATTATAGGAATATTAATCCCGATTTTTTGAGCTCTTTCTACAAAATTATAATATTTTGTATTATCAAAAAACATTTGTGTAAAAATAACATCTGCGCCTTTATCAACTTTTAGCTTTAATTTTTGCATATCAACATCAATCGATGTTGATTCATTGTGCCCTTCAGGATAACCAGCAACCGCGATTGACAGATTTGATTTTTCTTTTATAAACTCAACAAGCTCGCTTGCATATCTAAATTCAAGATTTGTCACATCAACATTTTCCGGAATATCTCCCCTTAACGCCAAAATATTTTTTATTCCTAGTGAATTAATGACATTCAAATATTCTTCAACAAATTTTTTATTTGAGCTAATGCAAGTAAAATGAGGCATTACCGGGATATTCAAATCATTAATAATCCTTTTAAAAATTTCAAGAGATAAATTCTGCCCTGTACCACCGGCGCCATAAGTTAACGAAATAAATGCAGGATTTTTTTCTTTTAAGATTTTCAAATGGCAAAACAATTTTTCCAGTTTTTCTCCAGTCTCGTCATTTTTAGGAGGAAAAACTTCAAAAGATATTACAGGTTTTGCCTGCGAATATAAGTTCTTTAAATCCATAAAAAAATTTTATCATAAAAAACTAGTCAAATAAAATATATTTTGCTATACTATTCAAGAGGAGAATATATGACGGCGATTGAAGAAATAAAAGAATTGCAAAATTCGCTAAAAAAAGATTCATCCAACTTTCAAGCACGAAGAAGGTTGGCGGTACTTTTATTAGATAGTGGCTTTGATGAAGATGCCCTTAAGCAATTTTTATTTTTGATAGGAATTTTTCCTTCCGATGCCAGCTTGTATTACAACCTTGGAATAGTTTATGAAAAATTAAGAAAACTCGATTTAGCTGAAAACTCATACCTAAAAGCAATTGAACTTTCTCCTGAAGAAACTGATTTTTATTACAACTTAGGCCTAGTTTATATAGACAAGTTTGAGTTTGACAAAGCAATAAGTTCATTTAACACCGTAGTAAAAACAGATGTAGACGACGCTAACAGCTATTTTAATTTGGGCCTTTGCTTTACAAAAAAAGGTGATGGTAAAACGGCGATAGAATATTATAAAAAAGCCATAGAACTAAACAGAAATGATGTTTTTGCCCATTTTTACCTCGGAAACCATTACAAAGAAATGGGAAACATTGATTTAGCAATAGCAGAATTTGAAAAAGTGATAAAAATCAGTCCTGATTACAGCTGGGCTTACTTCAATTTGGGCTCAATTTTCTTTGAACAAGGAAATATTGAAGCAGCTATGGAAAATTTAAAAAAGACAATTGGACTTAATCCGAGAGACATTGATGCCTATAAAATTTTTGCGAAACTTCTAATTAAAATTGAAGAAGTAGACCAAGCTCAAGAATTGGTAGAAACAGCCTTGATTGATAACGAATACGAAGCTGATTTGTACTATATATTAGCCCAAATTTATAAAATGCAAGGAATGGTTGAAAATTACACAAATTTCTTAAAAAAATCACTCCAAAATTATGAAACACTCACAATTTCACCTAAAATTGTAAAACAAGAACTAGACGAATATATCCAAAAAGAGGAGATTTAATATGCCAAGTACAACCCTAAAAAAATTACTGGACGGAAATAAAAGATTTGCAGAATGTAAATCAATTCACCCAAATCTAGCCGCTGAGCAAAGAAGCGCGCTTGTTGATGAGCAAAAGCCTTTTGCAGCAATCGTTGCATGCTCTGATTCAAGAGTTCCTGTCGAAATAATATTTGATGTCGGAATCGGTGATTTGTTTGTTATAAGAACAGCCGGACATGTTTTGTCAAAAGAAACTTTGGGAAGTTTGGAATACGCTGTTGCAAAGCTTAATGTGAATTTCATAATGATTTTGGGACACGACAACTGTGGGGCCGTAAATTCAGCCATAAAAACACACAATATTCACCTTGAAAACAAACTATCCGACAACATGCAAACACTTCTTGGTCACATTTATCCTGTGTTGGATGAATTGAAGAAAAAAGGTGAGCTTTGCCCTGAATGTGCAATTAGAGAAAATATTAAATACCAAGTAAATGACCTTTTGGAAAGAGATTTCTATCTGGCAAAAAAACATAACGAAGGCGAAATTTTGGTTGTAGGAGCAAAATACAACCTCTCAACTGGGCTTATTGAGATTGTTGAAGATGAAAAATAAAATTATTTGTGTTTATAACAACAAAGAAATTTTTGAAAAAGTTGTCAAAAACAACAACTATATTGCTAACTGCGATTTATTTACTTTTGACAACTCCTCTGATAATATCTCAATAACAAAAAGATATAATTCGTTTATAAACGAATACGTTTTTGATACCGCGAGGGCAGCCAATGGCTGCCCCACAAAGAAACAAGGATTTTGGTGTGTGTTTTGTCATCAGGATTTTGGAATACAAGAAGACATAGATAAAGTTTTGTCAAAACTAAATCCGGACTGCTTATACGGAGCTGTTGGAGTTAAAATATTTAAAGGCATTTTTTTGGGGAAAAGAGGCAAAGACAGAAAATTTGGCTTAAAAAATGAACTAAAAATCACATTTGGTAAAATTCTTCAAGGTCAAAACAATTTCAATCTCAAAAAACACGGACATTTTTCTCCTTTTCAAATAAACGTCGATGCAATTGATTGTTGCTGCGTAATAATGCATTCAAGCCTTATAAATAAATTCCGAATAAACTTCGACGAAAACTTGGACTTTCACATGTATGCAGAGGAACTATGCTTCAGGCTAAAAAAAGAACACAATATACAAACAAAAATTGCACAAATGAACTGTTATCACCTCGGCAAAGGAAACTGCGGAAACGACTTTATTTCATCAGCTGATTATCTGAAGCAAAAATTCAACGTTTCATCCATTCCGTCAACCTGCTACAACTAATTTTTGCAAAAATTAAAATTTATTTGCCGATTTCTACAGCCTTTAATGCCATTGCACGCGTAATATTTACAAGCGCAAGGTTTGCCTCATAAGCTCGTTGAGCAAGCATAGCATCCGCCATTTCAACCATCGGATTAACATTAGATGCTCTTATATAACCGTTTTCATCCGCATCAGGGTGTCCGGGTTGATAAATCTTTTCCCCCTGTGTCGGGTCTTCAACGATTCCAGTAAAAGTCACCCCACCCTTGATATAATTTCCGCCGCCGATTTCTGTCTGCATATCACCCATAATTCCGCCAAAAGAAGCTTCAGTTGTGGAATTAAGGATAGGAATTTTTCTTATATAATTAGGCGTGTCAACGTTTGCGACGTTTTTTGCATGCACATCAAGTCTCAAACCTTGTGTTTTAAGAGCCTTTGCGCCTATATCCATTGAATCTAAAATACCCATTTTTTAGCCTACTTTCCTACGTTTATTGCAGTTCTCATTTGTGTAATTACGCTTGACATTTGCCTTGTTGCCATTGTATACAAAAGTGAATTTTTTTGAAGCTCCATCAATTCATTTGCAGGATTTACAGGTTCTCCTGTTTGAACCTGCGATACGGGAGTTCCACCAAATCTATCAGTCAGTCTGTTTTCTAAAGAGCTAATTCCGCCGTTAAGATATTCTCCAAACTGCATATCTTTTCTGGAATAGCCTGGAGTATCGATATTGGCCAGGTTTTCACCTATCAATTTTTGTTTTTTTGCTATCAAATCAAGCATATTGCCTGCACTTGACATCGGATCTATTGAATTATAGCTCATATTTTTGCCTCATTATTAACTTTGTCTTAGGTTAATTGATTTGTTGTACATATCATCGACTATTTTTGCCATTCTTAAACTTGCAATCAAAGAAGCATTCGTTCTCAAAATATCAGAAACTGAATCATACACGTTCAAATTTGATCTCTCGAGAGCGTTTTGGGCAATGTAATCATGGTCTTTTACCAATTTGGCTTCGCCTGAATCTTCTGTTGCCACAAGTTTATTATTATCGCCTTGTTTTAGACCTTCCGGATTTCTGAACTGAACAAGAGGAATTTTTCCGATTTTAACTTCATTTGTCTTGCTCGAATCCATCGACATTACTGTACCATCTGGTTTTATTGTCACTTTATAAGAATTTGGAGGGATTTTTATTCCTTCTCCGACAATCCAATTATCGTTTGTGGTTAAATATCCTTCTTTGCTTATTTTAAAAGAACCATCTCTTGTATATTGGATTTCCCCGCTTTGAGAAGTAACTGGAATGAACCCTTCGCCGTTTATAGCCACATCATAAGGATTGCTTGTAATCTGAATTGCACCTTGAGTATAATTTGTTCTTATTGCACCAGTAAGGTATCCGTTTTCGTTCAGCATTTGCTCAAAACGAACAGACTTGTATCCTGTTGTTGAATAATTCGCAAAATTATTAGAGATATAACCCATTTTATCAAATTGAGTTAATCCATTGTTAATCGATTTTCTGATTATTCCTTGTAAGTTATGCATTTTTTACTCCTTATGAAGCTGAGCCGAGTTGAGATATTGTTTTAGACAAATTTGAACTTTCAATCATAAATATTTGTCTGTTTGCATCAAAATTTCTAATCGGAGCCATCATTCCCATGAACTCTCTTTCCATTGACACGTTTGAATATTCGTTGTAACCCTGTTTTACATCAGGATTCATAACAACTGTTCCAGTTGAACTTACAACACCGATATTCGCAACATGCTCCAGCTTATTTGTTTTTTTATTCAAAACACTTATCGATCCTTTTGAATCAATCACTACATCTTTTAATTTTTCAGGAATTATGTGCAATTTAATTGCACTACCGTTATCGGCAATAACTTTTGAATCATCCAAAGCCAATAGATTTCCTTCTTTGTCCAATTTAAATCTACCGTCACGGGTAAGTTTTACACCGTTTTTAGTCTGAATTTGAAAATATCCTTTTGTCGCCAATGCAACATCCAAAGGATTTCCTGAGTTTGCGAGCCTTCCTACTTTATCATCGATGGTTGTTGACACCCCATTTGGACCTAAAAATTCTGTAAACGAAGAAACAACAGCCTCTTTTCTTTGATAACCTATTTTATCAAATCCTGTAACGTTGTCGTTTGCAATATCTATTAAAGTACTTTGAACCTGCATTGCTCTAAGCGATGTTGTCAGTCCGTTTTCAATGTATTTTACACCTGCCTTGAAATCCATCTGTGTTCCCTCATGTTATATAACTGTAGTTATCGTATTTATCGGCTATTTCGGATAATCTCTTAGCTTTTTTGACAAAATTCATCTATTTGGTGTAGTTGAATAAATAACGATTTTTTCAGTCACGGTTATTCATTTAATTATTTTTTGCAAATTGTCAACATAAAAAAATCGGACCTTTAAAATAAATTTTAAAGGTCCGATTTTAATTTTTTAAGTTTAAAGAATCAACTATTTGATTTCTACAGTTGCGCCAGCTTCTTCAAGTTGTTTTTTGATAGCTTCAGCTTCTTCTTTTTTAACGTTTTCTTTGATAGCTTTTGGAGCTGCATCAACTAAATCTTTAGCTTCTTTTAAGCCAAGGCCAGTGATAGCTCTAACTTCTTTCAAAACTGCGATTTTGTTTGCACCAGCAGAAGCCAATACGATAGTAACTTCAGAAGAACCTTCTTCAGCAGCTTCAGCAGCAGGAGCCGCAGCAGCAGCAACAGCAACAGGAGCTGCAGCAGATACGCCAAATTTTTCTTCCATAGCTTTTACTAGTTCAGCAGCTTCTAATAAAGTTAATTTTTCAATTGATTCCAAAATTGTTTCTACATTACTCATTTTAAATTTCTCCTTTTAATTAATTTTCTAATTCTTAAATTTGTCATCCTGAAATTTATCAAGATTTCATAAGCATTGCCTAAAATTAAGCAGACGCTTTTTGTTCTCTAACAGCATCCAAAGTACGTACAAGTTGTGTAAGAACGCTGTTTGTAACGTTTGCAATACCTGAAGCAGGTGAGTTGATGCATCCAAGCATTTTTGCGTAGATTTCTTCTTTTGAAGGAAGATTTGCAAGCGCTTTTGCTTCGTCAGCGGAAAGAAGTTTTCCGTCAAGAGCAGCAGCGATAATTTCACCTTTTTTAGCTTCTTTGATAAAGCTTGCAAGTGCTTTTGCAGGACTAACTTGATCTTTAAAACCAAATGCTAATGCGATTGGTCCTTTAAAACAATCAGTCAATACTTCAAATTCAGTTCCTTTAACTGCAATTTTAGCTAAAGTGTTTTTTGTTACTGTGTAATCACCGTCTTCTTTTTGAAGTTTACGTCTCAATGTCGTAATTTCATCAACTGTAAGACCTTTGTACTCGGTAACGATAGCTACTTGAGCTTTAGAAAGTTTTTCTTTTATGCTTTCTATTTTGTTTTCTTTAAAGGCTTTTGTTGCCATTTTATTCTCCTTTTTTTGTTTATCGACCTAATGTATACTAAAAAACCTTGCGTTTTCTAGTTAAACCGCAAAGCTTTACACAAATTATTTTTAACTGCCATTTAAAATTCGACTAAATAATCAATCGATTGAATCGGTCACTTCTGCAACCTTACAATCCTTGTGTAACCTCGGTCAGCTGACTTTCATCAATTAATCTTTTGAACTGATTTTCTGCGGTTTATACAACTAAGGTATCAAAAACAAATTTAAAAATCAATAGGCATTATCATTTTACTGTAACAATATTTAAAATTATTGAGATTTTTTATGTAATAAAATATAAATATTCATGCTAAAATTGTGCTATGGAAATCATATCAAAAATTGTTAAAATCAACGTGGAGTTGCCTACTAACAACAAAATTATCGAATCTGAGTTAGAAAAAAAAGGTATTATCCCCCTTCGATGGGCGATTGTCGGAGTGGACAAAAAAAATAGTCCACAAACCTTAACAATTAGCGTTGCCTATGCCAATTTGTGATATGATGTTATCGTAGATTAAAGGAGAAATTCATGAGTATGAGTACACTAGAGAAATATGACATAAAAGATATTAACCTTGCTGATCAAGGCAAAAACCAAATAGAATGGGCGTTTAAAGATATGCCTGTTTTAAATTCAATCCAAGAACGTTTCATCAAAGAACAACCGTTCAAGGGATTAAAACTTTCAGCATGCGTTCACGTTACAAAAGAAACTGCCGCACTTTGTGTTGTTATGAAAGCAGGAGGAGCTGATGCCGTTTTGGTAGCGTCAAACCCACTTTCAACTCAAGATGATGTTGCTGCTGCTCTTGTAAAACACTACGGAATACCAACATTTGCTGTTGCCGGAGAAACAACTGAACAATATAAAGCACACATTGAAGATGCACTAAACCACAATCCTGATATAATTATTGACGATGGATGCGACTTGGTTGCAACAATTCACGCATCTCATCCTGATATGGCTGAAAAAATTATAGGTTCAACAGAAGAAACAACAACAGGTATCCAAAGACTTCAAGCTCTTGAAGCTGAAGGCAAATTAAAATTCCCTGCTGTTGGTGTAAACACAAGCTTAACAAAACACTTATACGACAACCGTTACGGCACAGGACAAAGTGCTTTGGACGGAATAATTAGAGCTACAAACATACTTATCGCAGGAAAAACTGTTGTTATTTGCGGTTACGGATGGTGTGGAAAAGGTTGCGCAATGAGAGCAAAAGCTCTTGGTGCAAATGTAATCGTAACAGAAGTTGATGAACTTAAAGCTCTTGAAGCAGCTATGGAAGGATACAGAGTTATGCCTATCTCACAAGCTGCAAAAGAAGGCGATATATTCTTGACAATTACAGGAAACAAACACGTAATAGATGTTGAACACATGTTGAACATGAAAAACGGAGCTTTTGTTGCAAACGCAGGTCACTTCAACTACGAAGTTAACGTTGACGGACTAAAAGAACACACAACAGAAATCAGAAAAATCAGACCGACTTTGGAAGAATATAAATTGAATAACGAAAAATCAATCTATGTTTTGGCAGAAGGAAGACTTGTTAACTTGGTTTCAGCTGAGGGTCACCCAGCTAGCGTTATGGATATGTCTTTTGCAAACCAAGCACTTGGAATTGAATTCTTAGTTAAAAACAAAGGCAACTTAGAAAACAAATTGTACACTCTTCCTCACGAAGTTGATGTAATGATTGCAGCCTTAAAATTGAAATCAATGGGAATAAAAATTGACACATTGACAGCTGAACAAGAAGAATACCTAAAAACTTGGGATATTTAACCAAATAAAAAAATATACGAAAAAAGAGTTGATTAAATAATTTTAATCAACTCTTTTTTATGCAATTATGCAAAGACTAATTAATCAAATAATTAATAAGCGTTCTAACACCCATCGCTGTAGCGCCTTTGATAAGCTCTTTTTGTGGTTTATCAAGGAAAGCAGTACCTGCTATATCAAGGTGAGCCCACTTGACATTTTCACTGACAAATTTTTGAAGGAATAATGCAGCAGAAGAAGCGCCACCCCAACGTCCGCCTGTATTTCTCATATCAGCAACATCACTCTTTAAAGTGTCAAAATATTCTTCGAACATAGGAAGTTTCCAGAATCTTTCGCCATTTTCATTTCCTGATTTTATTAAATCATCCATCAATTCTTCTGAATTACCCATAATACCGCCTGCATGAGTTCCCAAAGCAACCATACAAGCACCTGTAAGCGTTGCAATGTCGATTATTTCATCTACTCCAAGCTCACTTGCATAACAAAGAGCATCAGCAAGAGTCAAACGTCCTTCTGCGTCAGTATTATCAACTTCGATTGTTTTCTTGTTTTTAGCAACCAAAATATCACCCGGTTTGTAAGCCGCGCAGCCAGGCATGTTTTCACAAGCGGCGATAATTCCGTGAACTTCTACATTAGGGTTGAATTTTTTTAACGAATTCATTACAGCTAAAACACAAGCTGCTCCTGACATATCATCTTTCATTGTCAACATTGAAGCTGCCGGTTTTATATCAAGACCGCCGCTGTCAAAAGTTATGCCTTTCCCGATTATTGCAATTTTTTTCTTCGGATTAGAAGGCACATATTTCATATGAATAAATTTAGGAAACTCTGAGCTTCCGCGGCCAACAGCAAGAAAAGCACCCATTCCCATTTTTTCGATTTCGTCTTTTTCATAAATTTTTGTTTTAACTCCATCGATATTTTTTGCAATCTCAGCAAGTTTAGTAGGGGTAGCGTATTTTGCAGGTTCATTCGAAAGGTCACGCGCAATTTTCATTGCCTCTGCTATTTTCTGTCCTTTTTCAACACCTTTTAACAATTTGTCAAATTTTTCAGAATCTTTTTCGACCAAAACAAATTCTTTAATTTTTTTATCTTCATTTTTTTCTGTTTTATATTTATCAAACGAATAATCACCGATTAAAGCTCCTAAAGCAACTGCATACCCGCTTTCAGAAGGACAAAATTCCAATTTTCCTAAATCTATACAAACACTTTTTACCTTAATAGAAGAAAGTTTTTTAACAATTTTCGCTGAAATTTCTCTCAACTTATTCAATGTGAATTTGTCTTTTGAACCTAATCCAACAACCAAAACCTTAGACGCAGGAATTTTTCCATAAGTTTGCAATAAATATGTATCAGAGCATTTCGCTTCAAAATTATCTTTTTTTATAACAAATTCACTTATCAAATCACCCAGTGCCTCGTCCACAGATGCCGCAACTCCTGAAAGAGGAGTGTTTTCAAATAATCCGACGACAACAACATCGCACTGTTGATCTTTCAATTCACCATTCAAAACCTTAACGTTCATAAAAACTCCTTTCGTTAATCTTTGTTAATAATTATAACACTAAAAAGTTTCAACTAAAATGTTAAAAAAAAATCGACACTATATACAAATTCAAAAAAGTATGATAGAATTACAGATAAGATGTAGTAGGAAAAATTTTTTTGGAAATATATGCAATAAAAACTGATTAAAATTATTTTATAAAAGGCTCGATTAAATAATCGGGCATTGCGTGTATTCATAAAAAAAAGAAAAGAACGAGGTATTTACGACATATGAATTTATCAGTAATTTTGGTAATCGTTCTAATTGTAGCGCTTATGGCTGTTGTTATTATTCAGAATAATAAATTTAAAATTTTAAGCCAACAGGCACAAAAAACACAATCTGACTTGACTGAAAGAGAACAACTTTTAAGAAAAGAAGCTTTGATTTCAGCAAAAGAAGCACTACAAAATGAACAAGAAAAATTAAACGAAGAACTTAGAGAAAGACGTCAAGAAGTAGCTAGAATCGAAGGAAAGCTAGCAAAAAGAGAAGATTTACTGGAAGATAAAATCCAAGAAAATACAGACAAAGAACTAACTTTGCAAAGAAAACTTGATGAATTATTAGAAAAAGAAGATTATCTTGCAGAAATTGTACAAAAACAAACAACAGAGTTGGAAAGAATATCAGGACTTTCTGCCGAAGATGCAAAAAATATGCTTCTTGAACAATTAAAACACGATTTGGCACAAGAGCAAATGCAACTTATAAGAGAAAATGAAGCAAAAATAAAAGAAGATGCTTTGGAAAAATCAAAAGAAATTTTAACAACAACTATGCAACGCTGCATGATAGATCAAGTTGTTGAATCAACTGTTTCTGTTGTTGCGCTTCCTAACGACGAAATGAAGGGAAGAATCATCGGTAGAGAAGGAAGAAATATCAGAACCCTTGAAACACTTACTGGCGTTGATTTAATCATTGATGACACTCCTGAAGCTGTTGTTTTATCAAGTTTTGATCCTGTAAGACGTGAAATTGCAAAATTAGCACTCGAAAAACTTATTGTTGACGGCCGTATCCACCCTGTAAGAATCGAAGAAATGGTCGACAAAGCAAGAGAAGAAATCGAAAAGAAAATATTTCAAGAAGGTGACAATGCGGCACTCGATATGGGAATTATGGGACTTAACAAAGAGCTTGTAAAAACATTGGGTAGACTTTATTACAGAACCAGCTACGGGCAAAATGTTCTTAAACACTCACTTGAAGTTGGTCATATAGCAGGTATGCTTGCCGCTGAATTGGGCGCAAATGTTTATATCGCAAAAAGAGCAGGATTGCTTCACGATATCGGAAAAGCAGTTGACCAAACTCAAGAAGGTACACATATTCAACTTGGAGTTGAACTTGCTAGAAGATTCGGAGAAAAAGAAGAAATCGTCCACGCTATCGAAGCTCACCACGACGATGTCACAGCAAACACAATAGAAGCTGTCCTTGTAAAATTGGCTGATGCAATTTCAGCAGGCAGACCTGGTGCAAGACGCGATACATTGGAAATCTACATCAAACGTCTTCAAAAAATTGAAGAAATCGTAAACAGCTACGAAGGCATAAGACAATCTTTTGCAGTTCAAGCAGGACGCGAAGTTAGAGTAATTGTTCAAGCTGATCAGTTTGATGATTTAGCTTCTCAAAAACTTGCACGCGACGTTGCAAAAAGGATTGAAGACGAACTTGAATTCCCTGGCCAAATAAGAGTCACTGTTGTCAGAGAATTTAGAGCAACCGAAATTGCAAAATAATGGTTGAAAAATAAAAAAGGAAAAGATGACTAATCAATTGAAAATAATTTTTTTCGGCGATATAGTAGGACGACTCGGAAGAAGAGCCGCTATCGAAACTTTGCAAGAAATGCAGGCGGGCGAATGCCCGCCTGATTTCTCAATTGCAAACGTAGAAAACGCATCTCACGGTTTTGGATTAACGGAAAAAAATTATAAAGAATTTGATAAAGCTGGATTCAACTGTTTAACTTCTGGTAATCATATCTGGGACAAAAAGGAAATATTTAAATATATTGATACCGCAGAAAAACTTGTTAGGCCCATAAATTATTCTAAAAAAGTTAAAAAAGGCAAAGGGTCAAGAATTTTTGAAGTAGGCGAACACAGAATTGCGGTTATTAATGCGCTTGGAAGAACCTTTATGAGTCCTTACGATTCGCCTTGGGAGACGGTTGAAAAAGAAATAAAAAAAATTAAAAAAATAACACCAAATATAATTGTGGATTTTCATGCAGAAGCAAGTGCCGAAAAAGTTTGTTTCGGAAAATTCTGTTCAGAACTTGGAGTTAGTGCAGTCATTGGGACACACACACACGTTCAGACAGCAGATGAAAAAATAATTAACGGAACTGCATATATTACAGATGCCGGTTTCTGCGGAGTTATTGACGGCGTAATCGGGATGGATTACAAAACATCTTTAAAAAGGCTCACAACCGGTCTTCCAGAAAGATTTGACATCCCAAAATCCAAAAATATACAAATCAATGCGATTGAAATTTTATTAAATGCAGATAGCGGAAAATCGCTTGATATAAAAAGAATTATGTTAGAAAAAAACTATTAGGAGGAAAAAGTGAAATCGGATTTTCATATTCACACAAACTACTCAGACGGAGTCTTCACTCCTGAAAGAGTCATCGATGCCGCTATCGATGCCAATTTAGATGTTATTGCAATAACTGACCACGACAATATTTTGGCTTATGACGTTGCACAAAATCATATCAAAAAACTTCAAAGCGAAGGTAAACGCACACCTGAGCTTATTCGAGGAATAGAAGTCAATACAATGTTTAAAGACTTTGAAATTCACATCCTCGGATATTTTATGAACGTAGAAGACGATGATTTTAAATCACTGATAAAATCTCAGCAACAAGCTCGTATAAATCAAACTCACGAAATTGTTGATCTTTTAAACAAAAAAGAAGGGATTAAAATCAAGTACGAAGATATCACAAAACAAGTTGCAGAAGGCGGAAGCATAGGCAGACCTCATATTGCAAAAGCCATCACAAGCGCTGGCGGGACTGGTAGCGTAATAGAAGCTTATTCAAAATACATAAACGATAATTCTTCTGTTTATGTAAAAAGAAAAACTGTAACTCCGCACGACGCGGTTGAAATAATCTATGATGCAGGTGGAATCCCTGTAATCGCACATCCTCACGACCTTGATGATGCTTACAATCTTGTTAAAGAACTTATGCACTGTGGACTTCGCGGAATAGAAGCATATCACAGGAAGCACTCTCCTGCAATTGTCGAATATTTTTCGTCTATGGCGGAAGAGTTTGGTCTAATCGTAACAGGGGGCTCTGATTTTCACGCTCCTAACGTTATGAACGGACAAATTATTTTGGGCAAAAATTTTGTTCCGGAATGGGTTTATGAAAAACTTATCGCAGAAAAAAAACGTCTTGACTTGGCGTAGAGTTTAGAAAGGATTAATTTATGCGAAAGAAAGGCTTTACGATAATAGAAGTAGTGGTTGTATTTCTGCTTGTTCTGGCAGTAACTTTCTTAATCTTGCCTAAAAGTCTGAATTCAACAAAGCAAGCTAAATTAATTTCGAGATGGAATCAATCATATTCTGATTTTGAATACATTTTTTCTGTAATAAAAGCGCAAAAAGAAACGGAAATAAAAGATAAAATTAAATCTGCTGAAGACTCTGATGCAAAGCAAGAAGCTGTTATAGAAACGATTAAACCATTTCTTCGCATAAACAAAGAAGCTTCAGAAAAATACAACCCGACATTTATGAACGGGATTAAAATTGATGAATCAAGCAAATATTATATTTCAAAATACTATAATACCGAAAACAATGAAACAATCGGACTAAAATGGTTTAAGGATGACTGCGAAAACAAAGAAGCTTGCGCATTCATTGCAGTTGACGTAAATTCAGAACTGCCTCCAAACCAATGGGGGAGAGACATTTTCGGAATTAATATTTTAAAAAATGAAATTGAGCCTATTGGAAAAGGGCTTGCGCCTCATGTATTGAGAAACGACTGCCGCACAAAAAGCTCTGGAATTTATTGTTCATACTATTATTTAATTGGAGGAAGATTTGACTGATTTTATTAAAAACATTTGCGTATTTTCATCATCTAGCAACATATTAGAAGATATTTATTACAAAGAAGCAAGAGAGCTTGGCCTTTTGATGGGTCAATCCGGTTTCAATTTGGTTTATGGCGGCGGATGCGTCGGCACTATGTGGGAAAATGCCAAGGCCGTCAAAGAATCCGGCGGACAAGTTTTTGGAGTTATTCCGGAAAAACTTCATAATATCGGGGTTGCAAACAACAACTGTGACAAATTGATTGTCACAGAAGGAATGAGATCCAGAAAACAAAAGCTTGACGAAATCTCTGATGCAGTAATAACACTTGCGGGCGGGTTTGGAACATTAGAAGAACTCTCGGAAATGATTGTACAAAAACAACTTGGATATAATAACAAAGCTATTGTGATTCTTAACACAAAAGGTTTTTACGATAATATGCTTAAATTTTTTGAAGAAATAATTACTCAAAATTTTGCAATAGCAGAAGCTAGGGAGTTTTATTTCGTGGCAAACACGCCAAAAGAAGCCATCGAATACCTTTTATCATACAAACCGAGCGCTGAAGACTTTAGCGAAAAATTTGTAAGAAAATCAAAGGCTGTCAAAGTATAAAAAAAATTACCAAATTACTCTCTTGTAATATTGCCTGAAAGTCTTTTTGTTGTAAAATATTTCTGTAAATAAAATTATAGAAAGATTTTTAAATGCTTAAATTATACAATACATTTTCTCAAACTACCGAAGAATTTATCCCAATAGAAGAAAACAAGGTAAAGATGTACGTTTGCGGCCCGACTGTATATGACAGTGCGCACTTGGGACACGCAAGATGCTATATTACGTGGGATGTTTTGTATAGATACTTAAAATTTAAAGGCTATGACGTTACTTATTGCAGAAACGTAACAGATGTTGATGACAAGATATTAAAAAAAGCTGATAACGAAGGCATCAGCCCTGATGATGTCGCAAAAAAATACTATGATATGTTCACCAAAAGTATGACAGCCCTAAATAATCTTCAACCTGATATTGAACCCTTTGCGACTAAAACTCTCGGTGAAATGATTGCGATGAACAAACAGCTTATCGAAAAAGGTTATGCTTATGAATCTAACGGCGACGTTTATTTTAGAGTTAAAAATTTTAAAAACTACGGCGCACTTTCAAAACAGCCTCTTGACTCGCTGGAAGCAGGCGCTAGAGTTGAAGAATCAGACATAAAAGAAAATCCTATGGATTTTGCGCTATGGAAACGTGACGAAAAATTTGGATACAAAAGCCCTTGGGGCACAGGCAGACCGGGTTGGCACATAGAATGTTCAGCAATGAGCCGAAAATATCTCGGTAAAACCATAGACATCCACGCAGGTGGAGCCGATTTAATTTTTCCGCACCACGAAAACGAAATTGCTCAATCGGAATGTGCAAACGATGAAAAATTTGTTAAATACTGGTTGCACAATGGTTTTGTAACCATAAATAAAGAAAAAATGTCAAAATCTTTAGGAAACTTTTTGACAATAGACAAAATTTTGCAATCGTATGACGCAAACACCATAAGATTCTTTATTCTGACAAATCACTACCGTATGCCGGTTGAATTTTCGGATGAATCGCTTTCTTCTGCACAAGCAGGGGCAAAAAGGCTTTATAACGCGATGAACGAAGCAAGAAAAAAAGTTAAAATTGCTGAAAATATTGATTTTTCAGATTGTGAAGAATACAAAGCATTTGTTGAGGCTATGGATGAAGACTTGAACACATCTAAAGCGCTTGCCGTTTTATTTGATTTAGCAACAAAATTAAACAAATCCGCAAACTCAAACGACTTGGCTTTAATGTCAAAACTATCTCAAACACTAGGATTTAACTTTGATAAAGTTGAATTATCCGAAGATGAGATTATGGAAAAAGTAAAATTCTTATCTGAAAAAATCGGGTCTGAATTTTCAGCTATGGATGAAATAATTGAATACCGAAAAAAAGCAAGAGAAGAAAAGAATTGGGATATTGCTGACAAAATCAGAATTGCCTTTGATGAAGCAGGAATAATTCTAAAGGACAGCAAAGAAGGCACATCGTGGGAAGTAAAATGAGAATTTCAAGCTCAAATTTTAAAAAAGAGAACTATTTTATAAAAAAAACCGGACAACAAATGGGGGATATAAAAACAATAATAAAAACTCTTTTTATCTTATTGTTGATGGCTTCTTCATTCTTTTTTCAACCAACTTTGGCTGATACACATCAAGCTCAAATAACAAATGTAGGAGCTAATCTTTCAGACAACAATCGAATTATTCGTGTTGCCATTTCTGACACAGGATTCAAAAGTTTTGTCTACAACGATATTAATATTGTTGCAACAGGAAAATTTTCTTTGTATGAAAAAAACACCAACAAAAAAATTGCAGACTTTTTCCCTCAAGATGTCGTTAAAATAAAACTTGTATCTGGAAAATTTGAAGTTAATTTGAACAATAAAACCATACTAAAAGAAATATCATCACCTATTGTTATCGATTCTCCAACCGGATTTTTGGGAGTAGAAAACCTTAAAAGAAACAGAAAACAAGCGCTTTATCATGGAAAATTTGAACTAACTGCAAAAAACGACACCCAATTTTATCTAATAAATTTTGTTAATCTTGAAGATTACTTAAAAGGCGTTGTGCCTAACGAAATGCCTGTAAGATTTGGGCTAGAAGCATTGAAAGCCCAAGCTATCGCAGCCAGAAATTATGTTCTTATGCCAAGAACCAGAGCGTTTAAGGAGTTTGACGTTGATGATTCAGTAGCAAGCCAAGTTTATTTTGGAGCAAGCACAGAATGTGAACTTTCAAACAAAGCTGTTTTAGAGACAAACGGACTTGTTGCTCTTTACAATTGGAATTTGATTCTTGCACAATACAGCTCTACAGCGGGCGGATACACAGAAAACTACGAAAACGTTTTTTCTGATCCAAAAACAAAACACTTTCCCTCAAAAGAAAAACCTTATCTAAAAGGGAAACCTGATATTATGAGCGTTCCGCCGTTGGAGAGAGAAGAAGAAGCTAAACTCTTCTATATGTCTTATCCTGATTCGTATGACATAAAATCTCCCTACTACCGTTGGCAAAAAGAATGGAGCGCGGAAGAATTACAAGAAATCCTTGCTAAAAATCTGATAAACCAATCCAAAACCGGATTTGTTTATCCTGCGTTAAAAAATGAAGATATTTTAGGAAAGATTAAAGAATTAAAAGTCAACAAAAGAGGGGTTTCAGGCAAAATAATGGAGCTTGAAATTGTTACTGAAAACGGAAATTATAAAATTGAAAAAGAACTTGTTATAAGAAGGCTTTTGACAAAAAATGGCGTCTCACTTCCAAGTGCAAATGTAGTTTTTGAAAATCTGTATGATACAGAACACAATTTGAACAAAATTGTTGCATACGGCGGAGGCTTTGGACACGGGGTTGGAATGAGTCAATACGGAGCTGGTTTTATGGCTTCATCTCTTCACAAAACTTTCGACAAAATTTTAAAAAGATACTACAGCGGAATATCTATCACAACACAGCCTATAATCTTGTCAAGCAACATAGAACAATCAACAGTTACACAATCTTTTTATTGCGAAAGTAAAAAAGTAAATTTAATTGTTGACAATAAATACCAAATTAAAGAATTTAATGCTAATATAAATAATAAAAAAGTTTCGTTTGAGTTGACAAACAGCTTCCTTCCTTTTAACAGAATAAGCAAAATTGACATCTCAAGCTACTTAATTCACGGGAAAAACACAATTACATTCTACTTCCCGCAAAATGAAAACAACAAAGCAATAAGATTGTACATCGAATTATACGAAAAAGATAAAAGTGAATATAATTTTTAACTAAAATTTGAAAAATAAAAGAATAGAGGAAAATAAATTGGCGAGTGAAGAAGCACAGCAAACACAAAATACCGATAATGGACCAAGCGTACTAAAGGCTGCATGGCTTATCGCTGTAGTAACAATATTCAGCAAGCTTATTGGATTTATCAGAGACGTTGTTATTGCAAACTGCTATGGCGCATCTACAGTTTCGGATGCTTATTTTTATGCATATCAGCTACCGGCACTTGCAATTGTATTGCTTGGCGGGGTGGGAGGCCCTTTTCACAGCGCTACCGTTTCTGTCTTTTCAAAGATTATTCCTTCTTTAAAAGAAAAGGCCAACAAAGAAGTTAACAACCTTTTTAACACATTTTTAACGGCAAGTTTCATCGCTTTTGCTGTATTTGCGGTTTTGTGCTTTGTGTTTTCAGACCAGATAATGAGATTTATAATCTCCGGCAACAACCAACAACTAATATCACTCGCAAGTATGCACCTTAAAATAATGTCACCTGTTCTGATTGTGGGCGGAATTGTGGGAATTTACTACGGAATTTTGATAAGCTATCGAGAATTTATGCTACCGAACGTTTCTCCTATTTTGATGAGCGGAGTTATCATTCTTATGATAACACTTGTTAAACACGATAACACAGGAGTAATTCTAGCATGGGCAACAACAATCGGCGCTCTTTGCCAATTCGTATACCAACTGCCTAAAATCAGAAAGCTTGGCTTTCGACTCAAACCTAACTTTGATTTTTCGAATCCGCACTTTAAACAAATTTGCGAACTGCTGTTTCCTGCGATTTTAAGTTCTACAATAGGACAAATTTATGTTTATGTAGATATGTTTTTCGCTTCTTCTCTTGCGCCTGGAGCATGGACTTCGATTGGATATTCAAACAGAATATTCCAATTCCCTGTTGGCATCTTAGGAACTGCTTTTTTGGTTCCGCTTTTTCCAATTTTTGCAATGCTTGTATCACAAGGCGATTTTGAAGGGGTTAAAAAATATTTTAACAAAGGCGTTGGAGTTTTATTCTTTGCTGCAGTACCAATGGTTGTAGGCGTCTGGGTTCTTGGCTATGACGGAATTCGTCTGATATTTGAACGTGGAGCTTTCGATAAACATGCAACATTTATGGTTACTCAGGCACTGTGGTTTTTATCATTATCAATGCTTCCTTATGTTTTTAGAGATTCGATAACAAGAGTTTATTATTCGTTCAACGATTCTACTACCCCATTTTTAACAGCACTTTGTTCAATAGTTCTAAAGTTTTTCCTTAACTGGCTGTTGGTAACAAAACTTGCTATTGGAAGCGGCATCGGAGGAATAACACTTTCAACTTCCCTTGTAACAATGTTTAACGCTACAATTCTTGCAATATTATTGAAGAAAAAAATAAGACTTGATTATCCAATCTTATTCAAAAATTTAGGGAAAATGCTTGTCGCAGCAAGCATAACATTGTGTGTGTGCTTAGCTGCAAGCTATTTGTTTAACAATATACAACTGCCTATGAAACTTCTTGAAATCAGCAAAATAGTCTCCATCGGAACGCTATGCTTTGGATTGTATATATATTTGAACTTGGTTTTAAAAATGGATTACGCTCTTGAATTAAAAACCAGATTTGTAGGGAAAATGCAACAGAAATTTGGAAAGAAAAATGATTAGAAGCTTTGCACCAATTATATTGCTAACCATTTCAAATGTTTTCATGACTTTTGCCTGGTATGGACACCTCAAAGTTAAACACGAAGCTTTGTGGATTATAATTTTAATCAGCTGGGGAATCGCCTTTTTTGAATACTGTTTTCAAGTTCCTGCAAACAGAATTGGGCACCAATATTTTGAAGCTGCACAGCTAAAAACAATGCAAGAAGTCATAACTCTTGTTGTGTTTGCCTTTTTTTCAGTATTCTATTTAAAAGAAGGAATCAAATGGAACTACATTGTGGGTTTTTTGTTGATAATCCTTGCAGTATTTTTTGTTTTTAAAAAATGGTAATATAATAAATCTTTGGAGAAAATAATGTATTTATCTAGTGAATTAAAAGAACAAATTAAAGAAACTCTGGACAACGGCGGTGTTATAGCTTATGTAACAGATACTGTCTGGGGGCTTGGCGCTCTGCCTTCAAGCGAAGCAGGAGTGAAAAAAATTTATCAAATAAAAAAACGTGAAGCTAAAAAACCTCTGATTCTTATGTCGAGCGAAGTTGAAAATCTTTTGCCTTACGTCAAACCTTTAAATGAAAAAGCTAAAACTTTAATCAAAAAACATTTTCCGGGGGCATTAACTCTTGTACTTGAAAAAACAGAACTAGCGCCTGATTACATGACTTCAAATTTTGATACTGTCGGAATAAGAGTTCCAAACAACAAGGTTTTTCAAGAAATTTGCGAATGTATTTCTGGAAAAGTTCTTGCCACCACAAGCGCAAATCTTTCTCACGAACCGTCTGCAAAAACTTACGAGCAAGCTCTTTTAAATATGGAAGGCAAAGCTGATTTGATTATTGAAGATTTTAAGGAAAAAGCAAAAGGGCTTGAATCAACTGTTGCACTTATTGTAAATGACGAAATCAAAATTCTAAGACAAGGCGCAATCAATCTTTAATAACTTTTTTATTTATCTTAGGGGGGCGTTTTTTCCTTTGAGGCAGAGCTCAAGCAACTCTCGCTTGCCCACTAACGATTCAGCATGCACATGCATGATTTTTGTAATTTAGTCATGGGGTTGACAAATTTATTTTCATGTTTTATAATTGGTATATAAATACCTATTTACCCATTAATAAATTTCACTAGCGAAGGAGAAAGCCATGACTAATTTATTCTCAAAGAAAGTATTAAGCCTTAAAGAAGCGATAGAATATCAGGAAAATTCTATTGTCAGCAAAACAATAACAAACAATACAAACAGCTCATTAACCTTGTTTGCTTTTGACGCAGGGCAGTCTATTGCATCGCACTCAGCGCCTGTAGATGCGGTTGTTCAAGCAGTTGAGGGCGAAGTCGAAATAACAATTTCAGGTGAAAAATTCATCTTAAAAGAAGGCGATATTATTTTGATGCCAAAAGGCGAACCCCATGGATTGGTTGCGCTGACAAAACTAAAAATTGCACTATTTAAAGTTTAAAAATCCAATCCGTCATAGCTGAATACGGAGCATGTCCGAAGAAGTTTTCAAGAAATTGAAAAACTCTTCGGATTTTGCTGTTAAAAAAGAAAAAATTAGCAGCCTAATTATACTTATTGACAATGCAATTGAGGAATAAAAGGGTTATTCTCAAAAAAGAATAAAAAGGAGCAGACATGGCGAAAAAAATATTATTCATACTTTTTTTGACTGTTTTTGCTGCTGTCGGATGCTCAAATAATGGCCCGAATGGTGATTTATACGATTCTATTGTCAAAAAAGATAAAATTGTTGTCGGAGTTTCTTTTGATTCAAAACCGTTTAGCTACAAAGATTTTGATGGGCAAATAAAGGGTCTGGAAGCCGATTTAGCAAGAGAAATAGCAAAAAGGCTACTTGGAGACCCAAAGAAGATTAGCTTCAAAAATATCGCACCATTTGAGCGGGTCAAGGCCGCAAAAGACGGCGAAGTAGACATGGTTATTTCTACTATGACCATAACCCCTGAAAGAAAAAAATTTGTTGATTTTTCCAACCCATATTTCATAGCAGGACAAGCTATTGCTGTAAAAAAAGATAGCAGAATAGACTCTCATTTTGATTTAAATAATAAAAAAGTTGTTGTTGTTCTTGGAACAACAGGAGAAAAAAATATAAAAAGATTTGCACCTAATGCTTTAATTGAAGCTTATGTCAATAATTCGGAAGCAATAAATGCCTTTAAAAGCGGCTCTGTTGATGCTCTAACTACCGACGATGCACTTTTACAGGGATTTATTATGGATTACCCCAATTATGTATTACTGCCAGAAAGGCTCACTAAAGAACCTTACGGTATCGCTTTCAGAAAATCAAGGCTTTCAAAAACATTTAAAGAAAATCTAAATGAAGCTTTGAATGATATGAAATATGACGGAACTATAAATTCGATAAAAGACAAATGGGGAATTTCTTAATTATCATTTACAAGCGTTTCTTTGACTGCTTTTCTTTGGAACAGCCGTCCCAAATAGGACTCTCATGCCTGCAAATCTCTTGCCCAATGTCTCATTAATGCCTGCTGTTATTGAATTTATATTATCAGCTGACTCATTGACTTTAGTTATTGTGTCATCGATTTTTTTTACTGTTTTATCTAAATCCTTTGTTGCATTTGCAATATTTTCAGTAGATGTTTTTATATAAGAAGTTGAATCTTTAACATTTATTGTTGTATCTTTAATCGTATTTACATCCAAAGAATCGTTCAATTTTTTAGTCGTTTGATTTAGATTTTGAGCCATTTGCGCAAGATTTTTTGTCATTTTTTCTGTATTATTGACAGACGCTCTTATACTCGCCCTATTTTCTTCTATAAGTTTAGATGTATTTTGGAAAAAAACTTTCATCTCGTGATTTGCTATTTCCGTGGCATTAAGGGCTTTTATAACGTGGATAGAAACGATATCTGTCATTCCTGAAACATTTTGCCCGAGCATAAACTGCTCAACGCTTGATTGGCTTATACCTTCTACCATATCACCTCGTTTTATTAGTCTTAATGAAGGACTTTGCGGATATAAAAATTGCAGATAAAGCTCTCCTGTCGGAAATCTCTCAACATAAGCTGTAATATTTTGCGGAAGATTAATATCTTTTTGAAAAAGTCTTACCTTGACAATTATATGTTTAAAATCATCATCGGGAGAAATTTTTGTAATATAACCTATTTTAAACCCGTTATAATAAGCGCTCATGTTTTTTGTCAAAGGACCAAGTTCATTGAATCTAATTATAATATAGTTTGTAGAGTTATAAATATAAACGCCCAAAACAATCAAACTAACAAATAGAAAAATTAATAATTTCTTTTCCCATAGTTTTATTTTATACAAAAAATCTCTGAATTTTATCATAAATATTCAATCCTCATAAACGAACAAATAATTTTCATCTAAAACTTCAAAAATTTCTATTATCTTTATGGATAAATCATTAAAATGTA
>JAEWYI010000114.1 GCA_023395735.1 Cyanobacteria bacterium OH_SFB_17
TTTGAAATATTTTCAGCCAAGTTTTTGGATTGTCTTATGATTGCATCCATATTTAAGTATTCAAATGAGCCGAATCTTCCGTTTAGATACACGTCTTGTGTCGCAAAATAGTTTTTGATTAAGTCCATATTTTTTCGGTGGTTCAAATCATAAATTACATAAGCATATTCAAAACGTTTTAGCTCGCTGAAATTTACGTCTTCTTTTGAGTCGATAAAGCCTATCGTTTCAAGCCCTTCGATAACCTTGTTTACAAGCTCTTCATCCGTTGCCTTGTCATTCAAATCATTTTTTCTATAAGTGATTTCTGCCATATAAGTTGCAGTTCCGTCAATGTGATATTTGTCGCCCATAAAGTCAAGTTTTGAAATTCTGTGGAATTTGACATTTTTATCCGCAACCATAAACGCATAATTGTCACCCGCATAGTCTTTTTTTACATTAACAATGCAAATAGCAATAGAGTTGTAGCGCAAGCTGTCTGCTGTTTCAACAACTTCAGTCGGTTTCTTTTCGTCTTCATAAATGTGGCAAAATTCATTTACAGGCATAGTGGAGACGATTTTATCCGCAAGATATTTTCCGCTTGTTGTCTCAATTTCAAACCCGTTTTCTTTCTTTTTAGCGCTCAATACTTTGCTGTTTGTATGGATTTTGACTTTATTTGATAGTTTTGAAATGAAGGCTTTAATAAGCGCTTCTGTTCCGCCGCTTTTTGGATAAGTAAAATATAGCTGGTGCAGGTAGCCGTCTATAGTTTCGCCGTTAGCACTTTTGATAATGTCTTCTTTCGGCGGTTTTGGGATGCGCTCTACCATCTGCGTATCCATAAACGCTGGATCAAATTTCCAGATTTTTTCGTTATATGGACGAAGGTATGTGTTTGTAATCCCTTCTCCAAAGGTTTTCAAGAAAAATTGAAGCATGTTTGTTGCATCATAATTTTCAAACGGGTTGTGTAAAAAGCCGTTTACGCAGTAATCAATGTCTTCTTGCGGAAGTTTTGATAGGTCGTTTTCAAACGGATATTGAACAAAACGTTTTTTGTGAAGAATTCTGTTTGAACGACGGTGCTTTTCGTTGTTTTCGCCAAGAAGGCTGTTCATCAAGTCAAGCACTTCTTTGTCTTTTGAGAAAATAATGTGTGGTCCGACGTCGTATTCAATTCCTTCTTTAATGTATGTGCGGCAAATTCCGCCGAGTACTTCGTCTTTTTCAAGAATATGGATTTCTTTTATGTCTTCGTTTTCTTGCAAATAATATGCCAACGAAATTGCGGATAGCCCCCCGCCCAAGATTGTGTAGTTCATTTATTTTCTCCTATATATTATATTATTATATGTCGTATTTTGTGACAATCGGCATTCCGACAGGAATCCGCTCGAATGTCAGCGCATCAATTTGTATTGTTTCAACATCAAGACTGTCTGCAATTGAAGCATCCATAAATTGTCTTTTTGCTCCATTGTGAATAAGATATTTTTTTGAATTGTATTCTATAATCAACCCGTCTTTTATGTTTATATCCTTTGGCATTTTTTCGTAAGGGATGCCGAAGGCATCCTTAAACCCGAGCCCGATGGGCTCGAAAATGTTATATCCAACGTTTCCGTTGAAAATATCTAAAAGAATTTTTTCTCTGTTGTCGACGGCTTTAGGCCAATCGTATTCGGTTGCGGTTTTTCTGCCTTCTGTAGCGAGATATTCTCTAAGCTCTTTGTTGTCGATGAGTTCTTTAATGCTATTGTACAATGCATCTATATCTCTTGGTTTGACAACAAGTGCGTTCTTTCTGTCAAACGCGTAGTCTTCCATTCCGTCAGATGTTGTTACGGTTGCTGTCCCGCTAGCCATGGCTTCCATAGGTGGAAGAGGAAAGCTTTCGTACCAAGAAGCGCATACAGCGATGTCTGAGACTGCATATAGTTTTGCCAACTCTTTAAACGGAAGTCCTTTGTGCAATTTATATGGGCAGTAAGGGTTGTTTTCAGGGAAGCTTTCTTGAACGTGTCCAAAAATATTCCACTCAACTCTGTCGCCGTACTCTTTTTTAATTTTTTCCATCGCGGCTACAACATCTGAGAATCCTTTCCACATGGCAGGGTGTGAGAATGTTATAACTCTTATTATTCCGTCTTCTTCGCTTTTTTTAGGTAAAACATTGAAATCGCTTAATTCGATTGCGTTGTTAGAGAACGGTACGAGTTGACTAAATTTTTCTTCGATTTTTTCTTGAAGCCAAGATGAGTTAGCGACTTTGTACATCGGAAGCTCGTATGAGAGCCTGACTAAAAGTTTGTTCATTATTGATGACAAATCATTTTCTAAGAAAACTTCCTCGTAATGTTGCATGAAATAGACAGGTTTTCCTTTTTTGCTAAAGAAGGATGCGAATGCGGTTGTCCAAAGGGTTGCGATGTTCAAATCGCAGTCCGGCATATAACCTATTAGAAAAGAGGAAATAATTAAGTTGTCGATTAGATTTCTCATTCCAACAGCTTTTTTTTGGGTCTTGTTTCCCCCAAATCTAAGGATAGAAGAGTAGATAATTTTGAACAAAAACTTTTCGAGCTGCGAAGTTTTTTTGTAAACTACTTCACCCTTAAAATCGAACCAAGGGAATGGTTTTTCTTTCCAATTGTCTGGCCAAAAACAAGTAGGATAGGTGGTTACAGTAACCGAGTGTCCTTTGCCGATAAGCCTGTTAGCATATTCAAGAATAGCCAACGGCCCCCCCGACAACGCCGCCGGCGGGAGAATAAAATTAATTTTTAATTGTTTCTTTTCCATAATTCCTCTAAATTGTTGTATAATCTTTATTTACTATTCTTTTTTAATTTTAAAGACTATGAATTTCTTTTATGTCTTCGTTTCCCTGTAAATAATAAGCCAGTGAAATTAAGGATAGTCTCTCTTTCCTTAATCTTCAAGTTCTTTGGGATATGCCCAAAGAACCGTGCCATAGATATGGAAGCAGGAAGAATAATGGCAATCAAATTCAATTTTATAATTTAAGTCCTTTGCTATTTCATCAAGTAATGGTTTTGTTTCAAAAAACTCTTCAGGAGAATGGTAAATTGCAAGAGATAAAACAGGTCTAAAATTTTTAATAGTATCTTTCATCCCTATAAGAGTTTTATACATTGCACCTTCAACATCAGCTTTTATAAACCCTACATTGATGTTCTTTTCTTTAACAATGCTGTCTAAATCAGTTGTATTAATTTTATACCCATCTTTATTAAAGATTTTAACCCCCATTCCACCGTTATCAGAGACTTTAATTATTGATTTTTTGTCAGATAATGCAATTTTTATTAATTGATATTTGTCCTCAGAAATGGCATTCATTTTCAATGTTTCAAAATAATCATTTATTGATTTATCAGAGATTTCAAAAGAATAAATTTTATGAGGATTATAATTTAAAAGGACTAAAACACTATCTCCAATGTATGCTCCTGCATCAATAAAATCTTTTCCTTTCACATATTTTTTAATTTTTTCATTTGCGAATTTTAGACCGTGATGATACAAGAAAACTTCCATATCATAATCATTTTTGGCTAGTTTGTAGGCCTTTCTTACTTTATTAAAATGGCGATTGTACAAATCGTTAAATTCAACATCCTCTTTAGTTTCAAATGTCTTTCTAAATTCTGAATCATCGCAATATAAGTATTCGGCATATTTATAATCAGGTAATTGAAGTATTTTCTTCAGTGTCGTGTCAATAATTTTAATGGATTTATTATCAAGGCCTTTTTTTAATCTTTTAATTTTTTCAGGCATATTATTTTCTAAAACATAATCTTTATAACTATTTGGAGAATTATCAATTATTCCCTGCCAAGTAAGATTCCTTTTGTTTAAATGAATAAGATTATCTTTTTGTTCTTCTAGTTTTTTATTTAATTCATAAAATTTGTAATCTTGCTCACAAAGTTTATTATTGAGTTTATTAAATTCTATCTTTACATCATTTTTAAAATTTCGAAATTTTAGTTTAATCCCCAAAATTGTCAATATCTTGTGAATATCTTCATTTTTTACTGAAAATAGAATTTCCCAGAAATTAAGTTTAGGTTTTAAATTTTTATTAACTATTTTATGCCATGGAGATATCGAACAATATTTCCACCAAATACTTCTGTAACCATCATTAAAACCTTGCCAAGGCTTACAAGAACCAACAAAATGGTATACAAGTGGGTTATTTAATGCATATAACACTTTGTCTTCTGGGTAAAAAGCATCATCATATTTTATGTATTCGGGGTTACAAAAAACATTAAAACTAGGTTCAAAATAGAGCATATTATATCTATATTTTTGTCCTAAAATGGCATTTAAAGAATCTTGATCAGCGTACGGTGGAGATGGATTTTGAACTAAGAAATTTAAAATCTGTTCAAAAATATTTTCTTTGTTACAAAATTTCAAATTCAAAATAATTAAACCAGCATTAAAATATGGGAAATCATTAGGATGTATTTTAAAATTTGAGAATTCTTTTAATTGCATTGTTTCTTTTAATATTACTTGTCTTTTTTGCATTGCTCCAACTTCAACTACAGCTCCAGCAATAAACTCTTCTGATACTTGGTCGTAAATGGTTGATAAATCAGTTTCAACAATAATATCAGAATCAATATAAATACATTTATTAAATCGAGCATTAAAAATTTTCAATATCAATATTCTGTAATAACTCATTAAACTTTGGTGATTGTCATCATTCTTGTGATTATCCCATTTCACGATATTTAAGTAATGTCTATATTCAGTTATATCTGTCAATTCTATTGTACAATTCCACATTGTTTGTAAGGATAAAAATCTTTCTTTTGTCTTTTTACTCATATTGTCAAATAAAATATAAAAATTTATTCTTCGTTCAGGATTTGTATTTTTTAAAATTGATAACATTGTAATCCCCGCATAAAAATAATTATCATCTGCGCACAATACAATGTTCATTTCCTTTTCATTTGTGTTTTTTTTATTCATATATTTCCTTCTTTATTTTTAGTATAGGTATAAAACCAAACAAATAAGTTTTTATTTTATTTTCATTTATCCTTTTTATTTTTAATATAGTAATACCAAGAAATTTAATAAGAGTTTTGTTTTTTTCTATTACTGCATTTATAAAGATATTATTTCTAGTTTTTATTATAGAACTATTTAAATTAAATTGAGCAAAAGGTATAAAACCAAATAAAAACAAATTAATTTTGGTTGTCATATCATTAAAAAGTAGTTTATTTATTTTAGCTCTCATCGCATACATATGAGGCACATAGTTTTTATTCTCCAAGTCATAAGTTTGATAAACTTGGCAGAACAATTTTTCTGAAACTCCCGATAAATTCACGTAAAAATTTTTCAATAGTTCATAAAATATTTCATGAGAAAAATTAAGTTCAAGTTCTCCAAATATTTCAATAATATTATCTGCAAAATCTAATATCCCATCACTAATTTTCGGATACAAATTAGTTCGAAAATGAATTTCATTTAAATCTATATTTGAGTAATACTCAGGTTTTCCATTAACAATTGCTTTTATTGGTAATTCTGGAGAGGTTATTGCTATTTCGAAAAAATCCCAGAAAAAATCTAAAACATGATCTTTTGACCAAACCGCAAAATCATTATTTTTATAACCATTATATTCATAATTAATACACCAGTATATTCCAAATATATTTTTAGAAAACACTTTTTGTAAGAGATTTTGTGATGAAAATGCTCCTGTTACTGTATCTACTACTGCAATTTTTTTACTGCTATCAACGAGATTATTAACATATTTTGTATATTCTTCTTTGTACTCATCCGCATTCGCTTTAATCAGAGATCTACCTTCATTTATTAATTCATTTTTTTGGGTATAATCCATATCTTTTATATTTTTACTATTTAATAAATTCGAGAACTTTAAATTATTTTTACCCCAAAAATTTAAAGTCTCATCAACATAGGATTCATACTGAGTTAGCGTTTTTATATTAAATATTCTAGGTGCATAAACATATGAATTATTGATTGGTTCATTTTCCAATTTATTGTAAATTTTTTGCAAGTTATAACCATCCCTTGCCACAAATATAAGTTGTTCAATACCTTCTCTTTTTACAATTTTTTTAATGAACTTTGTATAAGCAAAAGCAGCACTTCCTCCATATAAAAATCCTAGGAAATGCCAAAAATTATTTTCATTAATTTTTTGTTTATTATTATTCAGCCAATAAATCATTAACATTGAAATTATAATGCTAATTTCGTAATTTTCATGATTGCTCTTATATAATTGTTGTAAATAACTAAAATCATTATGCTGAAAAAATTGCTCAATCGGCTTTGTGTACCAAAAAGCATTAATATTAACCAATTTAGGCATTTCATAATCATCATGCTTATTATCTCCAATATGCAATATTTTATCAGCGTCAACATTTAGCTCCATTAAGATTTTCTTAAAAAGATTTGATGTGTTTTTGGATAATTTTTCATGAGAAGATACATATAATTTATAATAATTTATATAATTATTTTTTTTAAGAATCTCTTCCAAATCACATTTTGATAAATACATATTAGATACTAGTATTACCTTCTTATTTTTACGTATTGCATAATCATAAACTTTTTGCATCTCTATATTTGGCATAAGTATTTGTTTTTCGGTCTTTAATTCAACCTCCTTTAGCTTTTTGAAAGGTTTTGCCATATTTTCATATATCTCATCGTAAGTTACTTCTTCTGAACCATTCAATTCTCGTCTTATCTGCTCTTCTGATTTTATCCTTTCCTCTTTAAAACCAATACTATTAGTTTCTTGCTCTATATAAGCAAAAACGTCCACCGGATTCACAAATGGTCTTAATAAGAGAGTATCAAAAATATCAAATGAAACTACACTTGCATTATCAATCATTTTTTGTAAATCAAACATGGAATCACTTGAACGAATATGAGAATTTTGTGTTTTAAATTTTAATTTAAAGCCCAAAAGCATTAATCGTTTATGGTTTCCTTCGTTTTTAATTGAAAATATTCCGTTTAAAAATTTCTTAAGTTTTCTCATGTTCATCTTTTTATATTTGAACTCCTTAAATTGTGTATAATCATATTTTTAATAATTTCTTTTGTTATCAAATGTTGTTTGAAAAATTCCATATTTGAATAATTAATTTTCATTTCTTTCATTATCTTTTTTGCGTACTTTTTAAATTCTTTACGTTCTTCTCTTAAACCATGAAGATAAGAAAGGGAAATTTCTATATATTTTTCAAGAATTTTATAAAAAGTATCTTGATGACTTTTATATAAGTTATTTTTTATGAGTTTATCATACAAAAACTTACAATTTGTAATATGATCTTTTACCGATTCAAAATCACCGCTGTAAATTTTCGACATTCCACAGTCGTCGTGTCTGAAATAATTATATAAAGGTTCATTAAGATAATACGCGTTCTTTGATGCTAACATATAGAAAAAGAAAAACGGAAAATCTTCGCATTGTATTTTTTCAGGGAATCTTAAATTGTATTTATCTATAATTTCTTTTTTATATAATTTATTCCAAGTTGAAACATTTGTATTGAGAATCTGTTCTTGCTTTATTTCATTCAATCCGATGAATTTAAGTTTAAAATAATTAATTTCACTTTCTCGTCTATGCAATAAAGCATCTCCTGTAACATTAACACCGAAAACTACCAAATCTGTATTATTATCTTTAATACAATTTATTATTGTTTCTAATGTACAAATCTCAAGCCAATCATCAGAATCGACAAAATATATATATTCACCTTTGGCGATATCAAGCCCAGCATTTCGAGCTCCGCCAAGACCTTTATTCACATCTTTAATAATTTTTATTCTATTATCTTTTAATGCATATTCATTAGCTATTTTATTATCTTCGTCGGGGCCATCGGAAACAATTATTATTTCAAAATTTTTAAAAGTTTGATTAATTAAACTATCCAAACATTTTGGAAGGTATTTGGCTGCTTTATAAGTTGGAACTATAACTGAAACTTTGGGATTAGTCACAGGTCAACTCCATTTCCATTTTTTCGTTTAACTCCATGTGGATATAATATATCATGTGACCCAGCATCATGTGGATGTCTTCTGATATTTGCATATCTTTTATGTTTGCATTAACCGAATACTTAGCAAGCTTTTTCAAAAGCCCCCCGTCATATCCCGTCAATCCTATTGAAATACCGCCGTTTTGGTTTGCAAAATCTATCGCTTTGATTACATTCTTAGAGTTTCCGCTGCCCGAAATTCCAATCACCAAGTCCCCTGCTTCCATAAAATTCTTTAATTGCTCCACAAAGACTTCATCATAGCTAATATCGTTTGCATACGCAAGCATAGTTGCAATATTATCGTTAAGGCAATGAAATTTAAACTTTTTATCTTGCTTATAGCTCATTCCCTTGTTAAAATCACAAACAAAGTGGCTAGCCGTCGACGCAGAGCCGCCGTTTCCCATTATAAAAATGTTTTTACCGTTGTCTCTTGCCTTCAAAAGCTCGTTTATGAATCTTTCAATCTCGTTTTTGTCAAGATTATCCAATGTTGTTTTTAATCTGTCAATATAATTAGTAATTAACTTTTTCAAGACCTCTGCTCCTATATAATTTTACTTTATTGTAATAAGCCAAGTTTGTTCCCTTATTATCAAATCTGAAATCTATTTCATCCAAATCGCTCAGCGCTCGTCTTAATTTTTCACGATTATGTTCTTCGACGTAGAATAACAAAAATCCACCGCCGCCTGCTCCAAGAAGTTTTCCGCCCATAGCACCGTTTTTTATCGCCAAGTCATAATAATAATCGATGTCAGGATTGGAAATTCCGTTTGCAAGTTCTTTTTTGTACATCCAGCCGGCATGAAGAATTTCACCCATTGAATGAACATTTCCTTTTAGCAATTCTTCTTTTAAATCAACTGACAATTCAACCATTTTGTGTAAATTTTTAATTTTTGCTTCGTCATCCGTAGTGTTTTTCTTTTGTTCAGACAAAATATCTCCAGCAGCGCGGGTTTTTCCCGTATAAAACATTAGAAGATTTTTTTCTAAAACATGATAAGCGCCGTCTTGTAAAAATAATTTTTCAACATCTACAGCGCCATCTTTGTAAAATTCTATAAAATTAAGCCCCCCGCAAGCGCATGCATACTGGTCTTGTTTTCCGATAGGCTCTTTTAAATCTTCAATTTCTATATTACAAGCTAATTCTGCGATGTCTTTTTTGTTCATATATTGATCGGTATATGCATTGCATAGGTTTATAAGCCCGACGGTGAATGCAGAACTTGACGCCAAGCCTGTTCCTGATGGAATATCAGCACTGGAGTTAAAATCGACACCTTTAATACCGTATTTTTCGAACACTGTTTTTATAATCGGGTGCTGAATTTCATCAGCCGTTTTGACATTTTCGGTTTTATTATATTTTAGCAAATACCCGTCTTCGTTGAAATAAGGATGAAGCGACAAATACATATATTTGTTGATGGTTACGCTGACGACAGAGCCGCCGTAATTTTCATAATAGTTCCTTAAATCACTTCCCCCACCCGCAAAACTTATTCTGAATGGTGTTCTTGTTATAATCATTTTTCTTATTTCCTATATCTTATTTTTTATTATCTATTATTAATTTTATTGCATCTGACAGATTTTTGCAAACAAAATCTGCTTGCGTCTTAACTCCACTTAATTCGTCGATTTTACCACAAACCAAAATAGTTTTGCAATTACCCAACCGACCACATAAAATGTCAGTTTCTTTGTCCCCTATCATCCAAGAATTCTCCATGTCTATATTGAGTTCTTGCTGTGCTTTGTAAAGCATTCCGGCCTTGGGTTTTCTGCATTCGCAATCAATTTTTAACTCTTTTATTTCGCCTTCAAACCCTTTTTCCGGATGGTGAGGACAAAAGTAAATTTTGTTTAAATAAGCTCCGTTCTCGCCTAAAATCGTTTCCATTTTTCGGTGAGTTTCATATACTTCATCAAAAGATACGAATCCTTTTGCTATCATCGGCTGATTTGTAACAACAATAGACAAATATTCACTTTTGTTTATTTGTTTAATTGCATCAATAGCTTCCGGAAGAAACTCAAAAAGTTCAGTTTTTGGATTGGTGTCCATGTCTTTGTTAATCACGCCATCTCTATCTATAAATATTGCAGGACGAGGATTTTTCTTGTTCAGTTTTGCAACTTTTCCACTTAAGAAATCATCACAAACTTTTTCAAATCTTTCTGCCGTGCCCATGTCTTTGATGTATTCCGGAGTTGAATATGCAATTAATGTTTCTCCAGCCTCTACAACTTTTGGAAGAATATGTTTACCAAAATCTTGAGAAATCCCATCTTTAATATATTCAAAAATCTTAGGTGATAAGATATAAACAGCTGCATTTACAAGGTTTTGATAGTATTCACCTTCTTTGTGTGGCTTAGGAAGAACTTTTGTAACCTTGTCGTTTTCATCAACTGCCAATAAATCGCTATCGTGCGGGTGATCGTTTGGATGCACAAGTGTTGTTCCGATTGTATATCCACCCTCTCCCCTCAAGGGCGAGGCATGAACCTTATCAAATTCAACAAAACTGTCAATATCAAAATCCATAACAACGTCGCCGTAAAAAACCATAAATCTGTCTTTGATTTTATCTTCTAAAAGTTTAACGCTTCCTGCTGTTCCAAGTGGATAAGGTTCTATAACGTGGTGAATTTTTACTCCCCATTTTGCCCCATCGCCAAAATACTCTTCAATGACGCTAGCTAAATGGCCTGAAAGAATATAAATTTCTTTAAATCCATATTTTTTAGCAAGTTCAATTTGGTGTTCCAAAAGTGGTTTGTCACCAATTTTAACCATAGGTTTTGGGATATCTTTCAGTCCCAGTCTTGTTCCTTTTCCGCCAGCAATGATTACAAGTTGCACAAGTCATTCTCCAAAATATATTTAACTGATTTTTTTACTGCTTCGTCAGAAGTAATTTTTGCACTCCATCCAAGGTTATGGATTTTATCAAGGCAGTAGTTAAACTCAGGTACATCTCCAATCCAACCTCTGTCGCCGCCTGTGTATCTGATTTTTGCATCAAGTCCCATTTCTTCTATAACGGTTTCTGCTATAGTCTTAACTCTGGTTCTGCTTTCTACTCCAATGTTAAAATAATTGATTTTGTCGTTGGAATTTTCTTTCACAAATAAAATTGCATTTACTAGGTCTTTTACGTAAAGATATGGCTTAAATTGCATTCCGTTTCCCAAAACTTCTAATTCTGTCGGATTCTTTTTTAATTTTTTAATAAAATCAAAAATCACACCGTGAGTTGCGCGTTCGCCAACGACGTTAGGAAATCTTGTAATCCAGGTTTGGATTCCGTAATTTTCAGCAAAACTTGCGATAAATCCTTCGCTTGCAAGTTTGCCTGCTCCATAGTGGGAAGTTGGGAAAAGCGGAGAGTAAAGTTCATCAATTACAGCCCCGTGAGAGTCTCCATAGATTGCAGATGTTGATGCAAATACTAAGTTTTTGACTCCAAATTCCTTCATTGCAAGAAGGGTGTTGTAAGTCGTTTTTAGAGTGTTATCAAAATCTACATCAGGATTTGAGTGACTTTTAGCTATGTCTGAATTTGCAGCCATGTGAAAAACGATGTCAAAATTGTTATCGTCAAAAACTTTAAAAAATGTTTGTTTATCTAAAATGTCGCCTTTTATAAATTTAAAATCAGGATTTTTTTTAGCTTCGTCAAGATTAGACTCTCTTCCAAGTGATAAATTATCATAAGCTACAACGCTGTTTCCTTGCGCCAATAATGCATCAACCAGGTGACTTCCAATAAACCCTGCTCCTCCGGTTACTAAAATTTTCATCTTTTTTCATTCCTCCACTTACTATTATTATTTTTGTTTTATACAGTTACTTCTTCTTGGTTTTTGAATTGCATGTTGTACAGATTTTTGTATACGCCGTTTTCTATTTGCATCAACTCATCGTGAGCGCCTATTTCAGCAAGGCGACCTTCATTTATTACTGCTATTCTATCAGCGTTTTGAATTGTAGAAAGTCTGTGAGCTATAACAAAAACTGTTTTATCTTGCATTAAGTTATCTATAGCTTTTTGAACAATTGCTTCTGCCTTATTATCAAGTGCGGAAGTTGCTTCATCCAATATAATGATAGGAGCATTTTTCAAGAACGCTCTTGCAATCGCCACTCTTTGCTTTTGCCCGCCTGACAATAGTATTCCTCTTTCTCCGATATAAGTATTTACTCCGTCTTTAAGTCCGGAGACAAATTCAGTTAAAAATGCCATTTCCAAAGCTTTTTGTAATTGTTCATCTGTTGCATTTTCATTTCCAAGCATTATATTTTCTTTTATCGTGCCGGAAAATAAAAAATTGTCTTGAAATACAACGGCAATATTTTGTCTAAGAGTTTTAAGCGTGTAATTTCTAATATCAATCCCGTCTATTTCTATCGAGCCTGATTTAACATCGTAAAACCTCGGCAAAAGATTTACCAATGTGGTTTTTCCACCACCAGAATTGCCGACAAGAGCCAATGTTTCTCCTGTTTTTATTTTTATGTTTATATCTGTTAATATTGGGACATTAGGGCTGTATTCGAAATTAACATTTTTAATTTCTATTTCTTTATGGTTTGCAGAAAGTTCTATCGCATTTTCTGAATCTTTTATTGCCGGCTGAGAGTCTAGAACGTCAAATACTCTTTCTATAGCCATAAACGAGAACTGTACTGCATTAAAATTGCTTCCCAAATTTTTGATTGGAGTGTAAAGCATTATTAAAGCGGTTATAAAAGAAACAAAGTTTCCGCTTGTTATTTGATGGGTCACAATTAAATAGCTTCCATAACCTATTGCAAGACCTATCCCGACTGAAACGATAACATGCATCATTGGAGACAGCCAAGATGTTCTTTGAATCATTTTTATTCTTAAGCTGAAAATGTTAGATAATATTTCGTCAAATTTTGATCTTTGTATTTTGTCCAAATTGTATGAAGTAATTGTTTTATTTCCTGCAAAAGCTTCGTTGTATGCGGTTAAAATAGCAGAATCTGCGGCTATTGTCTTGCTCATAACTCCATCTATTCTTTTTCTTATTTTCGCAACAGGCAAAAACGCGCATCCTAAAACGACAATAGCTATTAAAGCAAGTTGCCATGAGTTATAAAACAACACGCATACAAGAGAAATGGAAGAGAAGAGTCTTTGGGTAAAAGTTTTCAAGTTATCAAGCAATCCGGAGCACGCCATATCTGCATTATTGTTAAATATGAAGATAACATCGCCGGAATTTTTCGTATTAAAGTAAGCCGTTTCAAACGAAAGCATTTTTTTGAATAAATCTCTTTTAAGACCGTTTGTAATTTTGCCTCCGACCCAAGTATTCAGGTAAGTTGCAAGATAATTCAGACCACCTTGAAAAGATGTAAACAAAACAATCCCAAAAGGAATGTACCATGGAGATTGAACAGATTTTTCAACCATTACCAAGTCCATATAAGGTTTTAAAGAAAGTGCTATAACCGCATCCAATGAACCTATCGGGATGCATATCAGCATCGCAAGTGTAGCTCTAAACCAATAAGGTTTTATATATGGCCACATTTTTTTATAATTTTGTACAAAATTTTGTTTATTAAATGTTTCCAGCATTTTATTTTTAATGTTCTTTATCATCTTATTCCCCAGCTTCTTCCTAAAATTGTAATGTTTAAGTTGTTTGACTTATGGTTTATGCTTATTATTTTTCGTCTGAAATTCCTCATTTTAGTTTTTATTTTTTCAAGAAAAACCAAAGTGTAAAATAAGTCAGGACAGGTTAACAGAAGCATAAATTCTTTCTTTTTAACTATTTGCCAAAATTCATCTTTTAATTCATTGTCTTTGAAAAGTTGCTTCATTCTGGCTGTGAAATATTTTTTATAGTCATTTTTATATTTTTTGTCAATTCTTTGCCAAGTACCAATATGTGCGTGGTATTCAAAAGAATAAATCAGTTGTAAAAAATGTTCTTTTAACTCAGGATTTTTGTTTAAATAATTGAAAATTTCCTGGTATTCATCGTTTAAGCAGTAAACTTTTCCTTTGCTGTTAACTGATGAATCGCAGTTATCTTGTCTGTAATAAAGATAGGCTTTGTCTGTTAAAATTATCTTTTTTGCACTCAACATAACTTTGAAAGTAAAAGAAGTATCTTGATATGAGCCACCTGGAGTTTCTAAAAATTTTATATTATTTTCAATTAAAAAACTTTTTTTGTACAAAGCTGACCAAACAGAAGGCTGGATACATAGTAGTTCTTTGCAGTCTTTTGCGTTTGTAACTTCGTTTAGTTTGCAATCTGCAAAGCGGTTATATTTTTCTTTTTTATTTTTTTTGCCCCAATAGAAGTACCAATTTGATTTTGCAACTTCGCAGTTATTTTTGGTTATTAGATTGTATAAGTTTTCATACATATCAGGTTCGACAAAATCATCTGATTCTACAATTCCTATATAATCCCCTTGAGCAATTTCAAGACCTCTATTGCAGCTTGCCCCATAGCCTCCGTTTTTACGGTGAATGGTTTTTATTCTTTCATCTTTTTTAGAGCCAAATTCATAAT
>JAEWYI010000054.1 GCA_023395735.1 Cyanobacteria bacterium OH_SFB_17
AATTTTTCACTAAGGGCTTGAAAACGTCAAAAATATATGCAATAATAGTAATACTTTGCACAGGTGTCTATTTTGTTCCTTCAATTTTTTAAAAAGGGAGAGTTGACTCTAATAGCATTGAAGTATACCCGCCGATTAGATTTCATCTAAACGCTAGCGGGAAACGGATTAGCTAAGGCGCTCACCCACCTGCGAGACAAAGCAGGTAACAAAATCGAGCTTGTGCAAAGCTCTTTTTTTTGTTTACAAGGATTATGTTGAAATCTACCCACAACACTTATATAACAAGCATTTACTGCTAACAAAAATGCTAAAACTTTAAAAAATCAAGCCATGAGCAAGTTAACCTCCCACTTGAGCGGGGAGGTCTGTTTTCGGCTTGAGCAGAGATCTGCGAAAGTTAGAAAACAGGGTGAGGGTGAATTCAATAAGCGTAAGCATTTTCACCATCGGTCAATGTTTATGCATATATTCAATGTAAAATAAGCACTTAATTCACTATATTCAATAGTTTACAAGATTTGCATGATTCCTGTTATTTGCGCTTTAGAAAATATTTTTATTTTAATTCATTTTCCATTAGTGAAATAAATTCTTTCACCAATACAGGATTCCATTTTTTATTCGCATCATTTTTAATTATTTCAACTGCTTCTTTAGGAGATAAGGCTTCTCTGTAAAACCGCGGAGCTATTAGGGCAAAATACGCGTCAATAATAAGAATAATTTGGGATGAAAGCGGGATATCTTTTCCTGAAACTTTTCCTGGATAACCTGTGCCATCCCAGTTTTCATGGTGATGTTCAACTATTGGGATTATGTCTTGTACCTCTGAAATTGGCTTTAGAATTTCTCTAGCTGCAATGACAGGGTGTTTTTTAATTTCAGATTTTTCTTCTTCAGTGAGAGGCGTTGTTTTTTGCAACAAGTCTTGAGGAATCATCAAATTACCGATATCATAAAGAAGGGTTGCAATTCTTAGTTTATTAACTTCTTCTTCATTCAAATCGAAATTTTTTGCAAGCTTTGTAGCAAGCCTTACTTTTGATTTAGTAACCCCTTTTTCATGAAGCGGGTTATATGTTTTTGCAAGCATGTCCGCAACTGAGTAGACAACGTCTTTTGGAGAAGATGCTTCAGCACTTTTGACTGAAAGCTTTTTGGTTAAATTTTTGGCAATATCAGCTGTAACAGGGATGCGTTTTTTGGTCAAAATATCCATAAAGGCATTCATAGCAACCTCTTGCCATGTAACGTCCGTAATTGGTTTTGCTATTTGAACTTGGTTTCTGCCACTTCGTTTTGCAACATACATGGCTTGGTCGGTGATTTCTAATAATTCATCAATCTTATCAGAATGCTCAGGGAAGGTTCCGACACCGATACTTGCGGTAATATTACCGATAACATCAAGCTTGCAGCTTTCGATTGCGCTTCTAATTCTTTCTGCCGCAATCAAACCACCTTTTGAATCGACACCCGGAAGCAAAAGGTTAAATTCCTCACCACCCATACGCGCAGCGACATCAATTGAACGGGCGTTTTTCTTTAATACGTCTGCGACAGTTTGTATTGCCACATCACCATAGGCATGCCCGTATTTATCATTAATTTGTTTTAAATGGTCTAAATCTAGCGCAATAAGCGTAAATGGCTGTTTCATACGCTCAGCCCTGATAACTTCCTTGTCTAAAAATTCTTCAAAGTATCTTCTGTTATAAAGCGTTGTTAAAGCATCGGTAACAGCTTGATTTTTAACAGCTTGGAACAAATCAGCGATAGTAATAGCAAGCTCAATTTGTTTTGCAAAAAGGCTTAAGAAATTAATTTCTGCATCTTCAGCCACGTCTCTTGTTGAAAAAACAACCAGCCAACCAAAAGGTTTATCCATGCTCCAGAGTGGAACAATTACAACAGAATGACTTATCGGATTATGTAGAATTTTTCGGATAGAATCTTCTGAATAATCTGGCAAAACATCCCTCAATGCTGTTCGTAAATCTTGAGTTTGCAAAATCACTCTATCTGAAAGAGATCTTGCAAACAGTCCCCCTTCAGAGTATGAAAAACGAAGTTGTTCAAAAGGTTTTCCGACAGCGGTATCAACTTTATCTGAAATTTGATTTTTATCTTGGGTAATAATTTTTAAAAACTTGCCCTGTTCATCTTCTTTTAGCTCAATAATAGAGCTGTGAAGATAACCCAACTCACCTTGAAGTGATTTAACAATTGATTCCAAAACACTTGAAAGTGGCTTGGAAGAGTTCATCATTTCCCAGATGTGCTGCAAAGTCAACATTCTTTGATTGGCGACGTTTAACTCTTTTGTCCTTTCTGTGATTTCTTTTTCCAGTTGGACGTTGCGTTCATATATCTCCAAAAAATCCTGCTTGTTTGAGTAAATATTACTCTCAACTTCCGAAATTTGATTGCTAAATTCTTTTATTTTGTCGAAAAAGCCCATTATGCCTCTTAATTAATAATTATAACTACAGTATACCTCAGTATGATTAAAAACGTAACATTTATTGTATTATTTTATTTACAATATTTATAATTTTATCAACTGAAGGCTCAAGACAACAGATATTTTTGCTTTGCTTGAGTCTGCACTTCCGCTTAAAACAAGGCTGGCAAGGGAGCTCGCCTTGCACAGCAAAATACTTTCCTGATTTTCCGTATGGACCAAAACGCTTTGGCGGAGTACAAGTAAATATTGCGATTACATGCGGAATTGAACTTGCCCAAGCCAAATGAGCACTACCTGAATCAGGCGCAATTACAAGGTTTGCGCGCTTAAAAACCTCCAACAATTCCTTAACATTTGTCTCTCCGCACAGATTAATATAATCGATATCGCCAACCTGTTTAATTATTCTATCCACAAGCTCAATATCTTTTGAAGTGCCTGAAAAAACAATGTTGCATTTCCCGTTTATACTTTTTATTACCTCCGCCCAATTTTTTTCAGCCCAATGCTTATTTTCCCAAGTAGTAGCAGGAGATATAACAACCGTTTTTTTGTTTTTATCAATATTTTTTAATAAATTATCAATTTTTTCAACAACAGAATCAATGGATTTAGGCAATTCAAAATTAATATCATCTATTGAACAATTCAAATGTCTAGCAAAATCAAGATTTCGCTCAACTATATGATAATTGTTATCTCGAAACTTGGCTTTAGGAGTCACAAATTCGTTTCCGGCAAAAACTGAAAGTTCTCTTGCATCCTTAAATGTAATTCTTCTTTTTGCACCGGAAAATAAAAGCAGCAAAAGACTTTTTAGCATCTGCTGGCAATCAATTGCTATATCATATTTTTCAGCCCTAATTTCTTTAATAACATTAACAAATTCAATTAAATTCTTAAAAGAAAAAGGATTTTTTTTCCACTTTGCTAATGGAACAAAATGAACATTTCTAATCATAGGATTATCCTTGATAACATCTAATCCTTTTTCCGAAACGACATAGCCAATTTCATTATCCGTGCTCAAAACATTCACCAGCGGCAATGTAAAAATAACATCACCCAACGATGTAAGTCTGATTATTAAAATTTTACTCATACTCAAAATCACTCCCGATAAGTAAAATAATTCTACCACAACCTGACAAACAAGCAAAATTTGTAAAAATTATGACAATTTTTAAATCGTCATTAATACTAAAGCATGAAACGTCCACCATATAGATGAAATCAGGCAAAAAAAGTCAGTTATAGATAAGTTTTTGCCGTTATAAAATAAGAGAAGGTTTTTGAAAGGGTATTATGGCATATACGACAATGTCACCGATTAGACAACAACCCTACTTAGCAAACAACTACAAAGGGTTTAAGAAAAACGACAAGGATGCATCCGAGTCTTCATCTTCTGCTGCAACCCAACATCAAGAAGAAAATCACGTTGTACAAAACAACGGTGAGAGAAAAACCATCCAACAAAAATTTGCAGAATCAAAGGCTGCACACCAAAGCGCTATTCAATCTCGTGATGCAAACCTAAAAAATGCAACAATTAATATTGCACAAATAATAAAAGATTTTAAAAACACATCCCATGCTATAGGCTCCCCTCAAGAGCTTATGGATGAAGTTAATACCTACCTTTCTCTTGTTGAAAAACAAGTTGTTCGCGAAAATCCTGATGCAAAACTAATTCGCTCAAACCTCAAAAATGCAGCTTCTCTACTAGACAACTACATTACAGAAACCCTTCAAAGAAAATCAAATGTCGTTGAAAATTGGCTTGATGCTCTTTTCTTGCAACAGATCAATTACAAATTTAACGATGAAGAAGTTAATCCTCATTTTCTTGTTAAATTTCCAAACGAACAAGAAAAAAATAAACAACAAAATTCTGACTCTGACTCCAAAGACGAACAAGAACAAAGCGACAAAGAAGATAAAAATAATGATATTTCCATACCCCAAGATGAAAAACTTAAAACACTTTTTATCTCCGCAAAAAAATATTCATACGCAAACGATAATAAAAACGCCATGAAATTCTTTAAAGAAGCCCTCACTCGCTCAATTGAAGTTCAAGACAAAGAAACTGAATCAAAAATTTTGTTTGAAATAGGTCAAATTTATGACAAAAATGACTACCTTGAACAAGCTCTATCAAGCTACAGCAAATCGCTTCAAACTGCAACTGATACAAATGTAAAAACAAAAGCACACTTCTCAATGGCAAAAATCTACGATGATGTTGCCCAATTTGAGCCTGCAATCAATCACTACATGAGCTCAATATCTTATGCAGGAGTGAGCGAAAACCTTATTGCCCAATCAACTTCTCTTACTAAAATAGGCAGCATTTACACAGATAAATACAAAGCTGAAGCTCTTGACTTTCTTCACGAAGCAGAGCTTTTAGCAAACGAAACAAAAAGTTCAAAAACCAAAGGATATGTATCTAGCAACATTGCAAACGCTTACAACAAATTCAATAAACCAAAAGATGCAATGAAATATTACCTGTCCGCAATTAAAGAATATAACGAAGCTGGTTCAATACTAAAAACCGCAATAAACTACAAGCGAGCTGCAGAGCTCATGCTTGATTACAAAAATTATAAAAAAGCAAAATCATTATTTCAAAAGGCACTAAACCAAGCAAAAAGAACAGAAGATAAAAAATTAATGGACGAAATATCAATAGCTTTGAGTGCAATTTAGTTCGTTTAGGCACTCAAAAGGACCCGCAAAGCATTGCTTTGCGGGTCCTTTAAATGTTTTTATTTAAAGATTAACCTCTAATACCTAAAGTTTTAATCAATTCTCTGTATTTATCAAGGTTTCTATCTTTCAAGAAAGATAACAATCTTTTTCTTCTACCAACCAACATCAAAAGTCCGCGTTTTGTAGAAAAATCTTTTTTATTAAGTTTCAAGTGCTCAGTAAGTTCACTGATCTTTTGGCTCATCATAGCGATTTGCACTTCAGCAGATCCTGTGTCGTTAGATGCTTTACCGAACTTGTCAACTAATTCCTGTTTGTTTTTCAAATTAATACTCATTTATTATTCCCTTTAGCTATTTATATCATGTAAGATAATAATACAACATAAAGAAAAAAAAGCAACATCTTTGTTACAACGGGTTAAGAATTGTTTTTGAAGTAAAATTTCATGCAAAAAGGTACGGATTTAAAACCCGTACCTTTTTTATGAATATCTAAACTATTCAAGAATAATAGCACCAACTGGGCAAGCATCTGCTGCTTCTTTTACACAGTCAATGTTATCAGCTACAGCACTTTCGTTAACAATAGCGATGTCTTCTACTGAAAAAACAGCGTCACAAATAGATTCGCAAGCGCCACATGCAATGCATCCGTCTTCGATTTTTACGTTCATTTTAAATTCTCCTTATTTCATTTATGATAAGTAAGCTTTCGCCCACAGCATAATTATAACAAAAAAAAATTAAAAATCTAGACACAGTTAGACAAAAAATAAATCA
>JAEWYI010000045.1 GCA_023395735.1 Cyanobacteria bacterium OH_SFB_17
CTGACTAAATGTCAGGTTTTGGATGGAGGTTTGAGGAACGAAAACAACCCGTGTGGGGCGACTTAAAAAAACAAAAATACCAAAGGACAGATTCGAACTGTCGACCTCACGGGTATGAGCCGTGCGCTCTCACCAGCTGAGCTACTTTGGCATAATTTGGATTAATATTTAGTTTTTCCTTTGCTCAGCTGGTGTTAATTTGACTTCGTTTCGTCGAGTCTCACCGAGTGAGCTACTTTGGCATAATTCGAAACATAACCGAAAATAAAAATGCATTTTGTTCATATTTCGTGCCTGTTTCTTAATTCTGCCACAAATAGAGTAAAATAGCAAGAACTTTTTTTGATAAATCAGAAATTACTTAAATTTAAATATTATCAAATTTCTCTCATACGGTTCTTCTAGGGGTAGCTGGTATTCTAAAACATCAAAAACTTCCATTTTAAATCTTGTCATTGTTTTTTTTGCATCTTTCAGTTCTTCAAGTGCTTTTTTTGATTTGTAGGCAACAAAAAAAGCATCTTTATTTAAGAGCGGAGCGGCGTATTTTAGGATTGTATCAACAGGAGCCACCGCGCGTGAGGTTATGTAGTCAAATTTTTCTTTAATATTTTCAGCTCTTTGGCACATTGGATAAAGATTTTTTATATCAAGCTCTGTTTTTATCTCTTCTAGAGCATTAATTTTTTTTCTTATGCTGTCAAGAGCAACAACCTTGAGCTCCGGATGCAAAAGCGCAATCGGAATAGACGGAAATCCGCCGCCGGTTCCTATATCAAGCAAAGATGCGCCATTTAAGGCTGACATGTTTTTTTTATTAAAAAACAAATTTATTGCCAAAGAATCAAAAATATGTTTTTCAAACAAAACTTTTTCATCGTTTTTTGAAATCAAATTAAGTTTTTCATTTTTTTTAAGGAAGCATTCAGCATAAGCTTTAAATTTTTCTTCCTGAGTTTGCGTAAGTGATATATTCAATTTAGATTTTAGTATTTCAATGTTATTTTCCATTTTCCCTCATTTTTATTATTTCAGCTATTTCTTCAAATTTTTCCACACCCATTTTAAATTTAATATCATTAATCCGTGTTTCAATTTTGGCTAAACTATCGCTGCTAAATGTTTCTTGTGCTATTGAATGAGCTTTGAAGTAGTATTTTAGAGCCAATTCGTTTTCTGAATTATCATAGAAAAAATCGCCAATCGCTAACATTGATGACACAATGTAGTAAGAGTCTTTTGTCAAAATTGCGTAATCGATTGCTTTTTCGTGATAAGTTTGAGCCTTGTTTTTATCTGATTTTTCTAGAATCGATGCAATTCTTGAAGCTGTATAGTAAAGCCCCTCGTAGTTATTTGCCTTTTCATCTATTTTAAAAGCCTTTTCGTAGTTGAATATTGCATCTTTTGAGTTGCCTTTTTCCAGATATATCGCGGCAATATTAGTGTAAGCAGGAGATAAAAATTTATTTTGTCTTTCATCGCTTAATTTAATACATTTTTGATAGTATTCAAACGAGCCTTGGGTGTCATTTTTGTCGTCAAGTGCCAGAGCATATTTAAAATAAATTTCAGCAAGAACTGATGTTTCCATATTTTCATCTGATACAGCAAGTGCTTTTTTATAAAGCTCAAACGCTGATTGCAAATTTGCCAAGCCTTCTTCTATGTTTGCGAGCTGAATGTATGTTTTTGCTAAAAGTTGTTTAGGTGTATTTTTGTTTTCTGTTATTTTTATAAATAAATTTTTAGCTTGTTCTATTTTGTAGGTTTCATAGAAAAGTCTTGCTATGCTAAATTCAATGTAGGATGCTTTTTCGAGTTCATTTTTTGCTTTTAAAATTTGGCAGGCTTTTTCATAACAAAAAACTGCGTAGTCGTAATTTGCAAGTTTTTGGCTTGCTTTTGCAAGTTTTATGTATATAGTCGAAAGATGTTTTTCATAAAGCTTGTCAGTTTTCATTTTTAGTGCAAGATTGCATAATTCAACAATTTTTGAATAATTGTAATTGTTTTCAGCTGATTTGATTTTGATTAAAATTTGTTTTAAATTTTGTTGACCATCATCTTCAAAAGTTTGTTGCGGAGTTTTGTTCTGTTGAAAAGGCAAATTTTCTGTATTTATTTGAATGTTTTTTCTTTGAGTCAAGTCGATTTTTGTTTTAGAAGCATTTTTGTTTTCGTTATTTTGTTCTTTAGTTTCAGGTCTTGCTGAGTCTGAAAAGTCGTTCACTTTTGAATAAGATAGGAAATTTATATCAACATTTAAATTATCAACATTTTTAGGCTTTTTAGGAAGAAAGAAATTATGGAACTCTATTTCTTTTCTCATTGTTTGTCTGGATATTTTTATATCTCGTTCCAGTGGTTTGAGTGGAAGTTGTGTCTGGTAAAGATCGATTACATATTGTCTAATTCTTGAAGAGATATTTGGCTGCATTGCATTTTCTGAATATTCTTTCAAAAATTCGCAGATATATATTTGGTTATTGTTCTTTTGTATTAAATTTTTACTGAGAAGCGTTTCAATGCTTTCATTTTTATTCAGGTTTAATTTATCCAACAGCTCAATGCTGACCGGGTGTCTGATAATAGTTAAAAACCAAAAAAGGTTTCTGTCTTGTGCCGGCAAGAGTTCCAAAATTTGTTTGCCTAAAAAATCAAAATACGGTAAAAAACTGTCTTTTATTTTAGTTAAAAAATCTAATAGTGAAAGATTATCTTTTTTCATAAGCATAACAGAAAGCGAGCAGAAGAAAAAATAACCTCTCGAAAGCTTATAAAATTCTTCAAGAACAGGCATTGAATATTTAATCTTTTCTGCTTTGAAATATTTATCAAGAGTTTCAATGGTAAGAGCAGAAACGTGGATTCTTTCAATTTGAGT
>JAEWYI010000032.1 GCA_023395735.1 Cyanobacteria bacterium OH_SFB_17
TGAATCAAAATTATTAATTCCGTTTGAATATTCTGCCATCGTTGATGCATTTGCGTAATTTCTAGCTAGCATTCCATTCATATACGGACTTGCTATTGAACTCATGTTGTAACCTAACATAACCAAACCTCCAAATTATAAACCTTCCATACCTTAATAAAAACATTTTAGATTTTAATATTGCCTTTTTAATCTGTTTTGTGTTAACAAATGTTAACAATTAAGTAAAAAAATAGAAAGTCTATATATAAAGGAATCCTTGCCAACAAGCGTTTTAAGCTTATTTTTGGCAAGGACCAATCAGTAAAAGAGACATCAATAGTATGGTGACACATGTTTTTTTAGAAATCAAATTTTTGGCAATTTTTTTTATAATAAACAAAAAAACTGGCTATTTAAGTGTTCAACTGGACTATGCAAATTATTTAATCTATAATATTGGTATGAAAAAATTATTATTAACGGCAACAGCAATCATATTATGCGTAAACTCAGCAAGTGCTCAGGGGTTTAATTTAAACTCCATCAAAGGCGTTTTTTCTAAACCGGCTCCAACCCAAGAAAAAAAACAAGCTAATGATGATTCTATGTCTGCAAGCGAACAGGCAACATTTTTTTATAGCGACAATAATATTAAAAACGCGCTTGAAATTCTTTTAGCAAAAAAAGAATCTGACAGAACACCACAGGACTTGGTTCTTATCGGAAACATTCTTCTCGATCAGAATAGAAAATCTGATGCGATATTTATGTATCAAAGAACCATTTCAACTGATCCAAAATTTTATAAAGCTTATTACAATCTTGCAAACATCTATTTAGAAGATGAAAAACCATTTTTGGCTATAGAAAATTATAAGAAAGTAACGAAGTTAAAACCTGATTTTGCATACGCATACTACAATATGGGCTGCGCTTATCTAAAAGCAGGAAACTTAAACAAAGCAAAAACATCTTTTATCCAGGCTATTGAATACAAAAATACAGAACCCAATTTTCATTTCAACCTTGCATACACATACAAAATGCTTAACAAAACAAAATTGGCAAAACAATATTTGGACAATTACAACAAATTGATGGATGCCTCAGTTAATCAATAATTTCATAAAGGGTCGATGATTCTTGTACGCTGACGTTTCCTGTGGGCACAACCAAAATTTTGGCTTTTATAGGTCTTTGTGCGCTGTCAATTTGGATTATATCCCCAACCTTAAGTTGCTTTGAAGGTTTGGCAACAGTTCCGTTGACAAGAATTCTGCCCTTGTCCGAAACCTCATTTGCAACAGTTCTTCTTTTTATTAATCTTGATACTTTTAAAAATTTATCTAATCTCATAGAATCCTCAATAAAATTTTACCACAAAAACCTCAATGATTGGTGTTATTTCTTGCTATAGTTGCATTTTTTTGTTTATAATATATAATTAAATTGACAATGTTAAAGTTTAAGGATAATTAATGGACGAGATTGGCAGTATAATTTTCAATTTGTTTGTAATCGGTATATTACTACTTTCAAACGGATTTTTTGTTGCGGCCGAATTTTCAATGGTTAGTGTTAGAAAAACAAGAATAGCACAACTTACAAACGAAGGAAACTTTAGCGCAAAAGTAGCTCTTGAAGCTCTTAAAGATTTAGATAAATTTGTTGCAGCTGTACAGCTTGGGGTCACAATATCAAGCATCGGACTTGGTTGGGTAGGCGAAGCCACTCTTGCAAAAATGATTTTGCCTATATTTAACTTTTTGCCTGACAACCTTCAAGTTTTCTCTGCTCACTCAATTTCAGTTGCCATATCATTTGTTTTGATTACCGTAATGCACGTTGTTATCGGCGAATTGATGCCAAAATCAATTGCACTGCAATATCCTGAAAAGACATCACTTTTGATAGCTCTTCCAATGAAATTAATTACAAAAACGTTCAACCCTTTCATTTTCATTTTAAACGGACTTGGTAATTCATTGCTCAGATTATTAAAAATTCCGACAGCCAACACATCCCACTTGGCTCACTCAATTGAAGAATTAAATATGCTTATCAACGCAAGTTATAAAGAAGGCGTTTTAAACGAAACTGAAAAAGACCTTCTTCACAACGTATTCAAATTTTCTGACCTGAGTGCCAAACAAGTTATGGTTCCTAGAACCGATATGGCATGCATACCTTCAGACATTTCTTTTGATGAACTGAACGCACTTGCAGCCGAAAACCAATACACCAGATACCCGGTTTTTGAGGAAAATTTGGATCACATTTCAGGCATCATCCACGTAAAAGATTTATATGCTCTTTTGTTGAAAAAAGAAAATTTTGAACTGGAAAAAGTTTTAAGACCTGTTTTTCTTGTTCCTGAAACAATCACTATGGACAACCTCGTTAGAGAATTTCAAAAACGTCAAAGCCAACTCGCTATTGTCATAGACGAATTTGGCGGAACGTCGGGATTGATTACTCTTGAAGATGTTCTTGAAGAAATTTTTGGCGAAGTGCAAGATGAATTTGACAAAGATGAAGAAGCGGATATCAAACAAATTGATGAGAACACTTTCCTTGCTAATGCAATGATGAGACTCGATGAAATATATGAATTTTTTAACGTAGAAATTGAAGATGAAGACGTTGACACAATAGGTGGACTCGTTCCGAAGATATTAGGTAGAATTGCTCAACTTGAAGATACAGTAGAAATCCAAGGGCTAAAATTTATAGTAAAAGAAATCGACGGAGCCAGAATTACTAAATTATTAATTATAAAGCAAGTTGAAATCAATGAAACCTCAGAAAACGAAACTGAAAAAGAAGAATTTAATTCTTAATTTTATATAATGTCAAAAAATAAGAGTCGCGTTTTGAAAATTCAAAACGCGACTCTATTTAATATTTAATTATTCTTCTTTTGTCATATCTGAAATAAATTTGTGCCAACCTTCATCCAATTTTTGAATAAATTCATGTGCATCAATAACCTCATCAGCACTTATTGGAGGAGGACCATCCTGCACTTGCAAAGCTTCATCATCATCTTTATAATTTTTCAGTTCAAAATCAGAAAGTCCTAAAAAGGCAACCCCAAAACTTTTTCCGCAGTTTTGACAAGCCAATCTAAAGACAATCAAATCATCTTCGTCTCTCATTATTGTGACTGATTTTTCATCAAAATCAGCTCTACAAGCCGAACAACACATCTCTTTAAAAAGCGTAGCTATTTTTCGTTTTTTCATACTAACCTCAACTTAATTTTAACACAAAACACCAACTATGATTTTGAATATCCCCCAATTAGACTGTTATTATTCTTTAAAAATGTGGCATATATATAATATAGAGAACAGGAGTTTAATCATGGAAGCATTCAACTTAGTCTTATTTGGTTTCATCGTTTATGCGGCACTTATCGTTATTCCTAGCATTTGGGATGAACTCATTACTCACCACTAACAGTCTGAATTTTTGGAGCTCTTCTAAATAATAGGACGTGTAGGTGTATTTTTTGTTCCAACTAATCGAGAATGGAAGCTTTGTGCATGCTATAATTTTTAGCGTACACTATTGGAGCTAAAATGAGCGATTTTAAACACTACACAGTTATGAAAAACGAAGCTGTCGATGCACTTGACTGCAAAGACGGACTTATATATATTGATGCAACGCTGGGCGGAGGAGGTCACAGTGAACTCATACTTAAAAGAATTCAACCTCATGGTCAATTGATTTCCTTTGACGTAGACGATGATGCCATAAACGCTGCAACTGAGAGATTAAAAGATTACAATAATTTAACAATTGTTAAGCAATCTTACGCTAATATTAAGAAAGTTTTACAAGATTTACAAATAGAAAAGATTACAGGCGGAATACTCTTTGATTTAGGCGCTTCTTACCACCAATTAACGAAAGCAGAGCGCGGCTTCTCGTTTTCCAAAAACGCACCATTAGACATGAGATTCAACAAAGATGCATCATTCAGCGCTTTTGATGTCGTCAATCGCTATAGCGAAGCGGATTTGGTACGAATTTTTAGTGAATACGGCGAAGAACGCTTCTCCAAAAGGATTGCAAAAAAAATAATCGAACAAAGAAGGCTCAAAAGCATTGAAACTACTGAGGAATTGGCAAATTTAATCACAAATTGTACACCACACGTAAAATCCACCATACACCCTGCAACCAGAGTATTTCAAGCCATTCGTATAGAGGTTAACAAAGAGTTAATAAATGTAAAAAAAACCCTTGAAGACATATTGGATTTATTGGATAAAGGTGCTATAATAAGCGTAATAAGTTTTCACTCTTTAGAAGACAGGATAGTTAAAAATTTCTTTAAATACCACGCTCAAAAATGCAGGTGTGAAAAACATCAGATGATTTGTAATTGTCCTCCTCCTAAATTGGAAGTCTTAACCAAAAAACCACTTTTGGCAAGTGTAGAAGAAGTTAAACAAAATCCGCCTTCCAGAAGTGCAAAACTAAGAATAGCAAAAAAGTTGTACTAGGAAAACGTTTTAGGGAGTTAGAAATTGGTTCATAATCAGCTACAGATTGGTAATTACGCATATTCGCTAAATTATCAGGACAAATATCAAACAAATCCTCAAGAGTCAAATCCGATAATTGAAGGCTACTTTCCAAAGGAGAATACAGTAAGAGAAATGGCAATCAGAAAAATAAATTCAACGCTAACTGGTTTATTAATAATATCTCTCTTTGCAACAGCAATAAGCTACTATTTTGCAACTGCCAATGAAATTGTCTTGAACAACCTAAGCAGACAAACTGTGGTGCTTAACGATGAGAATGCCGATTTACAAAATAAACTGGATAAACTAAAATCTTTTAACAACGTCGATATGACAATGCAAAGAAACAATATTCTTCAAAAGGCTCAACAAGTTCTTGAAGTGCCTGCCATATCTTCAAATACAATCTCAGACAAAACCCTACACCCTGAAAAACCTTTTTCTTGGGCGATTGGATATTAACCTGAAATGATTTAAACATTTATTTGATTAATGAATTTTAAAAAAGCTCTGTTTGCTAAGCAAACAGAGCTTTTTTATCTATATAATTTCAAAGGTTAAACATTACCAGTAGAACTGTTTCTGTCGTCTTCCAACTGTTTCAAATCTATTCCTTCAGCCTCTTCCATATAAGTCGCCACAACCGGAATATCAATCTCAACATTAACTTCAGCATCAACCATTTCGATATCTTTTTTAGAATATTCTTTAATTTTGCCATCCTCTAATTTGACAGCAATATTGGAATTTAAGAACTTAAGCGCAAAAACTTTTCCCAATCCGTCAGGAGTCATCACAGAGGAGCCCACAGGAGGCATTCCTTTGGCCGCTTCTATATAATTTGAGTACTCATAGTTCAAACAGCATAAAAGTCGTCCACAAGTCCCTGAAATCTTCCCTGGGGCAATAGGCATTCCTTGATCTTTTGCCAACTTAATATTTATCGAATCAAATTTTCTTAAAAAAGTACAACAGCAAAACGGTTGCCCACAAATGCCAGTGCCTTCCATAATTGAAGTCTCATCTCTAACACCAATATGGCGCAAATCAATCCTTACACGTTTAAAAACTTGCGTCAAATCTTTTAACAATTCTCTAAAATCAACTCTCTCCGGAGCCGTATAATAAAAAGTAATCTTTTTTCTGTCAAAAGTAATTCTGCACTGTACCAAATTCATTGACAATCTATGTTGCTTAACCAAGCTCTGGCACTTCCAAAACGATTCAACTTCTTCTTTTTTTATCTCGTCCAAAACAGATAAATCTTTTTGTGAAAGAACCCGAATCAAAGGCAAAGCTTGAGGTTTAAACTTTTCCCACTGTTTTACAATTTCAGAATTTACAGCAAAAACCTTATAAACTTCTTCTCCCTTTTCAGTTCTGACCAAAACCATCTGTCCATGTTCAACAGAAGCCGATTCTGAAACATCCAGCGGATGATATGTATTTTTTATTAATCTTACAGCGTATTTCATATTTTCCTTTTCGTATAAAACCATTATACTATAAAAATTATCAAGACAAACTTTGTCCTGCGTTGATAAGTAATTAATTCAATAATAACAAATAATTAATAAGGCGCCAAGCTTCGCTTGGCGCCTCAAAAAACTTACCCGATATAATTTTCTTCTTCTTTCAATTTTCTATTCATCAATTTATCAAGAAGCTGATATGGTGTAATATCAGTATAAACTGCTTCATAAATCGCGCTTGATACAGGAACCTCAATATCAAGCTTTTTTGCCAACTCACAAATTGCCTTAGAAGTCTTGACCCCCTCTGCAACAGATCCCAATTCTGACAAAATATCGTCAATTTTTTTGCCTCTTGCCAACATTGAACCTACTGTATAATTCCTTGACATCGGGCTTGAACAAGTTGCAATTAAATCACCCATACCAGACAAACCATACAACGTAGAAGGATTAGCGCCAAGTTTTACACTTACTCTTACAATTTCAGCCATCCCTCTTGTCAACAAAGCTCCTGCACAGTTATCGCCAAGCCCCATTGTATGAGCAAAACCTGATGCAATAGCTATTACGTTTTTCAAACTGCCGCCAAGCTCAACACCTACAACATCTCTGTTTGCATATAATCTAAACTTACTAGCCACGTTACAAGCTGACTGAACTCGCTTTGCAACCTCTAAATCTTCACAAGCAACAGATGCAGCCGTCGGCATACCCTGCAAAACCTCTTTTGCCAAAGTAGGACCAGATAGAATTGCCAAATTTTGTTCAGGCAATACATCCTTTATAACCTCAGACATTCTCATCAACGAAGGAAGCTCAATACCCTTAGATGCATTCACCAAAATCTGCTCACTCTTTATTCCTGCAATCTTTAGCTGTTCACAAACATTCCTTATCCCAGACGTTGCAACTACCAACAAAATTATATCTGCACCGTTTATTGACTCTTCTAAATTCGAAGATATCTTAACCTTATCCTTTAGCTGAACTTCCAATGGCTTTGAACAATGCTTGTTTAGCCTCAAATCTTCAGACAAATCCTGCTCACGACCCCAAACAACAACTTCATCAAAATTATCCGTCAATAACCACGCCAAAGTCAAACCCCAACAACCTGCGCCTAAAACCGTCAATTTCATTTTTAATCCTCACACTAAATTATATTATTACTACCTGTACTAACTTTTTTATTGTACTACAAAATCATTCGTTTTATCGGTGTACCAGATTAATGCACTCTGTGTATAAGAAGCCTGGAAGCTCGGTAGCTTAGAAGCTCGGATATTGTATCATCCTATAACTTTTGCTGCTTATAAAGCTTACACCTTATTATATTATTACCGTCTGTACTAACTTTTTTATTATACCACAAGTTTTAAAAGTTCAAAAATGACTGCACCTTGAATTTATTAGAGAGTCTTAAAAAAATCAAAAGCATTAACTGTAAAAAAAAATTTCAAATTTCTAAACAAACTAGCAAATTTAATCTTGTTTTGATTTATAATAATATAACACTAGAAAATAGCAAAGGGGAAAATATGAATATTCAAAAACAAAA
>JAEWYI010000062.1 GCA_023395735.1 Cyanobacteria bacterium OH_SFB_17
AAATGGATTATCAAAAAAGAAAATGGGCTTGGTGGGACTCGAACCCACGACCAAGTGATTAAGAGTCACCTGCTCTACCAACTGAGCCACAAGCCCAAGATTAACTTTGTTCTCAGTTATTTATTCTTCTTTTTTATTATAGTACAAAAGATTTTTATTAAACAATAGAATTATCAAAAATAAATATTTAATTCTACTTTCGGGTATTTTTTTTTAAGTAATTGGATGTTAACATTCAGTACATAATAGTTTTCCGACACAACAGGCGGATTTTCAGACTTTTTTCATGTTTTCTGAAAATCCGTTTTGTTGTTTTAGGCAATTTTTTTTTGGAAAAATACTTTATATAAATAAGGGAGATTATATTTGGGGATTTTAATGATTTACGATTTGTTTTTAGCAAATTATTCAAATGTAAAAAAGACAGAGGCACCTAAAAAACAGGAGCCGATAAATTCTAGCAACCCATTTGAAGGCGTATTTAATTATAATTCAACAGATTATATGACACCGTTTTTTATGCAAGATGATTTCTTTTCAAGCTTAAATTTATTTAATGATTTTTTAGGCGGAAAGATGCCAATGTTTTTGCAGACACAGGTTTTTGATTCTAAATTCAACACTAAAACTAATTTGGCAGCGTTGAAAAATGTTTATAATCAAGATTTAGGAAATAAACTTGCAAATATTGCGAATAAAACTGCTTTGTCTAAAAATACTATTGGGTATTGTTATGGCGGAGTAAAGGATGCTTTAAAAAGGGCAGGAATTACGGATAACCGTTTAGGCGGAGGTTCTGCGTATATGGCGAAGGAAATCCTTCAAAAACATCGTAATTTTAAAGAGGTTTCGGTATCTAAAAATGACTTGAAAAACTTGCCTGCAGGATGCGTAATAGTTTGGCAGCCTTATAATGACAGACGCGGAAAATATCACGAGCACGGACATATTGCAGTAACTCTAGGAAACGGCAAGGAAGCAAGTGATCATGTTCAAAATTTGGTTATAGCTGATAAGTATTCGGTTTTTGTTCCTGTTGGGACTAGCAAAAAAGCATAAAATATACTAATGTATTATTTTTTTTATGTGATAAAATTAACTTGTTTTTAGTCAACTAGGAGTTAATTTTATGATGAAGAAGCTTGTTTTAACACTGGCGATTTTGCTTTTATCTGCACCTGTTTTTGCAAAATCCGTTCCTAATATGCCCGCTTTGGCGGCTGTTCAGAAATTGAAAGATGGAAATGCTCGTTTTGTATCTGTAAATATGAAACATCCGAATATTTCAACTGATAGAAGAATTCAAATAACTGAAACGCAGCATCCTTTTGCGGTAATTGTTTCATGTTCAGATTCTAGAGTTCCGCCTGAGATTATATTTGATCAAGGGTTGGGCGATCTTTTTGTGATAAGAAACGCTGGAAATGTTTTGGATGAACACATTTTAGGCAGTATAGAATATGCGGTTCATCATTTGGGTGTGAATTTGGTTGTGGTTCTTGGACACGGTTCTTGTGGCGCGGTCGGCGCTGCTATGTCAGATGAAAAAGAGTCACCTGAGATAGAAAGTATAAAAAAATCTATAGAGCCTGCAATTACTTTGTGTAAAAAAGAGAACCATTATTCTTATGAAGAGGTTATAAAAGCGCACGCGAAGATGGATGTTGACAATATCTTGAAAGATAAAGATGTGGCGAATGATGCCAAAAGCCGAGGCGTGCTAATTTTGCCTGCGTTTTACGATTTAAAAACAGGTAAGGTTGAGTTTTTGAAAAAATAATCCGAATATAGATATTTTTATCGTAAAAATTAAGGGGAAATTTCTTTTAGAAATCTCCCCTTAATTCAACGATTTATTTATTAACTAATTTGTTTATCATTTTCATTGTAGATGATTTTTTAATTTTTCGTCTTATGTTTCTTAAAAAATCAGAAATATTTGTTTTTTCCGGATAAATAATTCTATCTTGTTTTTTTTGATAAATTTTTTCTCTAAGTTTTTGGGTTTTAGGGTATAATCTTTCAAATTCTGACAAATGTTCTATGTACAAGTCGATGTTTTGCTCGTTTTTCTTTAGAGTTGAGCGTACAAATTCGTCTGTGATTTTTTCTGTTTTTTGCTCAAAAATCGGTAAAACAGTTTGTTGAATTTTTCTTGGCATTCCGGTTGTTTCGTCTTTATCGAGAACAAGGTGATTCATTGCCTCGTTGATGAGAGATTTCCATTTAGCATCATAGACATCCAATTCGTACAACTTAGCGGCTTGCGGAATTTTTTTTGTAGAGTTGAGATACTCGCCCATTTTTTTTGATGCAAGTTCTGTCTGCCCATCAGCAAGTGCATTGTAGGCATTGGTAATTGTATTTTTTACTATTTCAACTTTCATTCTCATGTTTTGTAATTTTAACATGATATTTTTAGTAAAAATTCTTTTATTAAGAATTATATACGTGGTATTATTTATTTAAACGTAGTTAAAATAAGCGGGGTTAAGATGAAAAAATTTAATGTGGTACTTTTTGAGCCTGAAATTCCTCAAAATACTGGAAATATAGCAAGATTATGTGCTTGTACGGGAGCAAATTTGTATTTGGTTGGCAAGTTGGGATTTTCGCTTTCCAGCAAATACACAAAAAGAGCAGGACTTGATTATTGGGACAATGTTAACGTCATAAAAGTTGAGTCAATGGATGAATTGTATGAAAAAAATGTTGATGCTAAATTTTATTATCTTACAACTAAGAGCAAAAAGTCATTTTATGAAGTTGACTTTAAAGAAGGTGATTTTTTAGTTTTTGGGCCTGAGACTAGGGGACTTCCTGAAAATTTGTTAAAAGATAATGAAAACACTTGTGTTACAATCCCGATGAAGGAAGGACAAAGAAGTTTGAATTTGTCAAATTCTGTGGCGATTGTTTTGTACGAAGCTATTAGGCAAAACTTTTAAATCATTTCTTTTAAAGGGGCAAAATGAATTACGATAAAAAATATTTTCAAGATATATTGCCAAATCGGCCACAAAATTCTCACAAAGGAACTTTTGGCCACTGTCTAAACATTGCAGGTTCAGAGTTTTACTCAGGAGCGGCGTATTTTTCAAGCGTTGCTGCTCTGAAGGTTGGAGGAGGCAAAGTTACACTTACGAGCGAAAATGACGTGCTTAAAGCGATAGCATCCCTTTCTCCTGACATAATTTTAATGCCGATTGAAAATTTAAACAAAAATAATATTGTTGATTTTGATTCGATTTCTATTGGTTGTGGCTTGTCACAAAATGATTGGGCTGTAAATCTTTTTAAAAGAGTTATGAATTTACTAGAAAATTCAAAAACTCCTGTTGTTATAGATGCGGATGGACTAAATATATTGTCAACTCTAGCCATTTCTGTTAGAGGAGAGGAAAATAGTGAAGACATAAAATTGCCGCAAAATCTTATTTTAACGCCTCATCCCAAAGAAATGTCCAGATTGATGGGGGTGTGTGTTGATGAAATTCTCAAGCATCCTGAATTTTGGGTAAAAGAATGTGCCAAAAAATTTAATTGTACTGCGATTTTGAAACTTCACAGAACACTCGTTGCAGATAAACAGGGGGATTTTTACCAAAATAATACGGGAAATTCTGCACTTGCAAAAGGTGGTTCAGGGGATGTCTTGACCGGAATGATAACAGGATTTATAGCACAAGGAGTAAAAATTTTTGATGCTTGTTGCTTGGCGGTTTATCTTCATGGGGTCGCTGGAGAAATCGCAAGTGAAGATTTGACCCAGTACTCAACTTTGGCATCGGATTTGATAAATTACATCCCCAAAGCTATAAAA
>JAEWYI010000068.1 GCA_023395735.1 Cyanobacteria bacterium OH_SFB_17
TGAATTATACATTGTTGTAAGGAAACGTTAAAACCGCTAAGGCTAGTTAAATATGGATGTTCATAATTTTTTATGGATTTTTATAAATTTTATAAGAAGTTTAGTAATAAAAGCAAACTTATTTTTATTGCTATTTAGATTACTATTTTATATGGATTTAAATTTTTTATATAATTAATTTTTATAAAATGATTAATTTATTTTAATTTCCATGTTGACAACCGACTTTGCGCCTGCGATAATTAGGAAATAAAGTATAAGATAGGTTAGCCGTCTATAAACTTTTATTGCCGAAGTTTTTATAAGGCATTTCAGGTATTCCTGATTGCACAAAGCTTTTGGCGGTAAAGTACGGCGCCTCAAATTGAAAGGAAATTAAAATGTACGCAATAGTTGAAACAGGCGGAAAACAGTATCAGATGGAAGAAGGTAAATACCTTAAAGTTGAGCTGTTGGACGGCGAAAAAGATAGCAAAGTAGTTTTTGACAAAATTGTTATGATTGCAAACGGAAAAAAATCAAAAGTTGGTCAACCTTATGTAAAAGGTGCTTCTGTTGAAGGAACAATTTTGACTCACGATAAAGAAAAGAAAATTATCGTTTACAAACAAAGACCTAAAAAAGGTTACAGACTTAAACAAGGTCACAGACAAGGCTTTACAAAAGTTATGATTACAAAGATCAGAACTTCAGCTCAGAAAAAAGCAGCTGAAACAACTGAAGAAGCGTAGACGTTTTAGGGCTTTAAAGTAAGCTGCAAATTGAAAAATTTAGCTATACTCAAGTCTCATAAACATCAAATACTTCAAAGTAAAAAGTATTAATTTTAAACAAGGAGCATAAAACAATGGCACATAAGAAAGGTATGGGTTCGACCCGTAACGGTAGAGATTCCGCAGCACAGCGATTAGGCGTCAAAAAATTTGGCGGCGAAGTTGTTAAAGCAGGTAACATTATCATTCGTCAAAGAGGAACAAAAGTTCACCCTGGAAACAATGTTGGACTTGGTAAAGATGACACTTTGTTCGCTTTAATCGACGGTGTAGTTAAATTTGAACCACACAGACGTGATAGAAAACAAGTTAGCGTATACGCTGCAGGTTAGTTGATGGAAGACAATAAGATAATTATAACAGTGTCGGGTACTGACAAAGTCGGTATTGTTGCAGAAGTTACTTCAATTTTGGCTAAATATTCGGTCAATATTGAAGATATAAAACAAACGCTTATGCAAGGACATTTCGTTATGTTTTTATTGGGTGACATCAGCAATTCAAAATATTCTTTTAAAGAAATCAAAGAAGCCATTATTTCTGCCTGTGAAAAAATGCAGATGGAAGCTTGGGTTCAAAGAAAAGGCATTTTCGAAAAAATGCACACAGTTTAGTAATTTTTAAAAGACGAATAAATTTAAAAACAAGGGTTCAGGCCCTTGTTTTTGTTTGTTTAACAACGTCTATTTTGTCGTATTCTTCAAGATATTTAAGGTGATTTTTAGTAATGAGTTCTCCGGGGACAAGAATTGATATTCCGGGAGGGCATTCCGCGATTAATTGCGCTGAAATTTTGCCGACTGCATCAATAGGTTTGATTGATTCTTTTTCAGAATAAAACGCATCTTGCGGGTTCATTTGAATTTGAGGAATTAGCATTGGCATGTGTTTTTTGTTTTCCGGATATTTTTTTGATTGTTTTAATGAGCCCTTATAAGAGATTTTTTCAAGACAGCTTGTTAAATATTCAAAATCTTTGCGCGAATTTCCTATGTTTGAAAGGAATAAAACCCCTGTATCAGTTGCAGATTCAGCTTCAATATTGTATTCATATTTAAGTATTTCATAAAGCTGTTTTCCTGAAAAGTTTTGTGACCTTACAAATATTTTTGTCAAATCAAGCGGAGTATTTTTGCTTGATTCAAGCGCGATTATATTTGGAATTTTTGTTAATTTATTTCTAAAAAAAACGGCGTTATTTATAGCTTTTTTTATCAATTTTATTCCTTTGTCAGATTGCAATTGTGCTCTTGCTGCATCAAGACTAGCCAGAAGAAGCACAGACGGGCTTGTTGTGTGAAGCATTTTGAGTGTTTTTTCCAGATTTTCAACATCAACGCTGGAATTTTTGCCGACATGCAGCATCGAACTTTGGCTTAGGCTCCCTCCAGTTTTGTGCAAGGAATGGATTATTAAATCAGCGCCTGCATCGAGGGAGGATTCAGGAAGGTTTTTGTTAAAATGCCAAAGACACCCGTGAGCTTCATCGACGGCAAGGGGCACTTTATATTTTTTACAGACAATAGAGATTGATTTGATATTGGATACAATCCCCTCATAGGTGGGGTTTGTTATCCAGACAAGTTTTGTGTCAGGATTTTTTTTAAGAAGTTTTTCAACATCTTCGGCTAAAACCTGTCCCCAAATATCCCAACCATCTATTTTTTGAGGAATAAGCCAAAGTGGCTCGGCTCCTGATATAATCAATCCTGTGATAATTGAGCGATGACTGTTTCGGTTTAGAATAACTTTTTGTCCTCTTTTTGTCATGCTCATGGCAATCGCAAGATTTCCCACTGTTGAGCCGTTCAGCAGGAAAAAAGTTTTTTTTGAACCAAACGCTTGAGCAGCAAGAATTTGGGCTTCATTTATTGCTCCTGATGGTGGGTTGAGAGTCCCTATATCTTCAAATGCATCTGTGGTATCAATATTTAAGACTTTTTTACCGATTAATCTTTTAAATTCCTTAAGTATAGCATTTCCTTTTGTATGTCCAGGGATGTGAAATTGATGAGTTTTTCTTCCCATTGCAGTTTCAAGATTTTCGATTATGGGTGTGTTGCATTTTTTGTTGTTTAAAGTTTTCATTAAAATTCCTTTTCTTATTTTAGTAATATACTGTAATTAATGTATTTTTTTTATTGCCAATTGTTCTATAATAAAAACGTTCTGCTCTAGTATAGTTGGATTGGATTGAGTATTATGAGAAAAATTTTAGTGGTCGCTTTTGTGGCATCTTTAATGCCCTTTTACCGCGGAGCTGTATTGGCTCAAGATTTGGAACCGGAGGCTTTAGTTTCCCCGGACGGACAAAAAAACGAAAATACTTTGTCAGAAGTTGCAAATGTGTCAGCCCCCTCTTTGATTTTATCTACACCTGTTGTTGAAGATGTTAAAGCAAAAGATGCAGATGTTTCTGAGGATGTTAAGAAAAAAATTCCGGACAAAAAATTGGATTTAAAAGCTGTGATTTTTGATCCGTCTGCTGATTTTAAGGCTCAAGCCGAGGAAGAAGGCAGAGAAATGACGAAAGAAGAGATTTATAAATATAAAATACACGAAGCTCTTCATGGTGAAGTTAAGGCTATTGATTCTGTTCCATTGTTAAAGGAGCATACAACGCTTCATTTTGACAAGGGGCCAATTGAATCTATCACTCCGTCATTTTTATTCAGGGGACGTATGTCTCAAATGTGGACAGGCGAAAATTATGCGAATACATTATTCAATCTGGATTTTGCAGATTTTATTGTTGATGCAAAATTTAGAGATGGGAAAACTGTTTTCAAATTGATGGTAAATCCATCGAGACCCGTGGATAATACAACATACATGCAAAGCTTTTTAGAATATTTGTACATACAAAGACAAATGACAAAAAACAATAAGTTATTGGTCGGTATGACAAGACAACAAGTTGGGCTTGAGGCTGCTTATGGTGCGGCAGGAACTCCTTTGTTCGCGAGATCGCAAGTATCAAGGACCTACGGTAATTCATTCGTTCCAGGGATTGTGTGGTCTGGGAATTACCAACTCGTTGACTATTCGCTTGCTGGAGCCAGTTCTACCAGATGGCTCAAGGATTTCTTCCCGGGACCGGAATTTACCGGGCATGTAAACTTTAAGCCTCTGGCAAAAACTGATGGAAAGTATGGTAAACTTGCACTTGGCGGTTCGTTGAATGCGGGTAATGCAGAGAGTCATTATACTGTTGGAATGGCACATTTGGTTTATGAATATAAACGTTTAAAAGGAATTGTTGAATATGGTTCTGCTGATGGTTCAAACGGATCGACAGGTTTTACGGCAAATCGCTCAGAGGGTTTTTATGGAAACCTTGCTTATAGAGTGACTCCAAAGTTAGAAGCGATGGTTAGATATGACCAGTTTGACCCAAATAAAGACAAAGCAAATGACAGAAGAACTGAATATACTGCAGGATTGAACTATTATCTAAAAGGTCAGGCATTGAGAATAATGTTGAATTATGTTTATTATACGGTAGAAAACGGAGCTTACGGTTCAAGAATTCTTGTGGGAACTCAGATTTTACTTTAATTCTTACTTTTTGTTTTACCTAAAATAATCATTCATTTTGATAAAGTCAAAATATTAGCTTTCAAAACAAAGTTTATTCCGATTTAACCCTCAGAAATGGGGGTTAAACTGTTTTTGTACAAAGGGGACAAGTATGTTTTAATACAAATCCTTGCCAAATCTTGATTTTGGCTAGTACAACGGCTCACAAGGGAGGATAATATGGTAAATGATGCAGTAAAAGTCTTGATAGTGGAGGATCACAAATTAATGAGGGTTGGTCTGAAATCTTTGTTTGAAGACTATCCGGAAATAGTAATTATAGCAGAAGCTCAAAGTGGAAAAGAGGCTTTGGAAAAGGTTAAAACCCACAAACCCGATGTTGTTTTAATGGATATAGGGCTTCCTGATATAAACGGAATTGAGGCAACAAAAAAAATTCTTGAGCAAAATGACAACGTTAAAGTTATTATGCTGACTTCTCATATTTCAGAGCAGGAGGTTTTGAATTCACTTTCAGCAGGAGCGAACGCTTATGTGATGAAAGATATCAACACAGAAATACTTATGATGGTTATCAAAACTGTAAAAGAAGGCGCAATATGGCTTGATCCAAAGGTTGCACCGATAATCAGAGAGAAAAATGCCGGTATAATTCCTCAAAGACAACTTTCCAGGGCCAATTTCAAGGCACATCATTCAAATCTTACCGAAAGAGAATATGAAGTCTTAAAGCTTGTCGTAGATGGCAAATCAAATAATCAGATAGCGCAAGCTCTTACCATAAGTGAACATACGGCAAAAGCTCACGTCTGTAACATTATACAAAAAATGGTTGTTGATGACAGGACACAAGCTGCTGTTAAGGCACTAAAGGAAGGTTTGGTCTAGCTTTATTTTATTTTAGCTAAAGTTTTTTTGTGTAAGGTCGGTTTGCAAGAATCATCGTTTTTGTCAATTTTTCCGTCAAAATCGTTGTCTATTCCATCCGAGCAGGAGCCGATTGATTCAGGTGCTTCTGCTCTGGCGTTGTATTTTAGCCATTTGTCAGGAGTTCTTTTCCAGAGATAAAGAAAAAAGTTTTTGTAAAAAATTGCTATATCTTTATCTTTTATTATTACCATATTTTCATCGTTTGCATTTTCTCCGCTTTTTGAAAAATTCATTGAACCTGCAATTGTATATTCATCGTCTATTATTATTGATTTAGAATGTAATTTGCCTGCAAAAATTTCTGTTTTTACTTGAATACCTGCGTTTCTCAACTGTTTTATTTTTGAAGCAGGAGTGTGGGTATTTGTTGCATCAAGCAGAATTTTTATTGAAACTCCTCTGGAATGTGCTTTTATAAGGCTTTCGTTTAAATCCTTTCTGGTGATTAAAAAGGCAGGCATGTAAATATATTTCTTTGAATTTTCTATAAGAGGAATAACTTCTTTTTCGATGGCTTTTTCTTTTGGAGAAAAATAAACTATAAAATTTTCGCTATCGAACTCTTCCTTTTTTATTTTTTTCTTTTTGTTGTGAAATTTTCCCAAATACATCTGTTCAAATTCTTGTGAGTAAATTTGTGCAATATCTTTTGAATCGATAAATATAACAATATTCGAGTTGAAACCTGACATGTCTGTTGCGCTTATGTTTGCGGAGCCTGTGAGAACTTTTTTATTGTCAAATATAAAAAATTTGTCGTGCATAATTGCGTTTGTAAGGTCGTGGTTGTTTTGAAGCAAAATATTTGAAAGATAGCTTGTATCAGGATAAATGTTTGAATTTTTCAAGTCGGAATCGTATACAAACCTTATTTTAACTCCTCTTGTTTGTGCATTTTGAAGCGCTTTTTGTATTTTGGGAATTTTTGTGTAGCCATAAATTGCAAAGTCGATAGAGTCTTTGGATAAATCAATTTCTTTTACAAGTTCTTTGCAAAGAGTTGTTTCGCAGTTGTTTGTGGGCTTTAAAATTCTTGTAAAATCAGTAAGGAAAATTTTTATGTTATTTTTGCTGAAAATTAGAGGCGGCTGTGCTATATCAGGAATTGTGTCGTTAAAATTTATGTCATAATCTTTTTTACCTTTTTTGTAAAAATGTTTATTTTTTTTGTTTTTAAGGTGGCAAAATTTACAAGGCTTTGCATCTTTTGGGATTTGAGAAAGTGGTATTATTTGAGAATTGTGAGCCAGAAGTCCGTATTTGCAGTCAAGTTTGTGGTATTTAAAGCTTTTGTTGTTAAATATTCTAAGGTTGAGTTTTCTAACTTTTTCAAGGTTTTGCTTGAATTTTTTATCCTCAAGTTTTCCTTTTTTTATTGCAAACCCTTCGTTGTATATTATTTTTTCGTAGTCTTTGTTGTTAACGTATATTTTGGAATTTTTTAGAGAGATTTTTTTATTTTCAAGCGTGTCTTTAGCTAAATTCATTGAAAGAAAACCAAGTCCGAGAGCATCTTCTTTGGATATTTTCAATGTTTTTGCTAAATCTGTTTGCTCTTCTGAGGGTTTTGTCGAAAAGGTTTCAAAATCAAGTAAAATTTCTTCTGCGTCGTCTTCTTTTCCATTAGAATTAAGGTCTACAACGATATCATTTGGTGCATTTATTTTTAAAATTGAAAATTCGGTATTTTTTTTTGTTTCGAATGCTAAAAATACTAAAAATGAGGCAATCAAAAGAAATACAGAAAAAATTTTCCCTTTCAATTTCTATTCCTTTCAATTTTTATAGTTTGTTATTTCAAAACCGAGTCGTTCAATCTTATCTTTGAGGTCTGAGTTTTGTGTTATTAAAAATTCATTTTTGTGCTGATTTTTAATGTTTGTTTCATAAGAACATGGGTGGATAAGCGCTTCTGTGACAGTGTTATCTTGTTTGATAGCAGCTAGCCCATGGTAAAGCGTTTTGTCGTTCATCATCCCTGTGTAGCCGACTCCGATTAGAAAATCGTTAGTTTTAAGATCATATTTTTTTAGCACTTTTTTATTTGTTTTAGAAAACGAGTTTAGCAAAATTATTTTCAGAATATTCGGCGGATATTTTAAATTTAAATGTAGTTTTATATCCGACACAAAGTAAGGTTTTTCAAATTGAGTTCTTATTTGTTTGATTCCGTATTCGTTAGCCAATTTACAAGTTAATTCAAATATATTAGGGATTCCGTGAACATGAACGTGAGAATCTATATGATCAACTTTTGTGTATTTCAAAACTTTTTCGATTTGGAGCCTGAATTCTGCTTCTACCTGTTCTAAAAATAGCGAGTCATTTGATTTTAGGATTAATTTTAAATAGCCGTTGTTGAAGTTTCCACTAAGGTTGGTTAAAGTGGAAGCTTTTGTAAAATCTAAAAGCGATTGTCCTTCTATAATGTTGAGGTGAACCCCGATTCCAAGGTTCGGGCATTCTGGTATTATTTCATTCACAGCGGCCTCAAAGGCTTCTCCGTTTGCGCAAATGCTTGCGCTTGTGAGGAATCCACTGTTATAACCTTCTAAAACCGCTTTGTTAAAAGCTTTAGACATTCCAAAGTCGTCTGCATTAAGTATGAATTTTTTGTTACTCAAATTATTTTTTCCTTGCCCTTATTTCATAATTATTATAATATAAATAAGAAAAGAAAGTTGAATTTGGGCGGGAAAAAATGAAAAAACCTACTTTAGCGATTATAATTCCTTGTTTTAATGAAGAACTGCTTGTTGAAAGTACTGTAAAAAGTCTCTTTGAAGTTATAAATTCTTTGATAGATAAAGACAAAATTCAGCAAGACAGCTACGTCTACATTGTTGATGACGGGTCAAGCGATTCCACTTGGTCAATAATTGAAAAATTGCACAAAGAAAATTCGTTGGTAAAAGGGGTTAGGTTTGTTAAAAATTATGGCAACCAAAAAGCGCTTATGGCTGGTCTTTTGGGAGTTCGTGATATAGGTTGTGATTGTGTTGTTTCGATTGATGCCGACCTTCAGCAAGATCAGTGGGCGATAGAGCGTTTTGTGGATAAATTTGTAGAAGGATACGATATCGTTTCAGGTATAAGAAACGGTAGAGAAACAGATTCGTTTTTCAAAAAATATACGGCTTTGTTTTTCTACAAGTTAATGAATCTTTTGGGTGCAAAAATTCCTGTAAATCATTCAGATTACAGATTAGTAAGCAAACGTGCTCTTGATATCTTGGCTCAGTATACAGAAAAACAATTGTTCTTGAGAGGATTTTTCCACGAATTAGGTCTGAAAACAGCTTACGTGAGTTTTGATGTTAAGCCGAGAATGTTGGGAAAATCAAAGTTTAATTTCATAAGCCTTTTGGGATTAGCATTAAACGGAATTACTTCGTTCAGCATTGTTCCGCTTCGAGTGATTGCTGTTTTGGGATTTTTTATGGCGTTATTCAGTTTTGGCTTGGGGTTAGAGGTTCTTTATGAAAAAATATTCTTTAACTCGACTCCAAAAGGTTGGGCAACTCAGATAGTTATGCTTGCTTTTTTTGGAGGTATACAACTTTTCTGTCTGGGAATAATCGGCGAGTATTTGGGACAGGTTTATCGGGAAGTTAAAGCAAGACCAAGATATATTAAAGATATTGAATTGTATTAATAAAAAAAACCTTCTTGAAAAAGAAGGTTTTTTTATATTAAAAATTAAATTTGTTAGCTTTTTGCTATTTCTACTGAATCTCCAGCCTCACTTACTGTTTTTTTGTGAGGAATAAGTTTTTTTGTACTTGTTTCAACCCAGTCTGCAAATTTCGCTACATAGTTTTTTGCGACAGCAAGCTTTTTGGAGCCTTCAGGCATTTTTTCAAGTACCGTAATATTTTTCAATGCTGTTTTTCTTAATGCAACTGCACCGCCACCGACAGCAGCAGTTAACAAGATTAACTTTCCGATAAAACCGAGGAACCCTCCGTCTTTTTTTCTATGCGGCGGTTGGATATCTGCCATAACTTGCGGTAGGGCATACAATCCCGGACTGTATAATTGTTCTTGCGAAACCCTATCCATTGCACCTGCAACGCCAAAATTTACTCCTGAAGCGGGACTTACCATAAGAAGGTACCTCCTAATTTTTAAACACATGTTTATAAAAACACAATTGAATCACAAATTGACACAACTTAGCCAAATATAGCTACAATCATGTAAAATTGCGGATTACAAGCTATTCTACAGCTTAACAAAACTTAATTATTTTTGAACCAAATTTTGTTAAAGTTTAAACCTACAGAGTATTTTTTGCAATATTTTATTAAATCAAATTTAAGTTCTTTAGCCAAGAAATACATTGCCAAGCAGTTTGGAACAGCCATTCCAAGCATCATTGAATCTGTAAGGTCGATGATTGTCTTGATATTCATAACTGAACCTAAAACTGTAAATCCGCAAAACATTATTTGATAAAACAGTGTTCTTTTTTTGCCTTCTCCGACTATGTAATTCCAAGCTTTTTGTCCGTAATAAGCCCAAGTGATAAGTGTTGTAAGGGCAAAAAGAATTACAACAACAGAAAGCACGTATTTGAACCAAGGGAAAGTCGCTTCAAAAGCTGAAGAGGTAAGTTCTATTCCAGAAACCCCTTGTGAATAATTTTCGTATACTCCTGACGAGATTATGATACCTGCTGTAAGCATACATACCAAACCAGTTAAAAACGGTTCTAAAAGAGCGATAAAGCCTTGAGAAATTGGTTCTTCTGTTTGTGCGGTAGCGTAGGCAATAGGCGCAGAACCTGTACCTGCTTCGTTTGTTTGAACAGAACGTCTTAAACCTAAAATTATCAACCCGACGACTCCGCCTGCAAAAGATTGAGGATGAAACGCTTCTGTTATAGAAACGTAAAAAGCGTGAGGCAAGTTTTGCCAGTTTGCGATTAATATAACAACGCCGGCTGCAAGATATAAGTAAACCATAAAAGGAACCGCAGTCATTGCAACTTTTGTTATTGATTTGATACCGCCGATGATGATTAGACCCATCAAAATTGCGCAAATAAGTCCTATTAGCCAGTTATATCCATATAAAAAGCCGGATTCGCCGCCTGCTATATTTATAATTTGCATTGTTGTTTGGTTAATTTGAACCATGTTTCCGCCGGTAAGAGCGCCACCAATACACATATAAGCAAAAACAACCGCCAAAGGTTGACCAAGCCAACGCATTTTCATTCTTGTCAATCCGTGTGCTATAAAATGCATAGGTCCGCCTGAAATTGTACCGTCAGAGTTTATTTTTCTATATTTTAATGAAAGCGAAACTTCCGCAAATTTTAAAGCCATACCCATTACGGCACCGAACATTATCCAAAAAGCTGCTCCAGGGCCGCCGATTGAAATAGAAATCGCTACCCCTGCAATTGTTCCAAGCCCTACTGTACCGCAAAGTGCTGCAATAAGAGCTCCAAAAGGAGAAATTTCTCCACCCGCATCGTCTTCTTTGGGCTTTTTTAACAAATCAACAGAGTGTTTTAGTCCCCAGATGGCAATTCCTCTGAAGTATAAGCTGAAAAATATTCCTGCTGCTAATATCCATAAAATTATTACGGGAACTTGGTTGCCGAAAATATTTACAGGGAAAAACATAATTGAAGAAACTTTGTTTGATACAGGCGCAACATATTTTGCGATTTGCGAATCAAGGTCAAATGCAAATGATTGTTGTATTGTAAGCATAAATGCACTCAGTGTTAAAAAAAGTTTTTTCATTAAAAATTCCTTCTACTTCAAACTATTCGTATTTATTAATCGTACCAAAAACATATTATAATTAGAATTTACTTTACAAAATCTTTGCAAATTGCAGTATTATTTATAATAAACTGTATAATCAGCTAGTTTTTAATTTTTGTTTTTGCTTTAATATAATTATTGGCATCAGGACTGAGGGGGCATTTATGAGTATAGCTACTGCTGAGCAATTTGAAGAAAACGAACAATATGACAAAGCCTATGAAGAGTATAAAAAACTCTATTCAAACAAATCAAGTAATGTCGATTTGTTGCAGCGTTTGGGTCATGTGGCGATTATTTTAAATAAGCGCGATGAGGCAGAAGAATATTATAGAAAAATATTAGAAATTGATGCAACAAGCGTTCTTGCATACGAACAGCTGATGGATATTTATATCCATTCTGACAGGTACAAATACTATATTTCAAGAGGAAATCTTCACGTTGTGCAACAAGAGTTGAGCCACGCGGTTTCTGATTTTAAAAAAGCCTTAGAAAAAGCTCAGGAAGTTGACGAAATAAATTCAACAAGATTTGTGCTTGCAAATTTATACTGTCAGTTGGGTAAAAACCATCAGGCAATTGATGAGTTTTTGAGAATTTTGGATAGCCAAGCAGTCAACGAAGTTGTATACCTTAAACTTGCTGAAATATATGTAAAAGAAGATTCTGTTTCAAGTGCTGTTCAAATACTTGAAAGGGCTAGAGAAAACGGATTTGATACAGTCAATATAAAAGAAAATCTTGCACAGCTTTATCTAAGATGTGACGAACCACAAAAAGCAAGAGAGCTGACAGGTGATAAGTTGGTTATGGTAAAAAGTTTGCTAGAAGAAGGCGAAAACGCATCTGCTCTTAAAATATTGGAGGAAGTTAAAGATAATAATAAGAAAAATCCCCAATATCACTCACTTTTTGCCCAGTATTATTTTAACGAAAAAAACTGGGAGAATGCTCTTTCTTCTGTAGATGAATTTGATAAATTTCAAAAAAATTCGCCACTTACATTCCAAATGCGCGCATTAATTTTTGAAGAGCAAGGAAAAGATTTTGACTCTCACATAAATTGGGCAAAATATAACTTGCTCAGAGGCGAAAGAGACGTTGCGTTGAACGAATATTTTTCAGCGTTTCAAGTAAACGATGAAGATGGCGATTTAATCAGACGAATTGCGGAACTTCTGGAAGAAGTCGGTGATAAAACCCAAGCAGGTGAATTTTGGGAACGCTTGGCAAGATTGGAGCCGACAAATAAAAAGGCGCTTGAAAAAATGGCCGATTTCAAAGACAGTATAGGTGATTATGCATTAGAGGCGGATTATTTGGAAAAATTAGTTTCTGTTGATAAAAGAAACTCTGCGGCTATAAAAAAACTTGCTCAAATATACGAAAAAAATAAAAACAAACTTAAAGCTATCGAATATTATAATAAATTTGTTTCGATTTCGCCTGCAGATGATGAGGTTCAAAAAGTTCGTGAAAAAATCAAGAAACTTGAATCTTC
>JAEWYI010000012.1 GCA_023395735.1 Cyanobacteria bacterium OH_SFB_17
CAGAAAAACGATTGAGTATCGTTTTTCGTGGAGTTGCAAAATAAATGAAAATTTTTATAAAAAGGCAATGGAGGGGAGAACCCCTTATTTGCCTGCAAATATTTGGGTTCGACGACACCGTCTCCATTTTAATATACGTATAAATATAAAAATGAATGTTGAAAAAAATGGAGACGAGGGGAGTCGAACCCCTGTCCAAAATGGATTTAAGCAAATCTCTACGAGTGTAGGTTTTATTTATCTCAATACCTCCCAGGGAAAACCAAACCTGTTAAAGATATCAAAGCAGTTTCAAGTGATACGCACCTTGGAAGAAAAGCTTGGCGTGTTTAACTTCCATCAACACGCGGCATCTTGCATAGTTGTCCCTATTAACCGGCAAGATGGGTTAATAGAGAGGCTGACTACCTAAATTTAATTAAGCAGCTAGAGCTGTAGCTCTAGAAAAATCAGCTTTTACCACATTGTTTGTAGCATTTATTTGTTTTGCTCGTTGGTAACTCGGAACAGCGCCGAGACTCGCAACTTACTTCCATCGATCATCCTGTCAAATCCAGAACGTCCCCATATATAATTGTAAAAGTTCAAAAAATAAAGACGTTCTGGAGACCGTTCTTTCGAACGGTTAAATCCCGTTCACTATTGCAAATAATTGTCTAAAGAGTAGACAAATTATGACAAGTCGTGAAGCCTACTTGGTTGTTCGCGTTAAACAGCATCAATGAAAAAATGTGATTTTTCCTTGATGCCTCTGCTCGCAATCCGTATTTTTCTCAAAATCTTAGATTTTGGAAAAAGAAGGCACGTCCCCATATATAATTGTAAAAGTTCAATAAATTCTTCCTTGTAAATATCATTATAACCTAAATTAATCAAAATTCCAAGCGTATTTCTACTTATAAGGAAAAAATTGCGCTAATAAAAATCCTCGCCATATCTAAAATATAAAATCATTTATTCAGCGTGTCTTAATTGGGTATAAATTTGATGAGTTTTTCCACGTTTTTCAATTTCAACTATTTTAAAATTATGAGGTGGTTCAACCAATGCAGGTGTGCTCACGTGATAAATTCCATCCACCATTTTTTCTGCATTAACGTGGTAGTGGCCTGAGAATATCGCTATTACATTATTATGTTTTTTCAAAACTGCAAAGTAATCTTCCGGCTTATAAGTTGTGTGTGATTTGTGATAACTAGGCTCAACCAGCGGAAAATGTTGGAATATCACAACTGTATCATTTTTATGTTTAGTCAACTGTTTATCAAGCCATTTTAGTGTATCTTTTTTGAAATACCCTGCAGGCCCTGGAATAACTTCCTTTGCTCCATCAACTACCAAAAAAACATATCCGTTTCTTGCAAAAGAATAATTTGCACTCCTTGTTTTAAAGTTTTTGGAGTATTTGCTTACAATTTTCATATATTCTTTTTTGTCTAAATTTTGTGACTTGAAAACTTCGTGGTTTCCGATTACCATATAATAAGGTGTTTTAAGCGAATTTGCAACTTTTACAAAAGCTTTTAAGTCCTCAGCATTTGCTTGATCGATATTGTCGCCTGTAAATATTACAAAATCTAAATCAGGTATTGAGTTAATATCTCTAACAGTCTGCTCGAGTGTTTTTTTAGAGCTCGAAACTTCTCTTTGCGTGTATTGAGTGCTGTTTCCTGCAGAAAAGTGAGAGTCTGTTATTTGAATAAATTTCAAATCTTTTGCTGATGCGCTTGAGCAAAGTAAAAACATTATTGTAAAAAAAGTAAAATTAAGTTTCGAAAATAAACTCATACGCTTGAAATATCAACCTTCCTATGTTAGACTAACTCTATAATTATATCACAAAATAAGTGTTGATAGTTTTAAAGGAGTGTTTATGAAAAAGATTTTACAAAAGTTTTCGTTGCGTGCTGAAGATAGTTTCGCCAAAAAAATCACAGAAAGTGCATCGGATTTTATCTCAAAGCATCCGGAAATATGCAGTATTTCACTGTTGCTTGTTGCTTGTTTGGCATTTTTGTTTTGGGGACTGAATTTTTACCCATTGATGGATGTAGATGAGACAAGATATGCTGTAATGGCAAGAGATTTGATAAATTCTTTTAATTTAAACAGTCTTATGCTGAACAATGTTCCTTTTCTGGAGAAACCGCCTTTATATTTCTGGCTAGTTGGTCTTTCAATAAAAGTTTTCGGTGGATTCAGTGCCTTTGCTGTGAGGTTCCCGATTGCGTTGTTGGCTTCATTTGTTGTTTTCTTTACTTATTACGTAGGAAAACGTGTAATTTCAAGAAAATACGGGTTAATAAGTGCTTTAATCCTTTTATCAAGTGTTTTCTTTCTAATATTGTCTCACGTTGCAATCCTTGATATGGTTTTGACAGTTTTTGTTACAAGTGCTATTTATTGCGCACTTTTGACTGAACATTGCGAAGAAAAAAATAAAAAGTTTTACTGGTGGTATTTTTATGCATTTATTGGTTTAGGTTTCTTATCAAAAGGTATTTTGGCATTAGCTATACCTGTTACTATTGTTTTTATATATTCTGTTTTTGCAAAAAATGTAAAAGAGTTGTTCAAGCCTTTGTATTTGGTTCCTGGGGTGGTAATTTTCTTGCTTATCGCAGCTCCTTGGCATTTTATTATGTATAAAGAATACGGATATCAATTTGTAAGAGAATATTTCTTGTTGCATCATTTTGCTAGATTTATGAATTCAGAAACGATTGGAAGAGAAAGACCTTTGTTGTATTTCGTTCCTGTCTTTTTGCTTGGATTCATGCCTTGGACGCTTGTTTTTCTTGCGTTTTTATATGATTCTTGCTTGAAATTGGTAGCTAAATACAAAGCTGCTGAAGGTAAAGTTATTGATAAATTAGCAAAATTATTTGAAACAACAACAAAAGAGCAAAGATTTTTACTATTTTGTGCAATATATTTTGTTGTAATTTTTGTATTATTCAGCAGCTCAAGCACAAAACTGCCTACATATATTTTACCTGTATTTCCTGCAGCAGCTTTGTTGACAGGGTATTTCTGGTGGGTTAGTGATGAAAAAGGCGAACATTCAGGTGCTATTTCAATCACAACTCAAATATTTGCCGCTGTATTTGTAATCGCTGCATTCACTGCATCAATAGGATATTATTTCCTTCCGTACGTTTTACAGGTTAAAATGAGCGGATTTAAAGAAGTTACAATACTTGCATTATTTATGCTTGCAATTTTGTTAGTATTACGTTTAAAAACAAAACGTCCGATTTCTGTTTTTGCAGGGTACGTATTTACAATGTTTTTTGTAATTGCACTTGCTGTTTCTCAGATATTCAATTTTGTTTATTCCACAGGAGAAAACGAAATCGTCAGATATTCTATCATGAGTAATTATCCTGATAAATCTACTCAGCTTGTAACTTTTGACTTTGCTGTTAAACCAAGTGTGTTGGTAGAATACGCAGATTATGTGAACTTTATCACGGATGAAGATTTTGATACTTTAGACAAGCTTTTGGAATATAGAGGCGGACCTACTTTTGTAATCGTCAAAAATTCTAACTTTGAAAAATATCCAGAATATAAGAAAAAGTTAGAAAAACGACTTGAGTCGTTACAAATGGGTGAAAAGTACAGCTTGTATGTTTTGGACGTAAGAGATGAATATAACAATTGTAAAAAAATATCAGAATTTGGTGAATATATAGTCGAAGGAGTAGATCCTTATTGTTCTTACAATTCAAACAAAAATAACAAATCTAAGTCTAAAAAACATAGAAAGCATAGAAAAAATGTGAAACATCCGATTGATATGATGTATGCTCCATAGTTAATTATGGCATGCCTTAGTTAAAACAAAAAATAGGGGAATTTTTATTGTCAATAAAAATTCCCCTATTTTTTTACGTAAATTCATTAAATTTGCTTCATTAAGATTGTAAAATCCAATTTTTGTCTTGCTGTGTCTAGACCATGGTCAATTGTAAAATTTTTAATCGAATTTGTTACTTGTCAAGTTGTTTACAAATAGTTAAAATTAATAATATGAAGAAGGAAGTAGAAGTAAAAGATTTAGAAAAAGGGGTGATGGCATAAAACTTTGTCTGGAAGTTTAATCTTGGAAGTGATTATATATTGAGGCGGTTACAAAAATTTGGTGGAGTAGATAAAAAAGTTTTAATCAAGATTAAAATCTAAGCAAAATAAGAGAATTATTTTGGGAAAATAGCTGTTATAGCTGGTACTTTATGATTGAGATTAGGGATATGGCGCAGAAGTTTGTGTTTTCAAATTTCTGCGTTATTAATTTTTTGGATTATAATAAAATAATGGAAGAGTTAGAAGTAAAAAAAGTAATAGCGCTGATGTCAGGAACTTCTTGTGATTCGATAGACGTCGGATTTTGTGAAGTATTTCCAGATTTAAGCTGCAGATTAATCGATGGAATCAATTTTATGTACCCTGAAGCAATCAGGGCAAAACTTTTTGATTTTTTTGAACAAAAAACCACATTAAAAGAAATTTGCCAGATGAATTTTGTTGTAGGTAAGTGTTTTGCGGATGCTGCCAATTTGATGATAAAAAGGCAAGGTAAGCCTGATTTTATTTCTTCTCACGGGCAGACGATTTTTCATTTTCCGTTTGATGAAAAAATTTCTGATATAAGCTTGAAAAGCACTCTTCAGATTGGTGAATCGTCTGTAATAGCACAAGAAACGGGTTGTATGACTATTTCAAATTTTAGAGAAGCCGATATTGCAGTTGGTGGTGATGGGGCACCTTTGGTTTGTTTTGCTGATGAAAAATGGTTTAAGCCTTTGGGCAAGAATGTTGTTATACAAAATATCGGTGGGATTTCTAATGCAACTGTTATTTCAAAAGAATATGCAACGTATGGATTTGATACAGGATGCGGAAATATTATGATTGACTATTGCGTTAACAAGTTTTTTAACCAACCTTATGACAAGGATGGACAAATTGCATTAAGCGGCGATATTTCAGACAATTGGCTTTCTTTGTTGTTGGAAGATGAATATTATCTTAAAAATCCGCCCAAAACAACAGGAAGAGAATATTTTTCAAAAAATTATATAGAAAATGCACTAAAGTTTGCACCGTCAAATCCAAATGACGTTGTAGCAACTCTGACAGCCCTCACAGCAAAAACTATCGCACAAGCGTATGAAAGGTTTATATTCCCGAATCTTTCTCTTGACGAGGTTGTGATAGGCGGAGGAGGAGCTTACAATCCTGTTATGATGAAATATTTAAGAAACTACCTTCCAAAACATATTTCTCTAAAAACTCATGAGGATTTTGGGATTTCAAACAATTTTAAAGAAGTTATGGCTTTTGCGCTTTTGGGTTATTGCTGTTATTACAAAATCCCAAACAATTTACCATCCTGTACTGGTGGAAGGAAAAGAGTTGTTATGGGAAAATTCACTCAAAGTGTGTAGTATCTTATAAATGTACATATTATTGTAGTAATTAAAATTATTAATATTAAAAATATTAATAATTTTTCATATTTACAAATTGGATGTGAATTAAATTTATTATTATAGAAAATAAAAAACAATAATGGTAGAAAAGGAATAAAATATCTTCCATTAACTCCAACAAGTTTTTTAGCTCCGACTGCATCCCAGCTTAAATAGATAAAAAACGCAACACTAAGTATTGATAAAATAGTTATAAAAAAAATAACAGCTTTATCTTTAAAATTTATAGATAGTTTTTTGTTTTCATCTAATAGAATTGAAATTACAAAAAATATTAGGTATGTAATGCAAATTGAAAAAGGAAGTAAATTATCTCGCCAACCTAAATTTCCAATCATTGAATACCACAGCCCTGCATCTGCTAATCTTTGTCCGGTGGCAAATAAAAATGTTTTTGGATGAGTTAATATAAATTGGAATTGTTCGTGTGGATTTACTCCAATATTTGCAGGTAGATATAGTGATTGAATTGAAATTCCCCACAAAAAAGCACTGACTACTATTAAAAAAAACATAGTAAAAAATGTAATATAATAATTTTCTCCTGTTTTAAATTTGTTTTTAGGTATAAGTAAAAACAAAAAAGGAATAAATATATATGCAAGTTTAGTTAATACAACAAGAATTGAAAAAAATACTATATTAAACAGTTCAAGTTTTTTAATTCTTTTTCTGTCAGAATACGCACAATTGAATATGTAGGCAATTAAAAAAAAGCACGTTGAATTTAGGAATGCATCGACAGATAAAGAAGATGCTTGATAAATAGTCATAGGCATTAATGCCAGTAATGTAAGTGCCCATTTAAATATTGGTATTTTTTTAATTGCAATATAAGTTAAGATGATAAAATATAAAAGGTTTAAAATTCTTCCTGTATAAAAAATGAAAATTGGCATTGCGTTTAAGTATCTTGATATAGCAATACCAATTGCCTGAGGAGTATAAGCCGCAGAAAAATACAAAACTGTATTTCTAAAATCTGTAAATTCCAATTTTTTGTAATCAGTGTTTGTTTTCAATTGTTTTAGTGTAAAATTTGGAGAGATTTTGTTTTCTGTATTTTTTATAAGGTTAAGATATGGTTTTTGAAATTCTTTAATTGAAATTGGAATATATCCACCTGACATGTCTTTTCTCTTATGACCTATAAATTGTAATGTTGAAATTTGATAACTTCTAAAAAAATGGTTAGGTTCATCGGCTACTTGAAACGGCGGAATTAAGAATACTAGTAAGATCCCAAATATAAGCGCAAAAAGGATAAAAATATTTTCAGGCTTTACACTGTTTTGTTTTATCTTTGCCACTTTTACTCCTTGAAATTAATCTACGTCGATTGGCTCTCTAAGTATTCCATCGATTGCTTCTCTGGCTGTAAACACAAGCGCTTCTGGCACATCTGAGATTACGCAGAATTGTCTTAATACATCAACTGTCCGCTTAAATATTCTTACAACGTCACCTTCTCCCATTTCTACCTGAGACATAATATCTTCCCATTCTGCTCCGTTAACCCACATTTCTATCATCGCAGAATAGTATGAGTTAATATACATTGGTGTGTCAATGTTGTTTTCGTTTTGAGTTTTCTCTATTCTTCTTTTAATATTTTTTATTGTGTTTAAAGTTTTTCTCGTTGTCGGTGAAATTGGAACTTGTGGATAAATTTCAGCTCTCAAATCTTCTGTCGTGATTGCGCAAACAACGGCAGCTAATTCTGCTGGAGATAGATTCTCAAGTGTGTGCGAGAGAATTATTTCGGAGATAAACAATTCATTTTCGGCTCTTATTTGAGAGGTCATAACCCCTTTTTGTGTCGGATAATCATCTTTTAAATAATCAAGTTCTGTCAAAACTTTTCTGTGAGCCAAAAATCTGTTCCAGAAAATATCTTTTTCAGCTTCTATTTGTTTTTCTAATTTCTTTTGCTTTGTTGTGTATCTTTCGAGCACTTCAAGTTCTTTCATGTGTTTTTTGAATAATTTACAAAAATCACAATCAAACGCGTGAAGTTTATCGAGCATTTCTTTATTTTTTCGTCCAAATTCAACAGCTTCAGGAGTAAGCGGCCTTTTTTTGCTTTTTTCCTGCTTTTGAATCGTTTTGAAAATTTTTCTTCTTTCTACATAAATCGAGCGAAGTTTATTGTAATCATACAACGTTTCTGTAGTTAATTTGCTAGGGCAAACGAAATTTGAACAAGAGTCAATCATTTTTTGATTTTCTTCTTGCTGTTTCAAAAACGGCGCTAATCTGGAAGTTGAAGAATAATAGCCAAAACTTTTTAGAATAAGCTCTTTTGCTTCATCTAGAGTGAATCTTTGAAGTATATTCAACACCATTGAATATCCAGGTGAAAATCTGCTCTCAAGTGGGTTTGCATCGCTTAATACAAGTTCTGCGACATCCTCTGGGGTTTGAAAAGAGGTTCCGACTACCGTTACATAGCCGACTTCATCCATTCCTCGTCTTCCCGCACGTCCGGACATTTGCAAAAATTCACTCGCTGTCAACATTCTGTGGCCAGCGTCGGTTCTTTTGCTGATTGAGCTTATAACTGTAGAGCGAGCTGGCATGTTTATTCCAGCTGCCAATGTTTCAGTTGCAAAAACTACTTTTATTAAACCTTCTTGAAATAATTTTTCAATCAGAACCTTCCAGCCCGGCAAAAGCCCTGCGTGGTGAGATGCTACGCCTTGAAGGACATATTCAATGTGTTTGTTATTGTATAAATAAATATTTTCAGACAAATATTCATCAACTATTTCTTTTATTTTAGCTCTTTCTTTAGGTGTTATGAGCTCTAGAGAGGCGCATTTCTCCATTTGCTCATCGCATTTTTTTCTGGAAAAAGTAAAATAGATTGCAGGAAGCATTTCTTTTTCATGAAGCGCTCTCACTACATCTTTTACTACACTTCTTTGCGGAAGTTTTCCGCGCCTGTGGAATTGTCGTTTTTCAGGCTTGATTTTTGAATTAAGCTGACCGCTTGGTGTCAAAAGCGGAAGAACTGTCGTTGGCTGCGAGCTGTCAAAGTAATAAAACCTTAAAGGTACAGGTCTAAAATCTGTGTTTATAAGCTCTGTTCTTGAATGAACAGTGTTAATCCAATCGGTTAGCTGCGCTGCGTTTGCCACCGTTGCAGAAAGTGCAACTATTTGAATATTAGTCGGACAATAAATTATACTCTCTTCCCAAACGGTTCCCCTTTGCTCGTCGTTCATATAGTGAACTTCGTCAAGCACAACGTATTTTACGTCTTTCATATTTTCTGTTACTGAGCCAAAATTTGTTCCATAGAGCATATTTCTAAAAACTTCGGTTGTCATAACGACAATTTGTGCGTTTCTGTTGATTGATGTGTCACCTGTTAAAAGACCTACATTATTTATTCCATATTTAGAAGAAAAATCGCCGAATTTTTGGTTTGAAAGAGCTTTCAAAGGCGTTGTATAAAATATTCTTTGGCCTTTTTCAAGCGCTCTGTGTATTGCATGTTGAGCAATGACGGTTTTACCCGCTCCTGTAGGTGCGCAAACCACAACGCTTTTGCCGTTGTCTATGTGCTCACATGCCTCTTTTTGAAACTCATCCAGTTCAAATGGAAATTGAAATTTATTCATTTTGTCTTTCTTTTGTCAAGATATAATTCTTGCCTAAAATCTACTCCCGCCTTTTACACTATTATAGCAAAAATATAGAAGCGTGGCAATTTATTACGTTTTAAGCTTTTGGGTTGAATTTTTTTTAATAAATGTTATAATATGAATATAAGGGAAATCGCTTCCAGTGGTGGTTCACTAAAAGCGATTCTTCGACCCTTAAATTGAAAGCGAAATCAATTTAATTAAAAGTTCTAGTAGGCCTAGAACTTTTTTTAATGCATCTCGTTCCATTTTATCACCTCCTTTCCGGTTAATTCCTTCGAAAATGTTGTTCCGGGGAGGTTAGGGCTTACCCTTTGAGCTTAAATGGTTTCAAATCCTGTGAATGGTTGCAATACGCGCGGAATTTTTATTGTTCCGTCCTCTTGTTGGAAGTTTTCCACAATCGCTGCAAACGTTCTACCAACAGCCAAACCTGAGCCGTTTATAGTGTGGACGAATCTTGTTTTTCCGCTTGATTTTTCTCTGTACCTTATATTTGCCCTGCGCGCTTGGTAATCCCCAAAATTAGAGCAGCTTGAAATTTCTTTGTAGCCGTTGTAAGAAGGCATATAAACCTCAAGGTCGTAACATTTTTTAGCGGAAAATCCAATGTCAGCTGTGCATAATTCTACTCTTCTATATGGAAGCTCCAAAAGTTCCAAGATAGTTTCTGCATTTTTTGTCAATTTCAAGTGTTCTTCTTGACTTTGTTCAGGTGTTGTAAGCTTAACAAGTTCAACTTTATTGAATTGGTGAACTCTAATTAAGCCTCTTGTGTCTTTTCCTGCTGATCCAGCTTCACGCCTAAAACAAGGTGTGTATGCAGTCATTAATTTAGGCAAGTCATCTTCGTTTAAGATTTCGTCTTGATAAATATTTGTAACAGGAACTTCAGCTGTCGGGATAAGGTACAAGTCTTCGTTTTCACATTTGTACATATCTTCTGCAAATTTCGGGAGCTGTCCTGTTCCTGTCATTGCATTCGAATTCACCAATACTGGCGGAAGAATTTCTTCATATCCGTGTTCTCTAGTGTGAATAGAAAGGAAAAAGTTTATGATGGCTCTTTCAAGTGCAGCACCTTTTCCTCTGTACAAAATAAATCTTGATTGAGAAAGTTTAACTCCTCTCTCAAAATCTACCAATCCTTTTTCTTCACAAATATCCCAGTGAGCTTTGAGCTCAAAATTCGCTTCAGTAGGTTCTCCAAAGCCTGAAACTATAATGTTATCGTCTTCTGATTTGCCGATTGGTGTTGTTTCATCAGGCGTATTTGGAATATGCAAAAGAGCTATTCTTTGTTTTTCGTCAAGTTCAGTTTCTTTTTCTTCAAGAATTTTTATTTCGTCGCCGATTTTTCTAACGTCTTCTTGAATTTTATCAGTATTTTCTCCGCGTTTTTTTAATTCGCCGATTTGTTGCGATTCAATTTTTCTTTTCGCTCTCAATTCATCAGCTTCTGTTTGAACTGAACGTCTTTCAGCGTCAATTTTTATTACTTCGTCAATCGAAAGATTAGGGTTTCTTCTTTTCAGCAATTCATTTATTTTTTCAGGGTTTTCTCTAATTAATTTAATATCTAACATTTTTCCACCTTTACAGTACAAATTTTTGCACCGCCTTTATTCTATTTTTGTATTTATACTTTCTTGATTTTATCGGCTCAATTCATTTTGAAATATTGATTAATAATCCACTTTTATATTTATATCATATTTATTTTATAAAAAAGATAAATATTTAGCAAATAAAAAATAAGATAGACCATATGGTCTACAAATTTAAACCTTGGGGATAATAACATGCTTATTCAAAAATGAGTATAATACTATTGTAATCAAGCAATAAACATGAATTAAGGTATTTGTGTAAGTTGGAATAAAAGAGGGGATATGTTAAACGGAGTTAATTTAAACGACAATCTTGAAAACGCTCAGTTGAATAATCAATTGAGTGTTAGCGGTGTTGCGACAAATCCTATAAACAACCCGTATCGAAATATTGACAGAAATCTTTTTATTGACGAGACAGCTATTTCAAACGAGGCTGTTAATCTTTATCAAAAAGAACAGGATGTAAAGCAGTTTAGTGCTTTGGCAATGTCAAATCCGGATGATTTGTCGCATGAAGAAATAATTGCTAACTTGTTTAACAAAGGCGTTTCCGACCCTTTGTCAGACGAATCGCTTTCAGGTATTGTTAATAATTCAAAATTTCTTGAAGATATTTCATTTTAGGTTATAATTTAGGGCTTTTTCTCAATGGATATGGATATTAAAAAAGATTCAGAAGAATTTCTGTTTCAAGACAACAGCAACTTGGATGACAGTGCTTTGGATGCGGCCAAAAAACAATTTTATGTCGGCAATTATTCAGAGGCACTGAAAGTTTTAATGAATTCTTCTAATACAAACGCAAGCGCGGAGCTTTATGTCGACATTGGAAGCTGCTATTATATGCTTAAAAATTATCCTGAGGCTATGAACTATTGGAATAGAGCCATAAACTTGGATTCAAAAAATTCGAAAGCTTATACAAATATCGGAAACCTTTATTATAAACACTCCCAGCTTGAAAAAGCTATTTCTTATTGGCTGGTCTCACTTATCTCAAGACCTGAAGATGCTAATACAAACCTTAATTTGGCAATTGCTTTTGACAAGAAAAATATGAGATTTGAATCAATTAAATATTTTGAAAAATATCTAAAATATTGCGAGGACAAGTCTTCTGAAGATTATAACAAAGTTAAAAATAAAATCACATATTGTTTTAATGTCGCAAACCAATATCTTACCCTAGGTGCGCAGCTTCAATCAGAAGATAACAACAAAAAAGCCGCAGCGTGTTATTTCAAATCCTTAGCCAATTATCCGAATTTGTCCAAGACCAATTTAAATCTTGGCAGCATATTTTTTACTGACAAAAACCTTGAGCTTGCAATAAAATATTGGAAAATCGCATCCCACCTTGATCCAAATTATGATAAAATTTATTCAAATTTAGCAATATCTTATGATTTGATGAAGGAATTTGATTACGCATATTGCTATTATTATCGTTACATGAACTATGTAATCGGGGACAAGGATGAATATTACAAAGCAAACAGAAGACTGTTAAAAATCAAGCCTTACTTAAATGAAAATCCCAAAGTAGTGGAATCTCATCTTCAAAAGGCGCAAGAACACCTTGCCAGCAGCGAATATTTTGAAGCAATTGATGAGTTTAAAAATTATTCTATATTAAAACCCGAGGTTCAGCACGAATACAAAGAAGTTATAAAAAAATTGGAAACATACCTCAATCCGGAGCTTAGTATAATTGAAACCTGTTTTGAAAAAGGAAATAACCTGATAGCACAAGGCAAATTTTCACAAGCAAAGCCTTATTTTTTAAGGATAATGAAGCTTTCTTCGCCGCAATATCTAGAATTTACAAAAGCAAGAGCCAAATATTCTCAATGCGAGAAGATGGAAGCTGAGGCTTATGATTAAAAAAATAAAAAAATTCGTTTATTCAAAAATCTTGGGCCGTAAATATTATCGAGTAGGAAAATGTTTGGGTTGCGGAAAATGTTGCCAGAAAATTTATGTTCAAACCAGCCGGCACGTAATAAAAGATGAAAAAGAATTCGATAAATTAAAGATGCTTCATCCCTTTTACACTTATCTAACTGTTGTTGATAAAGATGAAATAGGTTTAGTTTTTTCTTGCTCTAATCTGGATGAAAAAACTAATTTGTGTAAAATTCACAAAAACAGACCTGGCATTTGCAGACGCTATCCTCAAGAAGAACTATTTAAAATGGGTGGAACTATCCCCGAAGATTGTGGTTACAAGATGGTTCCAATCATTCCGTTTGCAGAAGTTTTAGAGAAGAAAATCAAAAACGATAACCGTTAAATTCGCAACTTTAGCTATATTTCTTACAGCTATTGGTTTATAGGCTTCAACCATTCAAACTATTGCAATTATTTTAATGCGTTATAAAATAGTAATAACAATTATAATGAGGATTTTTTATGAAAAATATAAAACCTTTCGAAATAGCAGTAGATTTTTTTACGTCTTCAAAGGTCACACACTTTTTAAGTTTTTTGCTTTTTACAATAGTTATGAGTGCGATTTTGTCTTCTCAAAACTTTTTTTTCAAAAGCATTATTGAAAACGGGATAAGCAAAAAGGACATAATAGCTCAAAAAACTATCACTGTTGTTGATGTTCAAAAAACTGAACTTCACAGGAAAGAAATTTCTCAAAAAATTGACCCTATTTTAGCGCCAGCAGACGATGATTTTATTAAGAACAATTTAGTTACGCTTCAAAGTTCAATTTTGCAAATGAGAAAAAAAGATACTCCAAATATTGAAAAAAGAGAAGAAATGGGGCTTTTGTTTGATATTGGAGAAGGGTATAAAAAAGATTATGTAATAAATTATTTGCTCAAAACCGGTGAAAAAAATCTTCAGCAAATCTTTGATAAAGCAACTCTAACATTAAATAACATCCTAAGTATAGGGATTACAGAGAAAGATTTTGAAAAAAATAACATCAATAAGATAATAAGAAGAAGCATGGGGACAAATGTTCCTAAAAACCAAATGACGGTAATAACAGAGCTTTTAGAGCAAGTTATTGTTCCAAACTTGGTTATAGATGAAACGGCTACTGACATTGCAAGAAGAAACGCTCAGGCTTCGGTGAAGCCTTATGAAGTCACCTTTGAAAAAGGTGACAAGATTCTTTTTGAAGGAGAGCCTGTAACAAAGTTGAAAAAAGATGCGCTTGCAAAAGCAGGTTATAATGTACTGGAAATAGGTTATAAGGGCTATATCGGGATTTTTATCATTGTTGCAATCGGTACGCTTGCATTCTTGCAATATTTAAAAGCGTTTGAAAAAGGAATTGTGGAATCTAATCAAATGACTGTTGCGGCAGTTCTTGCTTTGGTTTTTGCGGTTTGCTCAATATTGATTCCGACAGGATTTTCGCCTTATGTGCTTCCTTTTCCAGCTTTTATAATTATACTGGCCATTTTTACAAACCCTAGAATAGCGTTTATGGAAGCCTCGATTTTGCTCGCTGTTTTTGCAATTTCGTTGAGTTATAACATTCAATTTGTGGGATCATTTATTTTAATAAATTTAGTTTCTACAATTTGCATCACAAAAGTTAAATTTACCAGAAGGTTTGACATAATAAGAACAGGTATAGAAATAGCAATTTTTGCAGTAATCATAATTCTTACGGTGTATTCTCTTGAAAAATGTCTTATTGAGGTTGATAATTTCTTGATAATAAATGATACAGTGATGATGTTTTTAAACGGCTTATTGAGTGGGGTTATTGCATTAGGCTTGTTACCGATTTTGGAAAGTGCATTCAAAATCATAACTCCGTTCGGCTTAGCAGAGCTTGCAGACCACAATCAACCATTATTAAAACGTTTGCAGTTTGAAGCCCCTGGCACATATCACCACAGTTTGATGGTGTCAAACTTGTGCGAAGCTGCGGCTGAGGCCGTTGGAGCAAATCCAATATTAGCAAGAGTTGGAGCTTTTTATCATGATATCGGTAAGTTGAAAAGACCACTTTTCTTTGTTGAAAACCAATCATACTTCGGAATCGAAAACCCTCATACAAAGCTTAATCCAAGATTAAGCAAAATGGTTATTACAGCCCACCCAAAAGATGGTTTTGAGCTTGCAAAAGAGTACGGACTACCTCCAATCATTTATAATTTCATTCTTCAACACCACGGAGAAGGCTTGGCAAGTTATTTCTATTCACAAGCTTTGGCTGAAGAAGGTGCCGAAAATGTTAAAGAAGAGCAGTTTAGATACACAGGTCCTAAGCCAAATATGAAAGAAACAGCTATATTGATGATTGCTGATGCTGTTGAATCCGCTGTACGTTCGCTTAAGGTTCCTACAAACGCTGAAATCGAGCAGATTATAGATAAAATTATTATCGAAAGACTTAATGACGGCCAGCTTTCTGACAGCCCGCTTACACTAAAAGACATTAAAACAATCGCAACTACTTTTAATAGAATTTTAAGAGGGATGCAACACAATAGAATCAGATACCATGAAGATATTGTCCATGAATTTGATAAAACAAAAATCAGCTTACCAAGTCAAGTTATTGACAAAGAATTGGATGAGAAAATTAAAAAACTTGAGGACTCACAAAATCCTCAAAAAAACGATAAAGACAGTGAAAATTAATGACTGAAATAAATATTTTTACAGAAAATATTCACGAAGAAAAAGCTTTGGACGAAAAAGCTGCGATTGATGCAGCAAAGAAAATTACATCATTTTATCTTAAAGATGAAAAAATATTTTCGTCTTCGTGTTTGGCAAAATTCGATTTTGACTGCCTCTCATTTGATATTTTATTTTGTGACAGCAAAAAAACTCACGAAATAAATAAAGAATATAGATTCAAGGACTATGAAGCCGATATAATAACATTTTCTATTTTTGCGGATAGCGAGGATAAATTTGTTTTTGACGGCGAAATAAATTTAGGCGAAATCATTATCTCGCTTGATAAGGTTGAAAAAAATGCTCAAGAAAACGGTAAAACATTCACCCAAGAGCTCAATTTTTTAATAAGCCATGGAATTATGCATCTTCTCGGATTTGACCATCAAACAGAAGAGGACTATAATTTTATTATACAAGCGCAGAATTCTGCACTTGGGGTGTTATTATGAAGTTTGGGGTTAAGATGACGAAATACAAGGCACCGGGCTTTTCCGGAACTTTTAGAAATTCATTTAAAGGAATCAGATTGGCGCTTAAAAGTGAGCGAAACATCAGAATTCACTTTATTATCGCGCTTGTTGTTACAACGAGTGCAATTGTACTAAGATTCACACCGATTGAGTTTTGTCTTTTATTAGTGGCGATTGCGATTGTAATTATTGCAGAAATGGTAAATTCCGCTATTGAATTTACGCTGGATGCGGTTTTTCACAACCGTTATTCAAAACTTGTTGGGATGGCAAAGGATATCGCTGCAGGATCTGTTATGATAGCAACTTTCATAAGCATAGCAATGGGAATTTTGTTGTTCGGCAGCAAAATAATGTGCTTGGCTTATTTTTGTTAGTCAAAATTAATAGCTTAGTCTTTGAGCGATAACTTCTACAACTTTTGGAGAAAGCGCGTTTGGCAATATGTTTTCTGTCGTCAATTCGTCATCTTTAACAAGTGATGCAATAGCAATTGCACATTCTATCTTGATATCTTCAGTGACTTTGTTAATTCCGTTGTCTAAGAGCCCTCTAAAAAGCCCGGGGAAAGCAAGTGAATTGTTTATTTGATTATTGTAATCGCTTCTTCCTGTGGCTATGATAAACGCCCCTGCATCTTTTGCTATATCAGGCATAATTTCTGGGGTTGGGTTTGCAAGAGCAAATATTATTGGGTTTTCAGCCATCTTTTTTACAAAGCTTGGTCTAAGAACGTTTGCGGCAGAAAGCCCTATAAAAACATCGGCCTGTTCTATTATATCTTCAAGCGAACCTTTAAGGTTTGATTTGTTTGTTATATTTGCAAGCGCTTCCAAGTTTTCGTTATTTTCCGGTCTTGTCTTGTATACAGCACCGTTTTTGTCTGAGTGGATGATATTGATAGCCCCTGCAGCCATAATAAGCTTTGAAACAGCTTGTGCGGCCGCTCCTGCACCAGATATTATTATCTTAATGTCAGCTATTGATTTTTTAGCCAATGTCAACGAATTTAACAACGCCGCCAAGACAACTATTGCTGTACCGTGTTGATCATCATGGCAGACTGGAATATCGAGTGAATTTATTAATTTTTCTTCTATCTCAAAACACCTTGGCGCAGAAATGTCTTCAAGATTTATTCCTGAAAACGAATTTTTTAAACATTGTGCAATTTTTATTATTTCTTCTGTTTCTTGAGTTTTTACGCAAAGCGCAATCGCATCAACGCCCCCAAGTGATTTGAATAAAACGGCCTTGCCTTCCATAACAGGAAGTCCGGCTTCTGCTCCGATGTTCCCAAAACCCAGCACAGCAGAGCCGTCGGAAAGAATTGCGACAGGTTTGTGTTTATAGGGTTCTGTTGAAAGTCTTGTTTCAATAACACCGCCCGCTTTTTCTCTCAATGATAAAGCTTTTTCTTCAAAATTACCTTCAAGTTTGTCCATAGAAAACATAAAAATATTTTTAGAAAAAGGTTTAAAATAATCTTTGATATCAGGCCCATTTTTTTTCAAAACCGGAATATTAATATTAAAGTTTATATCCGAAACTTGTTTTTCAATTAAAGTTAAATCTATTCCACAAAAATTTGGATAAATATTTTCAACAATCAATTTAATGATATCTTCAGTACAATCATTTCCAACCTCAATTTCAAAGGGATATGCATCGATATTAAGTGTGCTTTTGAGAAAAATAGCACGCTCTAGAGACTTTTGATACTCGAAAGATAGCACCGCAACAGAGTTTTCTCTGTTTGTATACATATAAGAAAGCCCGTCATTTTCTTTGATTTTCATGCACGCGTGCCCAACCCCCGGAGTGTAAATCAAAGACAAAATTTCTAGACTATCAGGCTCAATTTTTGGTACAAATTCTATTGATAAATTTTTCATATCTTAATTTTATCAGGAATAAAATATATTAACAATGAATTTTTTTAAAATAAGTTTAACTGTTTTTCAAAATGCTTCTTTAAAAAACTTTTTCTATGAATCGGGGTAAGTCCGTATTGGTCAATTGCATCGAGATGAGTTTTGGTAAGATATCCTGCATTTTTTGCCCAACCGTATTGCGGAAATTTTTTGTCTAATTCTTGCATATATCGATCACGGGTAACTTTAGCCAAAATACTCGCTGCCGCTATGCTTGCAGATTTGCTGTCGCCTTTAATAATGTACTTTTGAAAGATTTGATTTGAATTTTTCACGTCTTTTTGAGTATGCAAAGATTCAATACTGGGCGCAAAATCTTTGATTAATTTGTTTCCGTCAACAAGCACGAATACTGTTTTTGCATTTAATTCTTTTCCTTGAAAGTTTAAATCAGAAATAACATTATTGCAGGCAAGCTTCATCGCCTTTAAAGATGCGTTTAGTATGTTAATCTTTTCTATCTCTGCGACTTCAATACAAACAGTTGAGTTGATAGAGTTTTGGACAATAATCTCATAAAGTTCTTCACGCTTTGCTTTTGATAATTTTTTAGAATCATTTAGCCCAGAGAGCTTTCCTATCAAATCAAAAGTAGGATTAGGGAAATAAACCGCACTTGCAAAAACTCCACCTGCTCCAGGGCCTCTTCCCGCCTCATCTGTACCTATTAAAAAATTAACTCCTGCTTGAAAGTCAGAATTTGAATCCAAATAATTTTCTACAAAATTTTTATCAAAATTAAATAACTCATTTTTTATTTCCAAAATGATAGCTCCTGTTCATAAATTCAGAGTTTAATCTAAAATGAATTTGCCCATACGGCCTTCTCTAAAATCAAGCAAAATAAATTTTGCAGTTCTCTCGATATCAGGCTGAGCACCTTTGACAATCCAATTTCTAGTCCTTGCAATATTTTCTACAGATAATTCAATTTCATCAGAAAGTCCGTAATGCTCACGCACTTTTGTTTCGTACTTTTCTTCAAGAATTTTTAACAGTTCAATCGCTGCTTGTTCTGTTTCATAGGCGTTTTCAGATACCGAATTTACAAACGTCAATTTCTGCGCTCTTAGTTGGTCATCTTGTTTCATCGGAATAATCCCCGGTGTATCGAGCAAATCAAGTTTAGGATTGACTTTTACCCACTGTTGTTGGCGCGTAACTCCTGCTTTTGCTCCCACTTTTGTTTTTGATGTTTTAGTTAATTTATTTATTATGCTTGATTTACCTACGTTTGGCATACCCACAACCATAGCACGTGCGGGCCTGCGAAGCAGGCCCTTCTTCATAAGCGCCTGAATTTTCGGTTCACTCAATTCAACCGCTTTTGCAACAATTTTATTTAAATCTTTGGAATTTTTTGCATCTGTTGTTAAAACAGGACATGAAAACTTTTCTTCCAAAAGACTAATCCAATTTTTTAATTCAGTTTCAAGGACTAAATCTGCTTTGTTAAGCAAAATCAGGCGTGGTTTTTCGCCCAATAACGATTCAATATTTCCGTAACAACTGCTGGCAGGGATTCTTGCATCAAGTACTTCTATCACCATATCAACAAGATTAATTTTTTCTTTTAAGGCGCGCTCGGCTTTTGCGATGTGGCCTGGATACCAGTGAATGTGATTTTGAAAAACCTTATTATCTTTATTTTCTTCCATTATCGTCTCCACTGTTTTGTTTGTAACATTAAACAAATGTACCTAATGTTTTTTCGATGAAAAAAATCAGGTACATTTGAAAAAAAATCTAAAGAAATTAACCTCTTTTTTCGATTTTTTCTTTAATTCTTGTAGCTTTACCAGAAAGAGCTCTTAGGTAGTAAAGTTTAGAACGTCTTACATCACCACGTTTTACGATGTTGATTTTTTCAACTCTTGGAGAGTAGATAGCAAAAACTCTTTCTACACCAACACCTTGGAAAATTTTTCTAACAGTAATAGTTTTGTTAGAACCGCTTCCGTGTTTTTTGATGATAGTTCCTTCAAAAGCCTGAGTTCTTTCTTTGTTTCCTTCGATAATTCTAACGAAAACTTTAACAGTGTCTCCAGGATTTAGTTCAGGAAGCTCTTTATTCAAATATTCTTTTTCGATGTTTTCAATTATAGGGTTCATTTTTTCATTCCTTTCCCATTTAAATTTCAGCGTATATCTATTCTATTTGAAAAAAAATAGAAAATCAAGCACGAATTAAGAATTGTGACAAGCATGCACGCAAAGGTTAGTAGTATTCTTCCTCTGTTTCGTTTGAGTCTGTATCAAAATCGTCTAAAAATTCTTCATCCAAATCTTCTTTTGCGAGGATTTCGTCTTTTGTCTCTTCTTCATCAGAAATTTCTTTTAAAATTTCCATGCGTTTTTTTTCATTGAGAACATTTGCGACGTTCATCATTGCCAAGGAATTTAGTGTGGCTCTTAATTGGGCGCTACGATCTACGTATGGAGCAGAGTTTAGTTGCTGTTCTTCTTCACCTTGTTCCATCGCGAAGTATTCGGTCCCTTGCCCCATTTTATCATCTTGAGTTTTAGCGGCAGTGCCAGAAATGTCGCCGCTTTTGAAATTAAAAGCGCCGCCGATTCCGAAAAATCCTGCTGAACGATTATCTACCACTTGCTCTTTCCTTTTTTTTAAATTAATATCCCTTGTTTGTCGCCAATATATTATAGTTTACATGAGCGCATGTGTATATAAATCGTCTAAAAGACTTATTTTGCTACTTCGTGCGGAATAACTTTAAAAATCGTTACAATGCAAAAAGAATTTTATAATTTATTCTAAAAAAACACTATTATTTATTTAAAATATCTGTTCTTATTCCAATCTCAATATTTTGTTTGAATTTGTAATTATCCAATTTTTTTATTTCTATAATTTCATCCGTATTAGAGTTTAAAATTTTCTCAGATAATTTATTGGCTAGAGTTTCCAATTGTTTTATATCAGAATCTGAAACTTTTTTGCCTTTTTTAGATTCAGACTTAATTTTTGTCTCCAATTTTGCTAAATCTTCTGGGAATACCCCTTCTTTTAATTTTACCTGATAAGTCTCACCTGTAGAAATTCGTTGAACAATAAAACCGTTTCCTACACTTTTATCAACACTTAAAGTTCCAAAATTTATTCTTGCACCTGTAAGCATACTTGAGGCATCAACCCAGCAAGGTCCGTTTTTAGATACTATTCTCAAATCAGTTCTGTCAACAATTCCGTTAGGAAATAACTTCTTAAAAACCGTATTTAATTCAATAAAAGAAATGACCAATCCATCACACAAATGCCCATGAATTTTAGCTAAATCTTGAAGTCCAATTAGTTTTGTATAAGTAGAATATCTACCAAGAGAACTGTTTGTATCTAAAACTTTTATTGGTCCGTTATTCTTTGAAAACTTTGCCCACAGCGGAAAATATGGCTCCGTACGTAAAAAGTATACACCTGTCAATGCAAAAACTACCATTAACCATATAACAATTTGTCTTGAACAATTCATAATATCTCCCTTCTTATAGACAAAAAATCTATTTGTAATTATTAAAACATTTATCCCCAGATGTAGTGAGTTACTATAAAATAAATTCCGGAAATAATAAAAATAATACCGGTTATTCTTCTAAACCAAATCTCAAATTTGACCACATTATTGTAAATTTCACTAAGCTTGTGCATAGAAAAAGCAATGATAATTGCAAAAATAACCACTGGCATGCCTGTTCCCAGCCCATACATACCTGGAATCATTAGTCTTGAATTGTATTCAACAGCTAATGATGTTAAACTTCCAAAAAATAATGCAGCAGAAACCGGACAAAAAGAAAGAGCAAAAACAACACCAAGCATAAATGCTCCCAAGAAATTTGATGTCTCTGCAAATTTCTGAAATTTGTCATGATTGACACCAAAAGTAAAATTCAATCTTATTACATTTAACAAAATCAAACCAACAATTATCAATATTGGCCCGATGAATTTATTTATTGAATGTTGAAGAAAATTTGCTATATTTGGTATAGCTAGAAGACCTCCTACTACAATAAATCCCAAAGCCACATAAGTTATTACTCGCCCGATCACATACAAAAGACCTGCTAAAACAGTTTTATAAGGACATTCAATGTTCTTTGAAATAAATGATATTGCAGCAATATTTGTTGCCAAAGGACAAGGGCTAATTGCAGTCAATACTCCTAACCAAAGTGCTGAAAATATAGCAACCAGCATTATTTTGCTCCTTTAAAATTTTTTATTTCACTAGTAACATATTTTTTGAACTCTTGTTCGTTTCCTACTTTTAACCAAATTTTATCAAGATTTTTCCATTTTTCTTTTCCGTTGTTTGTTTTTGAAATAATTACTGATTTTGTAAATAAATTATATTTTTTCACGCTAGGAGCGTTTTCAGGGTTTTCCATATCGATACTTTTGTAGATAATACTTTTATCATTGATTGATACAACAGCACCTTGAGTATATTTCTCAATTTTCATACAGGTTGCACAACGAGGTTTGCCATAAAAATAATAAACATTAATCTTATCTGCTGCAAAAACAGCATTTGAAAAACCGATAAAAATTGTCAGAATTAATAAAAAGATTTTGCTCGTTTGAACTATGCTTACACTAAACGGCAACGCTTTCAACAAAATCGAAAAGTGTGATTTTAGATTATTGTTGCTCACTTTAACTATGCTCGTACCTCTGCTTGCTTGTCTCATAATAACTCCTTTATTTCTTTATCTGAAGGAATTTTGCCAGAAAGTTTTACAACCCCATCAACAGCCAAAGCCGGCGTTGTCATAACTCCAAATGAAACAATTTTTGCAATATCGGTCACTTTTTCAAATTCGTACTCGATACCCTGTGAATCAGCTACAGCTTTAACTTTATCCGCTAATTCATTACACTTTTTGCAACCTGTTCCTAAGATTTGAATTTTTTTCATTTTTTATTCTCCTTTATAATATCTCTCTTTAAACCACAACGATAAATTTACAAGACTAATCAACACCGGCACCTCAACCAAAGGGCCAATAACAGTTGCAAACGCAACTCCTGACCCAATCCCAAAGACGGCAACAGCCACAGCTATCGCAAGTTCAAAGTCGTTACTTGCAGAAGTAAAAGATAATGAAACGCTTTTAGGATAGTCGGCACCAATTTTTTTAGCTAAGAAAAAGCTAAGCAAGAACATAAATACAAAATAGCACAACAGAGGAATTGCAACCCTGATTACATCCATAGGTATTTGTACTATCAAATTTCCTTTTAAGCTGAACATTACAACAATTGTAAACAACAAAGCAATAAAGGTCATAGGACTAATTTTAGGCAAAAATTTTGTCTTGTACCAGTTTTCACCCTTTGCTTTTATCAATGTATATCTTGAAATAAAACCTGCAGTGAATGGAATCCCCAAATATATTGCTACTGTTTGGGCTATCACTACCGGATTTACATTAACGACCGCTCCACTCAAACCAAAAAACTTAGGCAAAATAGTAACGAATACCCAAGCATAAGCACTATAAAACAATAATTGAAAAATACTGTTCAATGCAACCAATCCTGCTACATATTCAGTGTCACCATCTGCTAATGTATTCCACACTACAACCATTGCAATACAACGAGCAATCCCTACCAAAATCAGACCTGTCATATATTCAGGAAAATTATGCAAAAACAGTATTGCCAAAAGAAACATAACAACAGGACCTAAAATCCAATTCAAAAACAATGAAAGTCCTATGATTTTTTTGTTTTCAAATATCCTATGAAGACTTTCATATCTTACTTTAGCAAGCGGAGGATACATCATCAAAATTAAACCTATCGCTATCGGGATATTTGTTGTCCCAATTTGAAATTTATTTATAAACCCTTGCGTGAATGGGAAAAAGTAACCAATAGAAACGCCCAAAAGCATGGCTGCAAATATCCAAACTGTAAGGTATTTATCAATAAAATTTAGTCTATTTGTGATTTTATCCATCAACTCACCTGACTTACTATCTGATTTAACAATTGCATTTTAGCAACTATATGATAAAATTGCAATATAGTCATATAGATAATATCGTATTGAGGGATTAAAATGAATAAAGAATTTTATAAACTAAAAACTAATGTGATCAAGGCGCTTGCAAATCCTGTAAGATTGATGATAATTGATTGTTTAAGAAACGGCGAAAAATGTGTTTGCGAGATTGTAGAACAATTACAAGAAGAGCAATCAAATATTTCAAAAAATCTTGGCATACTAAAAACAAATGGACTTATAAAGGACAGAAAAGAAGGATTGAATGTGTATTACAGATTGAATCTTTGCTGTATAAACGAATTCTTTTGTTGTTTGGATAATATAATTGAGGAAAATCTTAATCAGCAAAAAGAACTTGTGGAAAAATCCCTTGCTAAAAAATAAACAAGCAAAACAGATGCGAGAGAGCAGTCTTAATACAAAAGAGATACAACGCAAAAATCAGCGAATGCATTAAGCTTAGTAAGCCGATAAAACAAAATATTAGTATTTACAGAAAAAGTTAAGAAAGGCGAAATCACAATAGTTTCGTATAAGGATATAAAAAATGATTGATTTATTTAAACCGGTTGAATTATTATCAAATATTGTAGTTTACAATATTCTTAAAATAAAACAGCACTCGCACTTGGGAGATAGTTTGCAGTTTTTCATTTATGATACAATCAAAATATTTATTCTATTATTATTAATCAGTTTCGCAGTTGGTTTTATAAAAAGCTTTTTTACTCCGGAGAAAACGAAAAAGCACTTAATAGGCTTGCCTTTAGGTGTTGGGAATATTCTTGCGGCATGTCTTGGTATAGTAACTCCATTTTGTTCTTGCTCAGCTTGTCCATTGTTTATAGGATTTGTTGAAGCAGGAATCCCTTTAGGGGTAACGTTTTCTTACCTTATTTCGGCCCCAATGATAAATGAAGTTGCTCTGGTTCTTCTTTGGGGATTATTTGGAATAAAAGTTGCGCTTGTTTATATTTTATCAGGCTTGTTTGTCGCCGTTGCGGGGGGGCTGATAATAGGAACATTGAATCTTGAAAAATTTGTGGAATCTTTTGTTTACGAAACAAAAATTGCAAGCTGCCATACCGAGAGCAATACTTTAACTCTGCAATGCAGATTGGATGATGCCAAAGTGAGTGCTTTTGATATTTTTAAAAAAGTTTATCCATACATTATAATTGGGGTAGGAATAGGTGCTTTTATTCACGGATTTGTACCTACCGGCTTACTTGTAAAATACGCTGGGGCACAAAATCCTTTTGCCGTACCTTTAGCAGTATTAATCGGGGTTCCTCTTTATGCCAATGTAGCAGGAGTTTTACCGATAACAGAAGTTTTAGTAAAACAAGGTTTGCCAGTTGGAACCGTCCTAGCATTTACAATGGCAGTTACAGCATTATCACTACCTGAAATGATAATTTTAAGAAAAGTTCTTAGACCGCAATTGTTGGCTATATTTGTAGGCATTTTAACTGTTGCAATAATCTGCACAGGATATTTATTTAATTTTGTGTTATAAAACTTTATTTTAAAAATGTTAAAATCCGTTAAAAGAGCATCTTTATCGACTAATAATTCATCTCCCAGCCTTCTTCCATTATCCGAGGAATACATTGTCCATAAGTATTTTCAGGCATATCAGTAGACCCAAGAGTTCCACAAAGATTGGATTTATTTCGCCAATAAGCCTCTGAAGTA
>JAEWYI010000035.1 GCA_023395735.1 Cyanobacteria bacterium OH_SFB_17
AACAACATTCCGATAGTAGAAAATCCGCCACTTGCAAGAGCGCTATACAAATTAGTTCCAATTGATGGTATAATACCATCAGATATGTTTGTTGCAGTTGCGGAAGTTTTAGCTTACGTTTACAACAAAAACAAGGGTGGAGGTAAATAAGTAAAAAGTGGATTTAAATAAGCTGGCATTTTTACTTAAAAATAATGATATTGTTTTGGCGGTGGGTCTCGTTACTATCGTTGCAATGATGGTATTGCCAATTCCACCTGCAATACTGGATATTTTGCTGACTGTTAATATTGCATTTTCTATTATAGTTCTATTGGTCTGTTTATACACAAAAGAGCCTTTGGAATATTCAACTTTTCCTACGATTTTGCTTATCGCAACTTTGTTCAGATTAGGTTTGAACGTAAGTTCTACAAGATTGATTTTGTTGTATGGGGAGGCCGGAAACGTTATCCATTCATTCGGAGAATTCGTTGTTGGCGGAAACTATGTCGTAGGTTTTGTAATATTTACTATTCTAGTCTTAATCAACTTTATGGTAATCACTGGCGGTGCAACACGTGTAGCTGAAGTTTCTGCAAGATTTACTTTGGATAGTATGCCAGGTAAACAGTTGAGTATTGACGCGGATTTAAATTCTGGCTTGATTACAGAAGAAGGAGCCAAGGAAAGAAGAAGAAAAATTGAAAGAGAAACAAACTTCTACGGTACTATGGATGGTGCTTCCAAGTTTGTAAAAGGTGATGCTACCGCAGGGATTGTAATTACCGTAATAAACATCATTGGCGGTTTTGTTATAGGTATGGTTCAGCTTAAAATGAATGCAATGACAGCGCTTTCTACTTATACAATATTGACAGTCGGAGATGGTTTGGTTTCTCAAATCCCTGCACTTTTGATATCAACAGCGACAGGTTTGATAATTTCTCGTGCATCCGGTCAAGATGCTTCATTGAGTGAAGACATTCAAAAAGAAATGTTTTCAGATCCGAGAGTGTTGGGCGTTGTAGCAGGTCTTTTATGTTTTATGGGTATGATTCCGGGCATGCCGACAGTTCCGTTTATGACTATCGGTATGATATCGGCTTCTGTCGCTTATTTCAAATATAACGAAAAGAAAAAGAAAGAAGAAGAAGATAAAAAAGTTAAAGACGAAACCGCCAAAATGGAAAAAATGGGTAAGAGAAAAAAGAAAGCTACAAGAGAAAGTGTTTTGGAGCTTCTTTCTGTTGAAACAATTGAAATTGAAGTTGGTTACAGGCTTGTTCCTTTGCTTAATATAGAACAAGGTGGGGATTTGCTTGAAAGAATTGCCCAAATTAGAAGACAAACAGCTCTTGAATTGGGGATTGTCCTTCCATCCATTAGGGTTAGGGATAATTTGCAGCTTTCGCCTAATACATATCAAATTAAGTTAAAAGGCGTTCCGATAGAATCCGGTGAAGTTTATCCTGAAAGAAGCCTTGCTATGAATGCATCAGGTGTTCATGACGGTAAAGACTTAAAAGGTATAAAAGCTATAGAGCCTGCTTTTGGTCTGCCTGCGTTGTGGATTGAAGAAAAGGATAAGGATTATGCAGAAACTTATGGTTATACTGTTGTAAGTCCTTCTGCTGTTGTTTCAACTCACTTGACTGAAATTATAAAGAAAAACGCATCCGAAATTTTATCAAGGGCAGATGTTCAACAGCTTCTTGACAATTTGAAGAAGGAAGTTTCAGATGATTATGTTTCTGATTTGATGAAAGAATTGAGCGTTTCTGATGTTCAGCAAGTTATGCAAAATTTGTTGCGTGAGAGAGTTCCTGTTAGAGATTTAAAATCTATACTGGAAACTTTGAGTATTCAAATCAAAAGCAACAAAAACCCTGATTATTTGACTGAGCAGACAAGAAAGGCTCTTGCAAGAACTATATGTAAGCAAAATTTGGCGGATAGTGGGGAGCTTTTGGCGATTACATTGTCACCTGATGTGGAAAATATAATCGCGCAAGGGGTAAGTCCAGACGGACAGAATTTGACACTTGATCCTGATTTTACAAGAAGACTTTTGGATAGTTTGAATTATGAATTAGAAAAAGCGATTTCTTCATCTGGAAGTCAGCCTGTTCTTTTGTGTTCTTCTCCAATAAGACTTGCATTCAGAAGATTGATTGAAAGAACTTATCCGCAGATTACGGTTATGTCGTATAATGAAATTACTCAAAACACAAAAGCCAGATCGCTTGGTGTTGTAAAGGTTTCTGCAGCTAATGCAGTATAAATTTGAAAGGATTCACTGATGAATGAATTATTGGAAAAAGAGCAGATTTTAAGTGTTGTACCAAGAGATTTACAATATTCAAATAAGGGTAAGGTTGTAGAAATTAAATCGCAGTATTTTATTTTAGAGCTTGTATCCAAACCTGATGGAATTATTCCAAAGCAGATAATCGAGTTTTATTCTCATACAAAAAATGGAACGTTGTTTTTTAGTACAAGCGTTTTAAAGATAGAAGAAAATAAAATAGTTGTTTTGATGCCAAGAACTCATAGATTCTTGCAAAGACGTGCTTTCACCAGAATACAATTGGAAAAAGATTTGGTTTTCAAAACAGATGATAAAATATTTGAGGTGAAGACGAAGGATTTGTCAGCAGGGGGGATGAAAATAGAATCTTCAGTGGCTTTAGACATAAATGAGAGTTACTCATCCAATCTTGAATTGATGAGCAATGTTCTGGACATTTCATTCGAGCCGATTAGGATTGAAAAAAGCGGTGAGAATTCTTTTACAGTATCAGGACGATTTAAAAATCTTTCCAATCTTGATAAAATGACACTGTCGCAGTTTTGCATGAGAAGAAATTTGGAGATATTGAATAGATAATATGGCAAAAAATATTCCGCAAAGAAAACGTTTAGCAGCAATATTTGTAAGTTTTTCCATTTTGATAATGGGAGGCGTTTCTTTGATGGAAAATATGTCTATTGATTATTATACAGTGGTTTCTACTTTAGAAAAAATCATCCCTGCGAGTTTGATTATGGGAGCTTTGGGCTGGGTTATGGGTATGATTCTTGACAAACCAAGAAAAAGACGTGTTATATCTTATAATAATTTATTTATGAATGATATTAAAAATGATATTTCAGAAGCATCATCAGATGTATCAAGTCAAATAGATCAAGAGACAGAAAGCGGTGCAGATAAAGATGAAGTTTGATTTTCGAAAAAAAACAAATATAGGTAGCACTATAGCACTGACTATGAGTCTTTTGGTGGCTGCTTCTACATTGGGTATAGCGATTTATTCTATATTTTTTCTAAATACAAATTTCAGTAATATTTCAGGTCTTGACTTAATTACGTTTCAGTCTAGCCTGCAGCGTTTGGTAATTGCTTTTTTGGTTCTTGGAATGATAGCTTCGTATTATCTTACAAAATTTTTAATGAAACCGTTGAGTGACTTGGTAGAAGGAACGAAGGAGCTTTCTAAAGGGAATCTTGAGTATAGATTTAGAGAATCAAATTACGAAGAAATAAGTAAATTGGTTATAACATATAACCATATGGCAGAGAATTTGCAGGCTTTATATTCAGATTTAGAGAAGAAAGTTAAGGAAAGAACGATAGAGTTGGAAAATGCAAATAATGAGTTGAAAAACACTCAGGTTTTGATGGTTCATAGTGAAAAAATGCGTTCTTTGGGTGAGTTGGTTGCTGGAATTACACACGAAATAAACAATCCTGTCAATTTTATCCACGGAAATTTGGTTCATCTGAAAAATTATACAAATGCTTTATTTGAGCTCATTGATGCTTATCAGGAGGTTGAATCGGATATTTCAGAAGAAAAGAAATTGATGTTGGATGAGATTAAAAAGAAGATTGAGATTGATTTTATAAGAGAAGATTTACCTATGCTAATTGCAAGTTGTCAGGAAGGCTCTGAAAGAACCAAGAATATCATTTTAGACTTAAAGAATTTTTCAAGAGTTGATGAAATGGTAATTAATGAGATTAATTTGCCTAAAGAAATTGATACTACATTAAACATTCTTCATAATAAAATTAAAAATAAAGTGGAGATAGTGAAAGAATACGAGGATGATATTCCGCTGGTAGAAGGTTATGGCGGGCAATTGAACCAAGTTTTTATGAATATTTTGGACAACGCGAGTTATGCGGTTGGTGAAAATGACGGTAAAATTTTTATTAGGCTGTATAAAAAAGAAAAAAATGTTATAATAGAAATAGAAGATACAGGTTGTGGAATGAGCAAAGAGCAAGCGGAAAAGATTTTTGATCCGTTTTTCACGACAAAACCTGTTGGTTCAGGAACAGGTTTGGGTCTTTCGATTAGTTATAAGGTTGTACAAAGACATAATGGAAATATATCAGTTTCCAGTGAGCCTGGAAAGGGCACAAAATTTACAATTGTACTGCCTATTGAGTTGAAGCGAAGTTAGGATAAGTTAATGAATGAAGAAAAATATACAATTTTAGTCGTAGATGACGAAGAAGACAATTTGGCACTTTTGTATAGAACATTGCGTCAGGAATACAATGTACTTAAAACAGTTTCTCCGTTAGAAGGGTTAAAGATTTTGAAGGAAATTCCTGTTCAAATAATAATTTCTGATCACAAAATGGAAGAAATGGACGGAGTTGAATTTTTGAAAAAGAGTTGTGAAATTGCTCCAAATTGCATAAAACTTTTGGTTACGGCTTTTTCAGATTCAAATATTCTTATCAACGCTATAAACGAAGGCAAGATATACAGATATATCAAAAAACCTTGGGAACCTTCTGAGCTTATGATGGTTTTAAATTCTGCAATTGAATATTATCAACTAAAAAAAGAAAATGATAGGTTGATTTATGATTTAAAGGAGCTTTTCTCAGGGACTATAAATGCCATAATAGAAGCGCTTGATGCAAAAGATTCTTTTACTCTTGGAAGAAGCAGAAGAGTTACGTTTTTTGCTCTTAAAGTGGCTGAAAAATTGAATATCCCGCAAGTCGAAATCGGTAAATTAGAATTGGCAGGACTGTTGCATGATATCGGTATGATTGGGGTTTCAGAAGATATTTTGAACAAAACTGACGTTCTTACTCCTGATGAATATGATTGTATAAAAAAACACGTTGAACACGGGGTGAAAATTTTAGAAGATATAAAACAGCTAAAAGATGTTGTTGAAATAATTAAATTTCACCACGAGAGATTTGATGGCGGTGGTTATCCAAGCGGTTTAGCAGGAGAGCAAATCCCATTAAATGCAAGAATTATTGCAGTTGCAGATGCTTATGACAGTATGGTTTCAAGCCGTTCTTACAGAAAAGGATTAAGCCATCAGGAAGCGCTTTCAAGAATAATTGAGCAATCAGGCAAACAGTTTGATCCGATGGTTGTACAAGCATTTAACTTAATTATTGAAGAAGCTTTAAACCAAATTAAATTCTATGAAGAAGAATCTTCGGCGGTGGATGCAAAATGAGTTTGTTGAATATTTTAAAAAAGAGGCACCATAAAGATCTTTTCACGACTCCGTCTCATTCGCAAAAGTTTTTTATCTTCAATAAATTTGCTCAATTTTATAAGTATGATATTTCTGAAACTGATACTCATAACCCAGAGCTAGCATTGAGCTTAGCTCAAAAGCGTGCATCTGAAATTTATGGAAGTAAGTCAACTTTTTTCCTGACAAATGGCTCATCAAGCGGGATAATCGCGGCTGTGCTTTCTTGTGTTAAAAGTGGGGAGGAGGTTTTGTTATGGTCAGGAGCTCATCCATCGCACAAATCTGCAGTAAAACTTGCTGGTGGGGTACCTGTTTTTTATGAAATTGAAAAGGATTTACAGTGGGGCATTTTTAAAAAAGTTGATGTGCTTGATTTGAAAGAAAAAATTGTAGATTCAGGCATAAAGGCTTTGATTGTAACTTCGCCATCTTATGAAGGTTTTGTGTCTGACATTTCTGCATTGAGCAAAATTTGCAAAGAGAATAATGTTTTTTTAATTGTAGATGAAGCACATGGGGCGTTGCTTCCTTTCTCAAAGGAACTTCCTGATTCAGCGATTTATCAAGGTGCGGATTTTGTAATCCAGTCGTTGCATAAAACTGCTGCAGGTTTGAATCCAACAGCGTTGCTGCATGTTAATGCAGAGGTGGATGTAGAAAGCGCTTTGGGGCTTATCTCTACGACTAGTCCTTCTTATCCTTTGCTTGCAAGTATTGAAAAAAATATAAATTTTTTGAATTCAAAAAAGGGTAAGCGTTATATAAATGAACTTTTAATCAATATTGAAAATTTGAAAAAAAATGTCAAAACTGTTGAATTTTGTTCAAATGACGATATTACAAAAATTTTGATTAATAAAGCAGGGATGAGTGGTTTTGAGCTTTCAGAATTTTTGTTTGAAAACGGGATCGAAGACGAAAGAACAAATGATGAGTCTACGATGTTGTTGTGCGGAATTGGTACTGATTTAAAAAAGTTAATTCGATTAGAAAAAGTTTTGAAAAAATTGTAATCAGTTTAAAAATACTGGAATTAAAAACTAAGCGATGCAATCAATTTTTGCTTTTTTATTTGAGTAATTTTCCAGATAAGACAAAATTGCACCTCCAATTTCCTCATTAGGATCGAATGGTTTTTGAGGCGGATTTTTTGAGATAGAATTTTTGATTAGCATAGAAATTAGTGGTCCAAAAGCATCTGGAACTTGCGTCTTTCGATAAATGCCTGCTAAAAATGTTTGGATGTTTGCAGATTTTGAGTCGTTAAATCTGGAAAGTTGCGGGTATAGTTTTTCGACCCCTTTTGTTTTGTTTTCGATTAAACGATCTGTTATGTATAGAGCCTCTACAGTTTCGGCTTCGTTGTTTGCGTTTAAGAGCATATTTTTCACAATGGGAATGGAATTTTCTTTTTGAGAGACAATAAAGTTGATTTTATTGTGGTTAAAGAGTGAATAATTCCTTTCTCCGATAGGCAAAGATGTCTCAGGGGTTGAAAAAATCCCTGAATTTTTATCTGATTTAAAATGTGTGTTGTTAATTTTTTGTATTTTCATTTTATACCTATGAATAAACAAATGGCGGTCCGTTTTTCACTTCGAACAAAATATTTTCTGCCATAGTCTTGAGTTCTTGTTTTGCTTTCCCCTTTTGTACTTGGTTGTAAAATTCTTCGCAAAGAGGATCAATTGCAGCATCTTTTTTTGCTTTGAAATTTCTCAACTCAGTTGCCACCAAGCGTTTTTGCAGGTCTAATTCAGTTTCTGCGTTAATTTTTTTGACTTGAACTTCTTTCATCGCTTCTCCTACCGCTTTTCCGGTGTAGCCAAGCGCAGTGAGTCCGGTTGTACTTAAAAACAGCATTTTGAATTGAGGATTGTCGCTGTCTAAAAGATAGTTGTAGAAAAAGGCCTTGTAATCGCTTACGTATGAGTTGAAAGCAGGTTTCGGCGTTCCGTCTCCAGCCATCGCTTTGTCTGCTTTTGTCGTTGATTTGTTGATGTCAAAGGTCAATTCTTCAATGAATTTTTCTTTTGGTTTTTTATCCCAGTTTAGCTCTTTTAGCTCTTTTTGAATGTATCCTGAGCTGCTGTCGATTGATAAAAACATGTTTTTTAGTTTTTGTTCGTCTTGTGCGCGGGTTTCGTTTGTTGATTTTTTTATGATTGTTTTTATCGAGTCTTGAGTCTTTTTAATATAGCCTTCAAGGCTGCGTTTGCCTTTGTTTAGGTTCCTTATTGAAAGGAATCCCAGTGCTGCAATCGATGCTACTGTAAGCGCACCTAGAGCGAAGTAATTAAAGTCAGTTTTTGGTTTGTTTTCGTTATTGTTTTTGCCGCTGAAATAGGTTCTGTCAAAGCTCATTAATTTTTTGAACGTGATTGGAGTTTTCGGACTGTCACAAAGGTATTCACCAAATTCTCTTGCCTTTTCAGAGAGCATCCCTCTGATTATTTGAATTTTGCCTGAAAAGGATTGAGTTTCTACTGCAACGAGGTTTTCTTGAAGATTTTTTTGAATGTCAGCTTCTCGTTTTTTAACCCAGACTTCTTTGCATCCGTCGACAAACATTTTTCCGATAAAACCCATCGAGGTGAGTGCTAAGACTCCGCTTGCGGCGAGAAGTGTTTTTTTATTCGGACATTTTATTAATTGATAAACTCCTTGGTAGAGTTCATTTGTGATTGAAATATTTCTTGTTAAATGATCTAACTTTTTTTCAGAAGCAAGGATTGGATTTACTACTGCGCTTTTGTTTACAAGATGGCTCATTCCCGCAATCAAACCCATTGTCCCGATTGCAATCAAGCTTATGGGCAAGAGTTTTTTTTCTTTAGTTGTTTGTTCTTGTTCTTTTAATTTTTCGGGCATCCTGGCAGAGTCTGAAATCACAAGACTATCGTAAAGTTCGTGGATATCTTCAGTTTTTGGCTCTTTGTAGAAAGAGTTTACAACGACGCCTTCTTTTGTCGCGTCAGAATTTTTTTTCTGTGCGTCTGTTTGATTTCTTTTTAGCCTTTGGAGTTCGGCATCTTTTATTGATGTAATTGTTTGGGGCATATATTAATTCCTTTTGAATTTTTCTTTTATGTTGTGAAGAAGGGTTTTTAATTTTGTTTGTTTCTTTGCTTCTTCAATTTTTTTCTCATCGTCGTCTACGTATTCAGGCTCATAGATGCCAAATATTGATTTAAATTTCTTTTTGGCGTTTTTAAATTTTTCTGAAATCTTTTCTTCCATCGAATTTTTTAGCTCGCCAAATATTGCGTTGAGCTTGTCTGAGATGTCCGTAAATTTTGTTTGAATAAAATTTAGAGCCTTGTTTGCTATAATTGCGACGTTTTTGATTAAATTCAGCACAGGGATTGCAATTTTTGCCGCAATAGCAAGCGGTTTTGCAATAATTTTGGGTAGATTATCCTGTGATTTTGAAAAATTTGTCAATTTTTGGATTAGGTCTGCAATTTTTTCGGCGCCATTTGCAAATTTGGAGGCGAAGCTTATAGGTGCTTGTATGTTTTGGTTTTGCGCAAGTTCTTTTTTTCTTTGCGCCATTTCTTTGGCTCTAATCATTTGTTGCCAAACCGCATAACACTCATCCCAGCTCATTTCACCTGCACGTGAGTCGTTTTTTTTAGCAGAACCACCGCCACCGCCCATGCCGGAGCATATTGGGCAGGCACCTTGTGGAAGTCCGTGGGGACAGGTTCCTATTTTTCTTTTTGTAACAGCTGAAGCCGCAACATTCATTAAAAAAGTCCTTTTTCATTAATCTTCCAAGCAAATCAAGTGAAAAAAGACGGTCAAAAATCTTTTAAAGTCCCTAACTTTGCTCGAAGTTGGTAGTTTTAGCAATGACAAAGAGTCATTTGGGTATTCCGACTTTTACGGCTGCGGCACAGTTGGAGATGTTCACTCCATTTCCCCTTGTATTTATAGTATTTTATCCTAATTGTGATGTCAATATTTTGTGACGAGATGTTTCGGTTATCTTGCTCGTTCGTAATATTTTTGGGCAAGTTGTTTGTTTGTCGGCTCAAGCACTTTTGCAATACCCAAGCAAGATTGTTTGCTAGCCGGATTTATTCTGAGAGCTTGGATGTAATTTTTTAAAGCACTTTTGGGGCTGTTTTGCTGTGAATAAATTTCGCCTTTTAAATAGAATGCATAAGCGTTAAAAGGTTCAATTTTTGTAACTTCGTCCAACAATTCAAGCGCAAGATGAGAATAAGAGCTTTTTTGCGCATTTTTAAGCTCAATTGCGGCTTCAATTTTTTTATCGGTGTCGATATCTAAACCTTTTGCTGATTCAAAAATTAGCTGATATGCATCTTGAGCTTCATTTTTTTGTTGTTTAGTTTGTGTGTTTTTTGAATACACAGCAGGTTTTGAGTTAAGTGAAACTGTTTTGATAGAAGCTGTCTTTAAAGATATATTGTAAACAGACGGAGTCGAAATTCTCTGTACAACACTGACTTTTTCTTCTGGCATAAGTTTAAAAAGCTCTTTGTTTGACAACATAAAAATTGGTCTGTATTTGTTAAAATGAAGTAAATTTTTCTCCCAGTATTTACTTGCTCGAATTGTAGTATTCGGTTCAATCTCCGTCATAATAGTGCTTTCTGTATCATAGAAAAGGTCTTGAGAAACCCTGCCTGTAACTTTTGCAAGTGTTGGCAGAGTTCCTATACCTATTAAAATTAAGCTGATTATGACTTTTGATTTAATCTTCATACCTAATATTCGCCTTGTTTAACCTTTCAATTGCGGCTTTTAGCGTTTCCATTTTTTGAACCAAGGAAACCCTGAAGTACCCATCCGAGCCTGCGCCAAAAGCCATTCCCGGTGTGAATACAACGCCTGTTTCATTCATAACTTTTAAACAGAAATCTTTTGAATGCATTCCGTTTGGAACCTTTAGCCACAAATACATTGTAGCATTAGATTTTTTGGTCTTCCAACCAAGTTTTGCAAATTCCTCTACCAAAAAATCTCTTCGTTTTGCGTATTCAGTCATAGTTTCTTCTACGTATTCATAAGGCATTTCCATTGCTGCAATGGCTGCATCTTGCATTATTGTAGAAGTTCCGTAGTCGAAATTAAGTTTCATTGCAAATACTGTGTCAACAAGCTCTCTTTTGCCAAGCACAAAACCGACTCTCCACCCTGCCATGTTGAAAGTTTTTGAGCAGGTATGAACTTCAAGTGCAACATCTTGAGCGCCTTCGATTGCAAAGATGCTCAAAGGTCTGTAATTGTCAAAGCAGACTTCGCCGTATGCTAAATCTGAGATTATTAATATACTGTGTTTTCTGCAAAATTGAACAAGTTTTTCCAAAAACCATTTTGGTGCGCAAGCTCCTGTCGGATTGTTTGGATAGTTGATTACAAATATTTTTGCTTCGTTTGCAATGTCTTCAGGAATGGAATCCAAATCAGGAAGAAAATCGTTTTCTTCTTTAAGCGGAACGTGAAAAACTTTAGCCCCCGCAACCCAAGTCGCACGGGAAAGCACAGGGTAATAAGGATCCGGTACGATGTTTATGTCTCCAGGGTTTGTGAAAGCCATTGAAACATGTGCTATTCCTTCTTTTCCTCCATTTACCGCTTGTGCTGTGAATGTTTCATCAAGATCAACGTTATAACGATTTTTCATCCAAACTTTTATCGCATCTTGAAATTCTTTTTTTCCTCTAAAATCAGGGTAGCCATGTGTCTTAGGATTTTTAATTGATTTGATTGTTTCGTCAACGATGTATTGCGGAGTAGGTCTGTCAGGATTTCCTATACCCAAGTCAATCAAGTCTATTCCTTTGCTTCGCGCTTCTTGTTTGAGCTCGTCAAGTTCTACAAATATATATTTGTCCAAATTCAAAATTTTGTCAGCCGGTGTTATGTTAATTTTTTCCATAGTTTTCATTATCTTCTCCATTAATGTATTTTACCAATTTTTTGTCAAAAAGACACAAACTTAATTATTCTTAAAATAATCACAAGTCCGCCACAAAATAGAGCTTAAAGCCTATTTTATTTAGTTGTTATGCTATTTCAAGAATTGTTTTGGCTCGCGCGCTAAAAGTATTGCTTTCAATAACTTGTAATCTGCCTGCAACGGCGATTTTTTGAGCAATGTTTATGTTGTTGAGGTAAAATTCTGTTTTGTCAATTAAATCTTCAATGCTACTGTATGTTTCAAGGTGTTTTGAAATCTTGAACATGTCTTGCAAGTCATCTCTTTCATCGGTCAGCAAAAACCCGCCGGATGCTAGCACTTCAAAAACTCTGTAATTTATAGAAGATCTACCTTGCAGGTCGATATTTATGTTGATTTTGGACGAGGCATAAACTTCTGCCAAGTCTTCTTCTTTTTCAATAAATCCACGCCAGCATTTTGAATAAATTTTTAAATCATCTTCAGATAAAAGATTTTTTTCTTTAATTTCTTCAATACTTTGCTTAAAGTGTTTTTCGTATGAAAAAATATTTAATTTATTTTTGAAAGTTTTTACAAGTTCGCATAATATTTCTTGTCTTATATCAGTAAGAGGTCTTCCTACAAAGCTTAAATCATATTTGTATTCAGAGAAAAACTTTTTATATTTTTGTGGATTTATTGCAAGAGGAAGGTAGGTGCTGTTTTCAAATTCATTTAAAAAATCTTTGTCCCAAATGAAAATTTTAGGGTTAAATTCTTTTAATTTTTTATAAAGTTCTTTTTTTGCTCCAAGCGCAAATTTACCTCTGGGTTCATCTGCGAAATAGCATACAATGTTTTTGCAGTTTGAATTTTTGACGATTTCTGTACAATTTTTATCCATCAAAAAGGAATAATCGTAGCCAAAAATCATGTCCGGAGAAAATTTTTCAATATCTTCCTTGGATATTTCATCAACTATTTTTTTTAAGATTTTGCATTTATTTTGCACAAATCCATCAGCAAACCCATTCATTATGAGTTCGCCAGCTATGCTTCTTGGGGATATTATCAAAATCTTTTTCATATTCTAAGTTTATAATAAGCACATGCATAAATCAATTATTACCCAAGATATTAACAAAACGAGTAATTTATTTTACTTAAAAGTCTATTAGAATGTAGTCGATGGGATATTATAACTATTCATCAACGGAGCCCGAAAGGATAAAATATGTATAACGAGTTCAAAACAGCTACGCACATGTCTGATCAGTGTCTTACAAAAGGGATATGTTCTACAAATACAACTCAGTCTTCTATAAATGAAATAATTCTTTTGTATCTAAAAGAGTTGGCGTTTTATGTTTTAAGGCTGAAAAATTTAGGGATTACAAATGAAGCTGTTAAAAAAGTTTTTATAGATGATTTGTTCAACACAATAGCATGCTCGGAATTTAACCAAGAACAATTTTCAGCGATGATGACGAAGCTTTATGAGTATATAAATCAATCAAAATTCTTGTACGAAAAAGTTTGTAATGAAAGAAATTTGCCTGTAGAAACAAACAAATCATACTTTAAATACAGTAAAAAATTTGATTTGACCGATGCCATAAGAAAAGGCGAAAAATATTACATAAAAAAGATGCAGAGTTATTCTTCTCTTCAAAGTTCGCTTTATGACATTATGCTTTTTATTGCAAAAAGCATGGATATAAAGCTTGTTGAACTGGAGCGACTCGGTAAAACTTATGAAGAAGCTTATTATACAATTTTGACTCTGTTTGATAAAATTAGACCTCGTGATTGTTCTAATGAAGAAGTTAAGGAAATTATTCTGGAGGCTGTTCAGGTTTATTATAAACTAGTAAGAGAGGTTTATTACGCCCTAGAAGAATCTTATGGCAAATCTGAAGTCAGCGAAATTTCTTTTTCTACTCAACCAGGGAAGGCAATTTTGGTTTCTGGTGCAGATTTCAAGAAATTGGAATATGTTCTAGAAGCTACTAAAGACAGCGGTGTAAACGTTTATACCCATGGCAGAGAAATGATTGGTGCACATTCTTATCCTAAATTGAAAGCTTATCCCAACTTGAAGGGGCACTTTGGTATTTCTCTAGACGGTTCTCTTGTCGATTTTGCTTCTTTTCCGGGTGCTATTTTGATGACAAAAGGGACTCTTCAGTCTGTTGAATATTTATACAGGGGAAGATTGTTTACTATGGACCCTATTCCTCCAAGCGGGGTTATAAAGATTAAAGATAATAATTTTGAACAGTTAGTCTCTTCTGCCTTGAACGCGAAAGGTTTTGTGAAATCAACTACAAGACCATCTTATAGAGTCGGTTTTAATCGTCAAGAAATTTATGATAAAGCTCAAAAAGTTATTGAAAAATATATGGCGAAGGAAATTAGGCATATATATGTTATCGGGTTATTGAATTTTCCGGTGCCTAAAGTTGAATATTTTGATGATTTTTTGAATTCAGTTCCTGATGATTGTTATGTCTTTTCTCTAGCACACAAAAAAAGCGGCCCAAATATCTTCCATTTGGAATCTTATTATGATTATTCGCTTCTTTATGGAATTTTAAATACTTTTGAAAAAAGTATACCAGTGTCCAGTATTAATATGACTGTGTTTTTGTATAATTGCGACAAGCATACTATTTCAAATTTGCTTTATCTGAAAAAGAAAGGCGTTAAATCTGTCTTTATGCCAAAGTGTCCTCCTACATTGGTTAGTCCACTGATTATGAACACGATGCAAGATGAATTTAACATAATGGAAGTTTCGACTCCGAATGCAGATTTAGAAAAAACACTGTCAACCTGAGGAGAATTTTATGGGGTATAATTATTATTTGATTCACAGCAGTCATTATATAGAAATTGACGAAAAGCAAGAAAACTTAAGTGCGCCAAGTCCGATTTTGTCTTTTTTACATGAAACTATAATGTCTTATATGCAAGAGCTTTCTTATTATCTTTCAAAACTTGCTGATTTAGGCATCACTAATGAGACGATAAAGGACAATATTATCTTGGTTCTTTCAGGATTGGCTGCAAATTATGATTATAGTGAGCAGCAATTTATGAATATGATTTCTGTTATGTACAGAGACTTGACACAGGCAAAAGAGATTTATTCAAGCATTTGCTATAAGCATAATCTAAAATCCGTTTTTATAAAACAATTAGTTAAAGACCCTAAAAAAATGACATTTTCAGACATGATAAAAATGGGAGAAAAAACTTTTAAAGAAAAATTCAGCAAATACACTCCAGAGCAAATGCATCTTTTTGAATTTGTTTTGAGTGTTATAAAAAACGTAAACGTATGCTTGTCGACTTTGAATGAAGCAGGGATTGATATCACAAAAGAATACCATTTTGT
>JAEWYI010000043.1 GCA_023395735.1 Cyanobacteria bacterium OH_SFB_17
GTCTTTCACATCTTTTGTTTTTGTTTTTATAAAATCGAATTTTGCTTTTGAATCTTTACGACTATTATCTATAGTCTTTGCAAGAATAGTTGATGCAGGAGTTATAGAAATTGATTTGTTTGTGTCAACGTCTGTGATTTTAATCTTTGATGCTGATGTTGAGCTTAATTTATATTTAAAGCCCCCAATTTCATCTTCATTACACAATTTGTCGGAGTTTTTCTTCATATATACACAAACATCTGGAGATCCAACAATCGCCTCAATTGCAAGAGCCAAATATCCAATAGAGTTTGCATTGGTCAATGATGTATCAACACCGCTAAATTCATCAGCTATTTGTTCAATAGCTTTGTTATTGGCCGTTTTTCTAATCATTTGAAGCCCTTGTTCCCCTGTCATTTGAGTTTCAACTTCTGAGTCAGAGTAATCTCTGTTAAAAGAAGAATACAAAGTTTTTGAGGCATTTCCATTAAAAATGTCGGCAATACTGCTATTTGATATCATAGCCTGAACGTTATCATTAAATAATCCCAATGCAACAATTAAAACAACGGCCGCAAGACCAATGCTTATTGCCAATTCTGTACTGACCGCAGCCGATGCTCTTCTAATTTTCCAACTCATAATCCAAACTCCTATATTTTAAGAAAAATAAATGTAATTATATGTTTTATACCACTTTTTAATATCTTTCAACCTAATATTCAAACTTTATGAACTTATATGAAGAAACTAAACTCCGCAAGAACACTGAGTTTCAAGAATACTATCCAGTTGTCTATGTATTTTTTCTATATTTGTTTCCAAAACAAGCTCACTTCTGTATTTTGCAGCATTTTTTACCCCATTTATGTAATAAGGATAAAATTTTCTGCAAAACTTGATACCAACATCTTCACCCCGAAGCCTTACCTCTTCTTGCAAATGTTCTTTCAACAGTTCAATCTTTTCAGCTAAAGTAGGCTGTGGCAAAATTTCGCCGGTAAGAAAAAAATGCTCAATCCTTGAAAGCAATGAAATATCGCCCAAAACACCTCTTCCAACAGCAACCCCGTCCGCGCTTGATTTTACCATACAATCGATTGCACTTTCTACAGATTTTACGTCACCATTTGCAAAAACAGGAATATCAACGTTTTTTTTCAATTCTGATATCTTGTGCCAATCGGCATTGCCTGAATACATTTGAGAACGGGTTCTACCATGGATTGTAATAAAATCAGCGCCCGCATTTTGCATTGCCTGACCGTATTCAACAAAATTAAGCTCATCCATTGTATATCCCAGACGAAATTTTACACTAACAGGTCTGTCAACAGAATCCTTTACCGCTTTAACTATATCCGAAGCAAGCTCTGGAGTTCGCATCAAGGCACATCCATCATTTCCTTTCACCACCTTATTCACAGGACACCCCATGTTAATATCGATTATATCAGCATATTTTTCAATAATCTTTGCAGCCTCCGCCATCAATTTAGGTTTGTGCCCCGTAAGTTGATATGCAATCGGAGAATGATTTTCTTCTCTTAAAATTAAGCTGTTTTCTGGCGCGCCCGCAGCGCGGGCGCGCCTTTTGGACTCTTGAATCAAAGCTTCAGAACTTATCATTTCTGTTGTCAAAAGACATGTTTTAGAATATTTTCTTATCAAATTTCTTAAAACATAATCAGTTATACCCGCCATTGGAGCGAGAGATACACAACTATTAAGTTCTAATTTGCCAATTTTTGTATTTAATTTTTTATCTTCGTTATTTTTTTGCTGTTTCATACTTTTTTAATTCTTTTATCCTTGCCTGCGAATACGTTTTGTATTCATTTGATTCTGCCGTTTGTGCAACATATTTTTTGTAATAAGAAAGCGCATTTGTATACTGAGCGAGCGCATCATAATCAAGCGCTAATAGATAATAAATCACAGAAAGTTCTGGCGCATTTTGAACGGCTTTTTTATAATCAGCAATTGCTGCCGTGTATTTTTTTCCAGCATCGCTAATCAAAGCCCTATAATAAAGCGCATAAGCGTTTTTAGACTCTTCTGATATTATAGCATTTAAAATCGGGAGGGCCTTTGCATATTCATTTTTGTCATAATACGAAATTGCAACTTCAAGCTGTTTAATATTAACCTGCTGAATTACTGACCCTAAAAGGTCTTTAGCTCTTTGATTGTTTGGATTAATAGAAAGTGCCTTCTTTAAATACGATTTGGATTCTTGCCAATTTTCTTTTTCTGAGAAAAGTACTGCTATGTAATAAGCCACGTCTGAATTTGGACTCAAGACAAGAGCTTTTTTATAATATTCGATTGCCTGAACATCATTGTTCATGCTTTTATAACAAGCAGCTACACCGCTTAGCGAATCAAAAGTTGGAGGCTGAACTGATTGATAAATTTCTAGAGCTTTTTGAAACTCTCCGTTATTAAAGAATGTCGAAGCCTCATCAAATTTACCAGCCACAGCTTCTTGATTAATTCCATTTAAAGTATCTGCAATTTGTTTATTTGCAGGGAATTTTGCTTTTGCATTTTGAAGAATAATCTTTGCATTTTCAATATCATTTTTTTGCTTATAAGCGATTCCAAGATTCAAATAAACCTCTGGATCACTTGTCCTGATTTTCAAAATTTCTTTGTAGCACATAATTGCATCATCAAATTTATTCTGTCTGTGCAAATCCAGTGCATAATCATACATATCATCAATTGCGCCGGAATCAACTGTTGAATTTTTACTTAAATAAGCCATCATTTCAGCCGGAGACATAGTAGATTTAAGTGAATCAAAAATTTGTGATTTTGCTTCTTTGTTATTTGGATCAAGTGCCAAAACTTTATCAAAATATTGTTTTGCCTGCTGGCTCATGTCTTGCGCCGCAAGGCATTGTGCCTTGTACAAATTTGCTTCTTTATTATTTGGATATAATGACAAAATTGTGTCATAAGCAGCTATAGCTGAATCGTATGATTTTTTTTGCTGATAAAGTGTACCGACATTTAGCCTTGTAGTTACACTTGACGGGTCAAGTTGGCTTGCTTGGGTATAAAATTTTAACGCGTCGTCATATTTATTTTGCTTCTGCAAAATTGCACCAAGGCTTGTTAAGGTAGGCGCATCGTTTGGAGTTTCTTCTAATTTTTTTCTGTAAATTCGCTCCAGTGCATACATTATTTCAGGATCGTCTCCGCCGTTTGCAAGCGCCCAATTATATTGCTTTACCGCCTCATCTGGTTTTGATTGTTTGTCCAGAATTCTTGCATATTTCAAGCGAACAACTCCACTATCAGGATTTGCCGCAACAGCTTTTTCATAATATTCACAAGCTTTTTCGTCATTACTTAAAATTTTCATTATATCGCCAAGTTGCTCATACGCCTCTTTTCTTAACGAAGGTTCTGCAAGACTTTGTGTAAATTCATAACCGGCTTCTGCAAAAAGACCTTGTAATCTCAATTCCCTTGCTTTTTCAAGTCTTGATTTTGGAGTTGTACAAAACTTTTGAACCTGCAAACATTTGTTTAAGTTGTCGGTTGAATTCGATATTGCCTGCATTGAATTTTGAACATCAGAAGTTTGCGGATAATATCTTAAATAAAAAAGAGCTGCACGATAATCATTTGCGGCACCTTCCCAATTTTTATCATTATTTGCAAGATAAGTTCCCCGAGCCAAATAAGAATTTACTAACCCTATTCTTGCAGAATTATCCATGTAATTTATTCTTAATGCTTTTTTAAACTCAGATATTGCACTTGAATATTGATAATTTGTCAAATATTGCTGAGCTTGATTATAATGAGTGGCAAAATCAGCTTTCACAAACTGGCAGGACAATAACATACACAAGAATATATATTTAATTTTTTTACTAATTCTCATAAAAAAACCTCGACTCACTTTACATTTACATTTTATAACAGAAATATAAATATAAAAATAGACGACTAACTATTTTTTTTTGAGATATAATTGAAAAGTGACTGATTTTAAACCGCGTTTAAAATTTGTCTTGATATAGCTAAACAACAACACTTTTGACACAAAGGATTTTTAAGATGATTATACCGAGCATAGACCTGATGAATGGCAAAGCAGTTCAACTGAAACAAGGAAAAGAAAAAGTTTTGGAGCGCGACGACGTTTTTGAACTTGCAAAATATTATTCAAAATTCGGAGAAGTTGCAGTAATAGACCTTGATAGCGCAATGGGAAACGGAAACGATAACGAAGAACTAATCCAAAAGCTCTGCAAACTTGTTCCTTGCAGAGTCGGTGGAGGAATAAGAACTGCTGATAAAGCAAAAAGGTTAATCGCTCACGGCGCAAAAAAAATTATAATCGGAACAGCTGCAAGTGAAGAGTTTTTATCCAAGCTTCCTAAAGACAAAGTCATTGTAGCTATTGATTCCAAAAACGGAAAGATTACAACCGAAGGCTGGACAAAAGAACTTGACAAAACGCCTATTGAATTTATTAACAGATTTGATGACTATTGCAGCGGATATCTCTACACAGTGGTTGAAAAAGAAGGTATGATGCAAGGTTGCGATCTTGAATCTATAGAAGAAATAAGAAAAGCAACAAAAAAAGAATTGGTTGCAGCAGGTGGAATTTCATCAGTAGAAGAAATTGCAAAGCTTAACAAAATAAATGTTTCAACTCAGCTTGGAATGTGCATATATACAAATGCAGTAAAACTTGAAGATGCTTTTATTGCCTGTCTTGATTTTGAAAAACAAAACGGATTAATTCCAACAATTGTCCAAGACAACGATTCAAAACAGGTTCTTATGCTTGCATACACCAACAAAGAATCTCTTGAAAAATCTTTTGAATCAGGACTTGCAACATATTTCAGCCGATCCAGAAACGAACTTTGGACCAAAGGCCTCACATCCGGAAACACTCAAGAACTTCTTTCTGCAAGATTTGACTGCGATTTTGATACTTTATTATTTACAGTTAATCAAAAAGGAAACGCTTGCCATTTAGACAGATTCAGCTGTTTTGGGGATAAAGAATTCAACGTAAAAATGCTTTATGATGTTCTAGTTTCAAGAAAAGAAAACTTGCCTGAAAAATCATTTACAACAAAACTTTTTAAAGACACTTTTTTCCTTAAAAGAAAAATAATGGAAGAGGCATTTGAAGTTGTAAACTTTGAACAAGGCGACGGACTAGAATGGGAAGTCGCAGATTTGGCATATTTTGTTTTGACTTATATGGTTCAAAACGGTGTCAGCATTGATGAAATAGTAAACAATTTAGCATCAAGGGCAAAATAAAATGCAAATAATAGATTACAAAGATATTGGTAGTGATTTTTTTGAAAAGATTGAATTTGAAACTATTTCTGTTGTTGATGAAATAGTGAAAGATGTTAAAAACAACGGCGATGTTGCAATAAAAAAATACACTTCTCAATTTGACAAAATTGATTTGGACAATCTTCAAGTTTCAAAAGAAGAAATCAAAGAAGCGTACAAAAACGTCGACAAAGAAACAATTGAAGCAATCAAAAAATCAATTAAGAACGTAAAAAAATTCGCACAAGCTCAATTAAAATGCCTAAAACCGTTAAAAACAAAAATTGAAGGAAATGAGCTTGGACACAACATTATTCCGCTAAACTCTGCGGGATGCTACGTTCCTGGAGGAAATTATCCCCTATTGAGTTCTGCAATAATGACAATTGTCCCGGCAAAAGTTGCTGGCGTAAAACAGATTGTTGCCTGCTCTCCTAAAATAAAACCCGAAACAATTGTAGCTTGTGATATGGCAGGAGCCGACAAAATTTTTAAAATCGGAGGAGTTCAAGCAATTGCGGCAATGGCATACGGAAGCGAGTCAGTTTTAAAAGTTAATAAAATTGTAGGCCCGGGAAACAAATATGTTACAGCGGCAAAAAAATATGTATTTGGCGAAGTTGGAATTGACTTTCTTGCTGGACCTTCAGAAGTTATGATTATCGCAGATGAAACAGCAAACCCTGAATTTGTATCCGCGGATATGCTAGCCCAATGCGAACACGATTTGGATGCAAGAGCTTTTTTAATCTGCACAAGTAAAGAATTTGCACAAAAAGTAGATGACTTTGCAAAAATGCAGCTAAAAGAACTTCACACAAGAGAAATTGCACAAAAAGCATTCGAAAAATCTTTTGCAATAATTGTTCCTTCACTAGAAAAAGCAATAAGAATTTCAGACAAAAAAGCACCTGAACACTTAGAATTATGCTTTAAAAATTCAGAAAAGTTTGTTAAAAAATTCAAAAATTACGGCTCACTTTTTATCGGAAACTACTCAGCGGAAGTTTTTGGAGATTACTGCTCGGGCACAAATCACGTTTTGCCGACAAATGAAGTTTCTAAATATTCAGGCGGCTTGAGTGTTTTTGATTATGTTAAAGTTCAAACCTATCAAACAATTTCTAAAAAAGGTTGTAATAAAATTGCAAAAGCCACATCAACATTAGCGAAAAATGAAGGTCTGGCAGCGCACAAGCTTGCATCTGACGTAAGGCAATTCACATAAATTAACGTTTTTTGAAAAATAAAAATGTTTTAACTATAATAGATTTACATAATAAGAGATATAGGTAGGAAAATATGGCAAGAAAAGTTTCAGAAGGCGTAGGGAAAAAGATTGTTGAGGCTCTAAAAAAACAATCGGAGATTGAAATAACTCCAGTTTCAGCAAGAAGCGAGGAAGATATTGATGATGTTTTCTCTGGAATAGAAGAAAATTTTGATGATAACACAATAGAAAATGATGACATTTTTGCTGACGAAGCAGAGATTCATAACGATGAAAATGACTTGCACTCAGAAATTGAACAAGAAGAACCGATTAATCTTGACGCGCTTGCTTCTCAATCATACTCAAAACCATTTGCAAGCTATCAGCAACCCGCTCAACCTATTCAAGAAAGCTTTATGAAAGAACTTGATAACTTTGAAATTCCGGGAAATATTGCAGTTTTGAAAAAACTTATCACCCAACTTCCAACAGGGGTTTCAAAACATACCGGCGCGCAAATTATTAAACAGACAATGGAAGCTCTTGGCATCTCTATGAAAAGCGTTCTTCAAGAAGCTCAACAAGTCCAAGACGGACTTAACAATTCAGCAAAAGAATGTTTTTCTTCTGTCCAAGAATACAAAAAACAAATTTCAATATTAGAAAAACAAGCTCAAAATTACCAAAGACAGTATTTGGCTATGAATGAATTAATCAGCTTGTTTGTTCAAACAGGAATTTAATAAAATAATAGTATTTTTTATATTAAAATTATAAATATTTATAAAAACGTTTAAGGAAGATAAAAATCTACCCAAATGGACTGTGCTTGAAGGCAAGTTTAATTTTTTTCTTTTTCCTGTTAATATATTGGATAATAGCAATTTGGGATTAAATCAAAGAGATTAGGGCATAATGAAAAAAGAGTGGATTTTAAATAAACTTTCAGAAAAATACAAATCAAAACCTTTGGTTGAGAGATTATTAGCGACTCGAGGGGTTGTTGATAAAGATGCCATAAAACAATTTTTAAACCCACTTGAAACAAAGCTTACACATCCAAACGCGTTTTGTGATATGCCAAAAGCAGTTGAAAGAATTTCAACTGCGATATCGAAACAAGAGCAAATCTTAATTTACGGCGATTTTGATGCTGATGGCGTAACCTCTACGTCTTTGCTTCTTAGAACATTCAGGCATCTTGGCGCAAAAGTGGATTATTTTATCCCTGACAGAGAAAAAGAAGGCCATGGGCTCAATAAAAAAGCGCTTGTAAAAATAATGGCAGAAAAAAAACCAAAGTTGATTATCACTGTTGACTGTGGGGTTAGCGATGTTGATCAGGTTCTATTCTTAAACACTTTCAAAGTTGACACAATTATTACCGACCACCACGAAGCGCCCGAAAATCTTCCTCCTGCTGTTGCGATAATTAATCCAAAGGCCCAAAATGCTCTTGATGAAAAACTTTCAACGCTTGAAATTCAACATCTGACATATCTTGCAGGAGTCGGAGTTGCATTCAAACTTGCTCAAGCACTTTTAGAAGAATATAACAAACTCGATTTTATTTATGACATACTCCCTTATGTTGCTGTAGGTACAATTTCTGATGTGGTTCCGCTTGTCGGCGAAAACAGATATTTTGTTACCAAAGGGCTTCAATTAATTTCTGATGCGAGACATTATGGGATAAAAAGACTGCTTGAAAATGCAGGTTATGTTCTTGAACAAGGAATAACCTCAGAACAGGTTGCATTCGGGATTGCGCCAAGAATCAATGCATCCGGAAGGCTTGATACTGTAGATGACGCGCTGAAAGTTCTTACTTCTGACAACAAACAAGAAATTGAAATGTCGATAATTTCTTTGAATAATTTCAACAAAATAAGGCAGGAGCTTTGCGAAAGTACTTTTCTTGAAGCAGAAGAAATGCTTTTAAAAGAAGGAAACAAACATAATTCAATAATTTTATTCAACCCAAAATGGCATATCGGAATAATTGGAATTGTCGCATCAAAACTTGTTGAAAAATATTACAAACCTACATTTTTAATGACTTATAGCGAAGAAACCAAACAAGTGAGATGCTCTTCAAGAAGTATTGATGGCGTGAACATCTACGACATTCTTTCAATAAATGCCGAATTGTTTGACGGATTTGGCGGACACGCTATGGCAGGTGGACTTGCTTTTGATTCTGAAAAAATATCTTTTGAAGAAGTAAAAAAGGCGCTTAATTCAACAATCAATGGAATGCTCGAAGGAAAAACTCTTAAACCTTTTTTGAATGTAGATTTAAACTTGGAGCCCAATGAAGTTGACGGAAACCTGATTTCTGACATAGAAAGACTACAGCCGTTTGGCGCCTCCAATCCTAATCCTGTTTTTGCTATGTATAACCTGACATTACTACAAAAAAAATTGATGGGTTCAAACAAAAATCACTTGAAATTAGTTGTAGAAGACAGTATGCATAACACATACGACTGTATTTGGTGGTCAAAAGGAGATATTTCACTAAATTCAGGCGATGTTTTAGACATAGCATTTTGTCCGCAAACAAATACATACAATGGTTCAACTACAATTCAGCTGATTTTACAAGATGTTCATTCTGATAATCTAAAAGAAGAAATTGTCGAACAAAACGACAACGGGGTTAAAATATATGATCACAGAAAAAAAGTCGGAATTTTTTCAAGCGTTGAAGACTACGTAAAAACATCAAAATTGAATATCAAAATTTTTGCAGAAGAACAGAATGTGATAAAAAAACTAAAACCTTTTAAAGCTTTGATGGATAATGTTTTCAACCGTCAAAACGCTGAACAAACTGATGTTGTAATGTTTTTTGATTATCCTGCAAGCCAAGAAGTTTTTGACGAAATAATCCAAAAAACTTCGCCGAAATGTATTCACTTTATGAATTACGAAGTCAAAAATTTTGACGAAAAAGACTTCATAAAAACTTTTTCAGGGATGCTGAAATTTGCTTGCAACAACAAAAGCGGAGCATTTGATATAAACAGAAGTGCATCTTTTTTATCCCAAACAAAACAGGTAATTGAATCTCTTGTTGAAGTTTTTGAAGAAAGCAAAATAATTAAAGCCGACAAATCAAACCCTAACGAGTTTAAGATTGAATTTTTGTCAAACGGAGAAATTTCAAAAACGCTACACACAGTTTCTTACAAAAAGTTTCTTGAAGAAATAAACGAAACAAAAGAATATAGAGCCGCTTTCCAAGAAACCGAATTAAATAATTTCTGCAACTAAAATTTATCTGTTAAGATATATAACCTCTAATATTGACAAAAAATTTTTGCTTTTGTATAGTAGAAAAAATATAAAATTTAGGGAGGAGCAAATTTATGCCAATCAGTATATCTTATGGTTCAAATTCACCTATAACTAAGATACCGAAAAAACTTGCCTTTAAGTCTGCATTAAATATCAAAAAGTTTTGTAATTTTGTAAACAAAGAATCAAAAAAAGGCTTGATTGATCCTCAACTAAGAACTGAATTCAAAAATATTGAACGACACGGAATCAGGTTCAAAAAAAATCCATTTATTAATGCTATTACATTCTTTAAGACATTCAAAAAACTCAGAGACCCCGAATTTTTCCAAAAATTTATAACCTATGCATAAACTTTGTGCTAAAATTCTCTTATGCAAAAATTAAGATGGTATGATAAAAACAGCAATTTAAGCGAAATTTTCCATTTTTTAGAAAATATGGATGAAAATTTTCAATCCCAAATTGCGCAAGACATCCTCCAAATTCTACTAAAAGATTTTGGGCTTAATCTTGATGCAGAATTAAATAAAATATCGAAAGATAATCTATCAAAATACAATCGCTGGTATGACAATAATATCGATCTTTTTTCATCGTTTGAAATAATAAAAAATATGCCAGAAGGGCTTCAAAACGAAGTGGTCAAAAGAGTTGTGGAATCAGTAATGCTTTTGTATTTTTCAAACAATGAAGCTGGAGGAAAATAAATTTTATGCACAACATTCTTATAACAGGAACATCTAAAGGTATTGGAAAGGTTATTGCAGAAGAACTTTCTTCTGTCGGAAACGTATTTTTAACCGCAAGAAACGAAGATAATATAAAAACTTTGAGCGAAAAAATCAACGCTAAAGGCTATTTAATCTGCGATTTATCCGAAAAAAGTGAACTTATAAAATTAAAAGAATTTATACAAAAAAACGATATTGATATTTTGATAAATAACGCAGGAAACTACATATACGGCGGGATTGAAGAAATGGAATACGAAAATATTTCAAATATTTATTCAGTAAACCTACTTGCGCCAACTTTTTTATCATCTGCAGCCTCAAAATCAATGAAGAAAAAAAATTGGGGACGAATAATCAATATCGGCTCTATCAGCGGGGTTATGGGAGAAGCGTACGCTAGTCTTTATTCAGCATCAAAAGCAGGATTAATTGGGCTTACAAAAGCTATGGCGCTTGAGCTTGCTGAGTTTAATATAACAGTAAACACAATAAATCCGGGTTGGGTTGAAACTGAACTTGGCCTAAAATCAATCGAAGAAAGCGAATTTTCGTTGCAAGAAACACTTGAAACAATTCCACAAAAAAGGTTTGTAAAGCCAACAGAAATTGCTAATCTTGTTAAATACCTTATTTCAGAAGAAGCAAAAGGAATAACCGGTCAGTCAATAAATCTTTGCGCTGGACTAAGCGTTGGGATATAAAAAATAACTAATAGCCCATAAAGCAATGGATATTATCTAAACTTATTTTTACAAATATTTTTTGTTGTGCTAGAATAATTTTGGTACAAAATTCAGGATAATTATATGACTTCCAGCACTAATCAACAAATTAAACCAATTACTACAAAAATTAACGACAACGGTAATTTGGAAATTGGCGGATGCGATTTGGTTGAACTTGCAAACAAATTCGAGACCCCGCTTTATGTTATTGATGAAGCAACTCTTCGCTCAATTTGCAAAGAATACAAAAAAGCTTTCTCTTCTTATGACAAAGTCAAGATGATGTACGCTTCAAAAGCGCTTATGACAAAAGCTGTCGCTAAAATTGTTGATATGGAAGGCTTTGGATTTGATGCTGTTTCAGGAGGCGAACTTTATACAATATTCAAAACCGGAATAGATATGTCCAAGGTTTTGTTTAACGGAAATAACAAATCTTATGATGAACTTGATTTAGCAATAAAAATCGGTGTCGGAAGAATATCAGTCGACAATTTTTTTGAACTTTCACTGCTTAATGAAATTGCAAAACAACACAAAAAAAATGTTGATATTTTATTAAGAATTACACCCGGAATTGAATGTCATACACACGAATATATACAAACCGGACACCTTGATTCAAAATTCGGCTTTGATTTGACACAAATTCCTGAAGCGATGGAGCTGATTCAAGAACAATACACAAACCTTATACCGCACGGATTCCACGCACACATAGGTTCTCAAATTTTTGAGACAAAAATTTATGAAGATGAAATTGAAATTTTAATAAAAGAAATAGCACTCATTCAAGAAAAATATGGAGTAATTTTTGACGAAATAAACATCGGCGGGGGGTTAGGTGTAAAATACACCGACGCAGAATATCCACCATCTGTGTTCGAAATAGGAAAATTAATCATAAAAGCATTGAACAAATGCATTAAAAAATATGAAATAAATCCTCCTACATTATATCTTGAACCGGGCAGAAGTATAATTTCGACCTCTGGTGTAACCCTTTACACAGTCGGAAGCTCAAAACAAGTTCCGCATGGCACTAAATACTGGGCTGTTGACGGAGGAATGGCTGACAACCCAAGACCAAGTATGTATCAAGCAAAATATACGGCACAAACTGCAAATAAACCAGACTTTGAAAATTCACAAAAAGTTACAATTGCAGGCAAATTTTGTGAATCCGGAGATATTTTAATCAAGGATATAAATCTTCCTGAAATTGAAGAAGGCGATATATTGTGCGTTTTCAACACCGGAGCATACAATTATTCGATGGCAAGCAACTACAACAGATTTCAAAAACCTGCAATAGTACTTGTAAATAATTCTCAATCTGATATTATAGTAAAGAGAGAGACTCTTGATGATTTAATCTCACATGATGTAGTTCCTGACAGATTGGATAAGTAAATGTTTCACGATTTGTTTGTTTTCTTTAATTCACAATTAAAAGAAATTAACTGGGTATTTAACTGGGTAAGCGTAGTTGAAGTCTCAATAATCGTGCTTACGGTTTTTGCTTTTTATAAAAAATTTATCAAAAACACTCAATCCGAAAAACTTGTTAAAGGCATATTTTTCCTAATGTTGGCTTGGGTTTTTAGTGAAATATTAATCGCTTTAAATTTAAACATTCTTGGAATTTTTATAAAAACAATGGTATCACTCGTTGCATTGAGCTTGATTGTAATATTCCAACCCGAATTAAGAAGATTTTTAGGCTACCTCGGACAACCTGGATTTATAAGTAAATCCATCTGGGGCAACTCATCTATGCACAATTCAGAAGACGTTGATATTACAAAAGAAATTATTGAATCAGTTAAATATCTTTCAAAATCAAGAACTGGAGCATTAATCGTTTTTCAAAAAGAACTAAGCGCTTCTTCGTTTTTTGATGTTGGAACAAAAATCAACGCAGATGTTTCAACAGAGCTTATTTTAACAATTTTTCACCCGAACACTCCGCTTCACGATGGAGCTATGGTAATAAAAAATAACAGAATTTTATCTGCTGGAGTTTTACTTCCTCTAACAGAAGATCCAAAACTAAGCTGGAAATACGGAACTCGCCACAGAGCAGCAATAGGACTTTCTGAAGTGAGCGACTCCGCTTGCCTTGTTGTTTCAGAAGAAACAGGAGATGTTTCTGTTGCTCTTGATGGTACAATCAAAAAATATGAAGATTTAACAAGTTTAAAAACTGATTTGGAAAATATTTTAGGGCTTAATTCAGAACAAGAAGTTAAAAAGACGATTTTTAATTTAAACAACATTATTACAATAAAAAGAGTTGAGCAAAAATCAAAACTTAATAAAGAAAATTAATTTTACTGGACTTTTTTCTTGTATTCCTGTATCATAAGCTTATGAGAAACATAATTATCAGATTTTTCTTTTTAACGTTAGGTGCCTTTATTGCAGGTTTCGCTCTTGAAAGCTTTTTAATTCCAAACAAAATGATTGACGGCGGGATTGTAGGCATCTCAAT
>JAEWYI010000050.1 GCA_023395735.1 Cyanobacteria bacterium OH_SFB_17
GGCCACGTTGCAAAAACAGGCGAAACCATAAACATCAAAGATGCATATCAAGACGACAGATTTAACAAAGAAATAGACATGCAAACAGGTTACACCACAAAAACCATCTTGTGCATGCCGATTAAAAACCTTAAACAAGAAATTATAGGTGCTTTTCAAGTTCTAAACAAACTCAACGGCGAATTTAGCGAAGAAGATGAAGATTTGCTTATCGCAATCGGCTCAAGCGCAGGTATAGCGCTTGAAAACGCTCAGTTGTTCAAAAAACAACAAGAAATGTTTATTGAACAAAAGCAGGTTTTTGACAGCTTTATCGATACTCTTGCAGCCTCTATCGATGCCCGAGACAAGATTACAGCAGGTCATTCAAGCAGAGTAAGACTTTATTCTGTTCTGATTGCAAAGCAATTGGGACTTGAAGAAAAGATGATTGAAATAATTGAAAAAGCCGCAACCCTTCACGACATAGGAAAAATCGGCATAAGAGATTCTGTCTTGCAAAAAGAAGGCAAGCTGACTGATGAAGAATACAAACATATTCAAGAACACGTTGAAATAACCCACAATATCTTGGAAAAAATTCACATGTCTGACGATTTTAAACTGGTAACTGAAATCGCATGTTCGCATCACGAAAAATACAACGGAACAGGCTATTACAGACATCTTGAAGGTCAAAATATACATCTCGGCGGAAGAATTTTAGCAGTTTCGGATGTTTTTGATGCAATAACTTCAAAAAGACACTACCGTGACAAAATGCCGATTAAAAATGTTATAAGTATTCTTATAAAAGACTCGGGCTCCCATTTTGATAAAAAAATGGTAGATTGTTTCCTTTCTATAACAGTTGAAAAAATTATCGGGGTTTTTCTCACCGAAAACAATATGATTTTAGAAGAAAATCACAAATTTATTTTTGAAAAATATACCGTTAAAAATCTTTACGAACTGCTTTTAAAAGAAGAAGAAAATGAACTTTCTTTTGAAGAAAAAGAGTTTGTAGATTTGTTCAATTTATACTACATTGCAAAATCAAAAGGAGAAGATTAAATTTGATGAAAAAAGGGACGTTTACAAAAGTTGCATTGTTAATTTGCGCATTTGGGGTTGGAAATGTTTTTCAGCCTGCATTTTGCGATGATGCATTTGTTCCTTTAAAAGCCCTTAGCTTAGAAAATCCTCCTGCTGTTTCAGGTGAAATTACAATCGATTTAAACAGACCTTCGGAAGCTTTAAAAACCATAAATTTAAGCGACGGAGATGTTTTTTATCACATGATAGGTGCAAATGAAAGATTTATTCAATGCAACATAAGAGCAGCTTGGGAAGATTTTAAAACACTAATCAACGCTTCTTCAGATAACGATTTTATTTATATGTCGTTAGCAAACAAAATGGCTGATTTGGGTCTTTTTGATCTGGCAAATCATGCAACTTTAAAAATCAAAGACAAGAGTTTGACAAACATTTCTACTGATGCGATGAGAAGATTTTATTTCCCTAGAAAGAAACTTAAGCTCGATGATGAGATGATTTTGGCAGAAGCTTATTCAAATATTTTATACAACAACCAAAGTTCCGAAGCTGTAAACGAGTTGTTGAAAAACGAAACCTTGTTGTCAAATTCTGACTACGCAAACTACCTTGTAGCGCTCGGCTCTTACAAATCATCTTTGTATAAACAGGCTGCAAAATACATAAACATTGCAATTCTTCAAAACCCATCCACTCTTAATTACCAACTTTTAAAAGCTAAAATTTGTGTGGAAAACAAAGAAAACGAAGAAGCTCTAAAAACAATTGAAAACTTAAAAAAACAAAACCTCTACGCCTATGAATACGAAAGAAAAATAAAATCTACCGAGCAGTTTGTACTATACAAAATAGCCCGTGCTCAGTGGGAAAAGGATTATCATCTAGGATATTATTACTATCTTGAAAACGACTCTTCAAAAGCTATAAGAACCCTTCAAGGAACTTTGTCTTCAAAAAAAAGAGCAAACAAAGGGATGGTTTATTCTTTGATGGGGGAAATATATCTTTCAATGAATGAGTTTGAAAAAGCTCTTGATATGGCTACAAAAGCTCACAAAAGCAACGGCGGGAATATCAAGTCACTTATTGTCTTGGGCGATTTGAGCTATAGAGACAAAAAATATAAACCTGCGCTAGAATATTATAAAAAAGCAGCCGCTAAGGACAAAAAATCATCCGTTGCGCTTGCAAAAGAAGCCCAAACATATCTACAGCTGAACAATTCAAAAAAAGCATCAGAACTTTTCACAAAAGTATTAAAAAATTCTTCTGATAACTGGGAAGCTTACTACAACGTAGCTTTAATGGATAAAAGCAAAGAAGAAATCTATCTTAAAAAAGCGCTTGCCATAAATCCTTTGTTTGAATCAGGATGGATTGCACTTGCAAAAATCGAAATAAACAGAGCGAATTATGATATCGCAAAAAAATATCTTGCAAACGCATTTTTCATAGATGAAAACGACTACAGGTATTATTATTATCAAGGTTTAATTTGCAACAATTCAGGCGATTACAATCTTGCAAAATTCAATTTTAAAAAATGTTTGAAGCTGAATTCCGAATTTAGCGATGCAAAAAAAGCTTTGGATGTGTTATTGTACGGAAACGAATCGCTCGGACAGGACAGTATTTAGATGAAAAACAATATTTTAATTGTAGAAGATCATGAATTAACAAGATTTGGGCTCAAAACCACTTTTGAGGGCGAAGATTTTATTCAGACTGTATACGAAGCTGAGTTTGCTCAAAAAGCGTTTGATATAATTTTAAACAACGAGATTCACCTTGTTATAATGGATTTGGGGCTTCCAGGAATAAACGGAATAGAGGCGACAAAAAAAATCAGGATAAAAAATAAAGACATAAAAATTGTTATACTCACATCCCACAACGACGAAAAAGAAGTTATAGACAGCCTTAAGGCAGGTGCGAACGCTTATTGCTCAAAAGATATAAATCCCTCAAGACTAAAAGAAGTTGTCCGCTCTGTATTGGATGGAGCCTCATGGTTTGATCCAAGTATCGCTCATGTGGTTTTAAAAGCAGCGACAAACACAAATATTTCTAATTCTGAACAACAAAGTGAGTATAATCTTACTTCAAGAGAAAAACAAATTTTGAAATTAATAACAGAAGGCTATAGTAATAATGAAATTGCAAAAGAGCTTTTCGTCAGCATTAACACCACAAAAGCGCACGTAGCAAGCATCCTGCAAAAATTAGAAGTAGATGACAGACTTCAAGCCGCACTGAAAGCGCTTAAAAATAAAATCGTATAGTAAGCTGACAAAATTATTGAACAGTTGAGGTAAAATATTTATAGTATAAAAATTCAGCTGTCAAAAGGTTAGGTAAAAATGTCGGAAATCGCAAAAATATTAATAATAGATGATAACCCCAAGTATCTGCAAGATGCTCTTCCTATGTATGGATATGACGTGCTTGTTGCAGTGGATGGAGTACAGGCACTAAAAGTTTTAGCAAAAACTGATTTAAAATCAAATCCGATAGATTTGATTCTCTTAGACATTATGATGCCTAACATGAACGGTTGGGATACTTTAAAATCTATAAGAAACAATGAAAAAACAAAACACATCCCGATAATAATGCTTACAGCAGTAAGCGAAGACCAAAAAATGGTTTCAGGCTTAAAAATCGGAGCGGATGATTATATTATAAAACCGTTTGTACTGCCAAATTTGCTTGCAAGAATAGAAGCAGTCTTGAGAAGAGCATCATGGCAAAAAAGAGAAGTTAAAACCCACGATTTACCTTTCTGTTCTGATGAGCAGGTGGAGCCTTTGACGGCAAGAGAAATAGAAGTTTTGTCACTTGTTGCAAAAGGAGCCAACAACCAAACTATAGCCGAAAAGCTTTTTGTAAAAGAAGTTACGGTAAAAACACATTTAAATAGCATATTTAAAAAATTAAAAGTTACAAATCGGACGCAGGCCGTACTTTTAGCCATGCAGATGAACTTGATAAATAATTAAACTTAATATAAAATAATATAACATCGAATATTTTAGTAAAGGAGAAAGTCGAAGATGGCTGAATACACAAAAGACGAATTGTATGAATTGGTAAAAAATTCACCTGAAGAATTTAATGAATGGAAAAAAACACAATCCAACGTTGATTTAAGCGAAATGGATTTTTCTTCGCTTACTTTGGAAGAAATTGATTTTTCAAATGCAGATTTAAACGCAAGCTCTTTTGCCGATTGCCATTTAACCTTGGTTAAATTCAACGGTACAAACCTAACCTCTTCCGAATTTACAAGATCAACTGCACAAGAATGTGATTTTTCTGAATCTTCGCTAAACGGTGCAGATTTCAGCTATGCGTCTGCAAATTACTGTAACTTTACAGACTCCGACATGGCAGGAGTTGTATTTTTAGAGTCAGACCTGACAAATTCAGATTTTTCAGCAGCGTACAACATGAGCGCATGCCGATTTGACGAAGAAACCGTTTGGCCTGAAATTGATATGTTGCCTGAAGATTTTGACTCAACTTACAGCGACGATTTGTCTTCTCTAAAAGACGATGATGATTCCGGACATGAAGAATACTAAAAATGGATTTGGAAAGATATAACAGAAATATTTTAGTCCCTCAAGTCGGTGAAAACGGTCAGGAAAAATTAAACTCTGCGAAAGTATTAATCGCAGGAGCCGGAGGCCTTGGCTCAACTGTTATTGCAAACCTATCCGCCCTTGGGATAGGAAACTTAGGCATTGTGGACAACGACGTTTTAGAGCTTTCAAATTTAAACCGACAATATATTCACAAATATGAAAACATCGGAAAAATTAAAGTTGAATCAGCAAAAGAATGGATAAAAGCCTTTAATCCAGAGATTAACGTTGAAGTTTTCCAGACAAGATTAGATAACGAAAATTTCAAAGATATTATAAAAAACTATGACTTGATTATAGACTGCTTTGATTCTTACAAGTCAAAATTTTTGCTCAACAAAATCTCTATAGATTCTGGAAAAACTTTAATTCACGGAGGCGTAAGTGAATTTTACGGACAGGTAACAACAATTGTCCCTAAAAAAACGGCATGCCTTGAGTGTATTTTGCCTGATTACGAAGAAAGCGCATACTCGATTAAAGGAGTACTAAGCCCTGCCGTTACAACGATTGCATCTATTCAATCAATGGAAGCGTGCAAAATAATTTTAGGAATTGACAGTTCGCTTGAAAACAAACTTTTAACTTATAACGGGCTAAAAATGGAATTTAAAAAAATTAATATTGAAAAAAACCTCCACTGCAGACTTTGCAGCTAAAATTTAATTATTTTTCTTTTTTTGCATTTAAAGTCTTTTCAAATTGACCGAAAGCTTCGTTCCCGACAAGCTCTTCTAATGAAGCTCTTTTTGCATAAAAATCAGAACGAGCTTTCATTTGCATATCCAAAGATTCTCTGTAATAAGCATCTGTAATCAAGATAAGCTCCCTTGAGCCAGTTTGAGCGAGTTGGTAATTTTTATATCTGTCTTTTGTCATTTTTATTGTCATATCAAGCAATTTTTTAGCTGTCATGTAATTATAATAGGCGTTTATGACCTTTTGTTGCAAATCATCGATTTTTCTTACAAGAATAATCATATCTGCATCGTTTACTTTTGTGTATTTATAATTAATCGCTTTTTCATCCTGCGACATTATACCAAGAACGTTTCCGCCGATAAAAGAAGAGCTTGAAAGAACCGGATTGCCCATGCCTGCGCCCAAAAGAGTTGACATACTGGCAATCGTCTGCAATACTTTTTTCACAGACTTATCATCAGGCTTATCTTTGTCAGGATTGGAAAGTTTATAAAGCGCGAATTTAATAATATCGCTTTTTGTCGCAGCACCCTGCCACAAAAGAATTAAATCCTGCATCATTTCATCATAATCAATTTCTAAATCCTGTGCGACCTCTTTTGATATTTTCTTTATGCTCAAATCCGCATAAGTCAACTTTTCTATGTTTGAAAGAGGGTTAATTTCTTTTGCGGTTTCTGTATTAATTTTTTTCTCGAAATTAGCTTTTTTCTCAATATCATCTGTTGTCCCGACTCTATATGCAGGATCTTTTATAGAATTAAGATCATCATACTCAACCGAAAAAACCGGCGCAGTTGATGAAAAAATTAATGTCAAAAGCATTGCGGAGATTATTCTTTTCATCTTGAACCTCCTTTGGATTTGAACAGAGCCGAATTGAAATTATATTGATATAAATTCAAGTTTGCGACAGCCTTTTTCCCTGCAAGTCGCTGAAGCTCCAAGTGATATTTTTTTGCTGTTTCCATATAATAAAATTCCTGCAAAGCCATGCTGTCATAAAGAGAAGATGAAATCGAAATATCCAATATATCACCACTGTCAAGAGCTTTTGTATAATTTTTGTGATACAAAAGTAATTTCTGTCTTGATTCCTTAATCTGGCTCAAAGAACTTTTATAATTATAATAAGCATCTATAATTTTATCCTGCAAATCTTCAACAAGCCCCGCAAGCTCTATAAGCTCTGTGTCAGTCAAAGGAACTTCTTGAGGCGTAGTTTTTTTATTCAACAAGGTTTGCGCAATTCTTCCGACAGCAAAAGTCCCTGTCTGAATTGCAGGGTCAGCGCCCATAAAAGACGGCACAAAGGAACTTCCGCTTATTATTGCAGAAAGTGTTTTTGCCATTAAAGAAGAGTGGATTCTTCTTTGACTTTCAGGCGTGGATAACTTTTTAAGCGCAAATTCTATAACTTTATTGTTTGAAACAGTGGCTTTCCAAAGCATCTCAATATCTTCTGAATCTTTTTGTTTTTGCAGTTGAATTAAATCATCCAGCATTTGAGATTCTGAAATCAAAAGCGAACCTTTTATTGTTTGAGGTTTTTTGTCAATCTGCACTTTTTCTTTTGGCATAGAACCAAGACTAACTTCTTGCAGCGCAAAACAATTAGTCTGTAAAAACAAAAATACAAATATCCCAAGTAAAATCTTTTTCATATCAACTTTATACCATATAAAGAATAATAAGTCCAAAAAAAGATTAATCCATCGGACCTCAAACTTAAACCTAGTGGTTGTTATAATCTGCTTTCAAAATCTATACAATGTTTGAGTATGGAGGGATAGCATTGTCCAGAGAGATTAAAGGAAAAAGAATTAAAAAAACCAAGGTTGCTTCAAGCTTGCTTCAAGAAACCGATTCTCAAGCATATCTTCTTAGAATAAAAGCGGACGCTTTAAGGATTGCAAATTTTCATCAAGAAGCTGTGAGCAGATACCTAAGCTCAATTTTTCTTGACAGACAAAATCCTGATTGCTACTATGGGCTTGGAATTTGCTACAAAAATCTCGGCAAAATGGAAAAAGCTATTTTTAACTTAGAAAAAGCCAAAGAGTTAAGAGAAATGGATTTCAGCATTTACTATGAATTGGGAGTCTGCTATCTTGTTTCTGGAGAAGTCTGCAAAGCTGTTAAAAATCTTATGAAATCGCTTAAGCTAAACCCGAAAAATCTAAATGCACAAATTCAGCTTGCAATGTGCCATGAAATAATGGAAGAATTTGATATCGCACTTATGATTTATCAAAAAATAATCGAAACATCTCCAAGCTACATCAAGGCCTATAACCATAAATCAGCTCTTTTAATGAGTTTGGAAAGATATTATGAAGCAAGTCTCGTGTTTAACAAAATTCTTAAACTTAATCCTGATTATCACAGAGCTTATCTTGGAATCGGAATATGTTTCGACAAGCTTTCTAAAAGCACCGATGCAATGAGATATTACAAAAAATTTATTCAATATAAACCATATTCAAATCATGTTCCTTACGTGAAGCAAAGGCTCACAGCACTGAAATCTACAAAAAGAGATACAGAACTAAAATTGGTAAAGTAGGGTAAAATGTCAATTGATATAAAAGAAAAAGCCGACAAAGCATTTGATTTTCACAAATCAGGAAATTTTAGCGAAGCGGAAAGACTTTATATCGAAGTTCTGAGCTTCGAACCTTCTAATATAAATGTTTTAAACCTTTTGGGTCTTTTAAAATTTGCCCAGAAACAATATCAGGAAGCTTTGACTTATATTTTAAAAGCCGTAGAAATTTCTCCACAAGCATATTTTTACCTTAACTTGGGGCGAATCTATTTTTCTCTAAACAGAATTGAAGAATCGACAAAAGCCTTTGAAGAAGGTCTTAAACTGCAAAGAAACGACTTTGAGCTATGGTTTAATTATGCTTTTTCGCTTAATGCGCAGGAAAGATTTGAAGAAGCAATTGAAGCCTACAAAAAAGCTATTGAGCTAAATCCAAAATTGGCAGAAGCTTATAACAACCTGTCTAAACTATATTCAGCAGAAAAAGATGACCCGCATACGGCTATAGAATATTATAAAAAATTTCTTGAATTAGAGCCAAACGACATGGAAGTTTTATATTTTCTATCTGTTATGTATTTAAAAATTAAAGACTTTGAAAACGGTTGGAAATTTTTTGAAAACAGACTGTGCAGAGAATGCAGTATTCTGACTCAAGAAAAAGAGCTAGCGGACAAAATAAGATTGAAACCAATTTGGCAAGGTGAAGACATACAAGGAAAAACTGTTTTTGTATACTTTGAAGGCGGACTTGGCGAAACAACAATGTTTGGAAGATTTTTACCTATTTTAAAAGAAAGAGGAGCGAAAAAAGTTTATTTCAGACCTCAAAGCTGTTATTACAAACTTTTTAAAGAAAATGAAAGCAATTTGGATGTTGAAGTTATAAACAATGTTTTTGACATAGATTTCGACCTGCACATTCCGCTTCTAAGCCTTCCTTATGCAATGAAAATCTATTCCGAAAAAGAAATTCCAAACGGAAGCTACCTCAAAGCGAACAAAAAAAAATCGATTGAATATAAAGAAAAATATTTTCAAACAAACAAAATAAAAATAGGATTTAAGTGGCAAGGAAACACATCATACGATTTGACAAGAATAATCAAATTTGAATCGTTTTATAAAATTTTTCCGCTTAAAGAAGTCCAATTTTATTCACTTCAAAAAGATGATGCGATTGAAAAATTAGAAAAAGCTAAAGAAATGAATTTTGAAATAATCGATTTAGGCACAACTTTCGAAAGCTTTGATGACACAGCAGCAGCGATTGATAATTTGGATTTGGTAATCTGTAATGACACATCCGTTGCCCACCTTGCTGCAACAATAAACAAACCTTGCTGGGTTCTGCTTCCTTTTATTGCAGACTGGCGTTGGCATATGGACACTAAATCCTGCCTTTGGTACAAAAACGTAAAAGTTTTCAAACAAAGAAAAAAAGGTGATTGGGATAGCGTTTTTGATGAAGTATACGAAGAATTAAAAAATA
>JAEWYI010000104.1 GCA_023395735.1 Cyanobacteria bacterium OH_SFB_17
CTAAAACTTTTTAGTTATCAAGCCTAAAATGTCGTTAAAAATAACCAAAAACATTAACCCGATGAGGAACCAGAAACCTGTGTTGCCGATTACTTCTAATACCTTTTCATCAACCGGTTTGCCGCGTAATTTTTCTATAATCAAAAACATTACATGCCCGCCGTCTAATGCAGGAATCGGAAGGAAATTCACTATAGCCAAGTCCATTGAAATGATTGCAATTAACAACAATCCTGAAAAAATTCCATTGTTATCAATAACATCACCACCGACTTTTGTAATCGCTACAATTCCATGCAAATCCTGAAGCGGAATTTTACCTGTAACTATCTGATAAAGCCCATATACCATCATATATGTATTGTCGTATAAGAATTTCGTGCCGGTTTTAACTACAGCCGCAGGTGTTTTTGTAGGAATCAAAATTTCTTTTGCCTCTAGCTTAACCCCTATTAATCCTTTTTCATTAGCGACTATCGGCTTCAAATCGATTTGTTGGCCATTTCTCTCTACTTTTATAAATAAAGGTCTTGCGCTGTCTGAAAGAGCACAAGCAATATCATTCAAAGTAACTTTGCCGTCTGAGACATACATATTTTTACCTTTTAAAGTATCTCTCAATTTTTTTTGAACAGCGGTAAGATTGACTTGCTCTTCTGAATATTTTTCCATACCTTTTAAAACTTTTTTATCGATTTTTAAAGAATTTTCCATCGCTCTTTCAGGTAGCTCAACGCCAACACCTTCTGGAATAATTTCATCTTTCATCAATACAGGATTGAGTTTTTTCAACTCAATATAATTATCAGTTGCAGTGCTTAGGCTAACCTTTCCGTCATTCGATTTGCTGTGTTGCACGTAGTTTAAAAGAGAATATGTATTAGTAATTTTTTCGCCGTTAATTTCTACAATTCTGTCTTTCTTTTTCATTCCGCTTTGAATGGTGCTTGCATTTTTTGCAGAAGTAAAATCATTTACATAAATATCGTATTTACCGGAAGGCATATGCCCCCACACGCTTGCTGTGAGAAAAACAAACGCAAATGCACAAATTACGTTGGCAACAACACCCGCAGAAACAACAATCGCTCTTTGATAAATCGGTTTGTTCATAAATCTGTCGCTTGAATCTGCAGAAAGCTCGCAATCCTTTTCATCATCAGGAAAAGCAACATATCCACCCAACAATAACGCATGGATTAGGATTTTTGTATCTCCCCACTGAGTCTGAAACAAAACAGGACCGACAGGAAGCCCAAAACCAAATTTTTCAACCTTCATCCCAAAAGCTTTTGCCGCCAAAAAGTGCCCCGCTTCGTGAACCAATATTAAAATACTTAAAAGTAACAACATTATGATTATTGACATATTAAACCCTCACTTCAGGACTATTGTACAAAACCTGCTTCATTATTTAAAATTTTCAATGACATTTTTTGAATAATGGCTTGTGCAATTGCCTTTTTATATTACTTTTATATTTTAACACGGAAATATCTGTTGTATAATCCATTTATGAAAAAGATTATTAATTCACTCCTAGATTGGATATACAAGAAAAAATGTTATTTCTGCGGAAGTTCTAAAGAAAACATTTCAATGTGCTCAAAATGCTTTGACAATATGGAATATGCACCAAATAATATTCCTAGAGAAATAAACAATACAAAAGTATATTGCGCAGGCGAATACCAAAAAGAACTTCAAAAACTCATTCGAGGACTAAAATATCACAACAAAAAAGAACTCGCTTATTTTCTTGCAAAATTTATGTTTGAATACATGAAAAACCTTGATTTTGCAACACAAGATTTTTGTATAGTACCTGTTCCACTTTTCAAAGAAAGAGAAAAACAAAGAAAATATAACCACATGCAACTTGTGGCAGAAGAACTTTCAAAACTTTGCGGAAAAGAAGTCAACAATGAAATTGTCAAAAGAATAAAAGACACAAAACCTCAATATAAACTAAACAAGAATCAAAGAATGGAAAACTTATCCAATGCATTTTTGATAAATTCAGACAAAAAACCAAACTCGACAATTCTTTTAATTGATGACATCTGCACAACAGGTTCAACCTTTGAAAGCATAACAAAAGAATTATCAAAAAACGGAATACAAAACGTAATTTGCCTTGCTGCAACCACCCCATATTTAGAATTTATTTGACAAAGAAACAAAATGGTTTTAGAATAAAATCAATTATGATATTAGCGGAATTTGCAAAATTTTTACAAAATAACGAGCAAGAAATTGTTGAGAAAAAATCCTGCACAAGCTTTTTAGCCTTGTGGATAAAATCTGTGCTTGACAAAAAACCAAAAACAAATGTAGAAAAAATTATACACGCAGAAATTTCACTTTCAACAAACAAATTAGGTGACTACATGCTAATTGGAAAGTCTGAAAGCGGAAGAACATTAATAGAAGCCCTCTATAACTTTGCACTGAGTTTTGAGCAACACGTAATGACAAAATGGATTCAAGATAAAAAACCGAGCGATTTTAAATAGTTTTTTGTAACAAAATAACGACTTTTCATATAAAAAATAGCACAATATTTTTTCACGGTTTTTATAATTTATGACGTCAAATTTAATCAGCAAAGGTTTTTGTGTAGTGGAATTTTTAGATACAGTATCTCAAATAAGAGCAAACTGGCAACCATATAAAAAATGGGAACACGAACAAGCCTGCAAAAACAAGCAAGCTGAAATTTTAAGACAAAAATATCCGCCGACAAAAGAAGAAACCGAGCATGGCAAAGAATATGGAAGAACCATTGTAAACGCCATAAACATAATGGACCAACATTCAATTGACAAGGCAGAAGATGCATCATTTGTTGTAAAAAATGCAACATCAATGCTGATTTCAGCTGCAAGCGGAGTAGGATTTTTCGCAGGTTTAGTCTCAAAGTTGAGCCCAAAATGCAAAAATAACAAAGAATTGGTTTTTTACTGGCAAATTATAGGAGCAATTTCTGGTGGAACAATAGCTTCTGTATTTAGCCACATATATGGTGCCGCAGTAGAAAAACAAGCCTCAAGAGTGGCCCGTTTTCAAACAAGAGAAAATGATCTTAAAGACCCGAGACACTTTGTCGTTTACACAAAAGAACAAATAAAAGAAGCTGAAGAAATTGCAAAAAAACTTCCTGAGGTAAAAGAAACAACCAACAATAATCTATCCTTGAAATCAAGCCTAAATCCGATTAAAACTTTCACAAAGGCTTATCATACAACAAAAGAATTAAATAAAGATTACTCAAAATATCTTGAATGGCGAAAAAAATTTAACGAATCGGAAAAAGCAAAACAAGAACTCTTTAAAACAGCATCCATAGACGAAGAAAAACTTACAAAAGCAAAAAAAGATCGCGACGTAATGCTGAATACAATAAAAACAATAGAAACGTATTCGCTTGATTATCTAAACGACATGAAAATGGCTCTTTTTGTTGTCATAGCAGGCGTAGGTGCACTCAGTGTGGCATTTGGAGCTGGACTTGTAAAAATATTGGATTTAGTTCAAAAACATTCAAAAAACATTAAAAAAGAATCCTCAACTCTGAATATAACAAAAGCCGCCGGAGTAAACTATATTCCTATAATAACCTCTTTGATTATCATCGGCCCTATGATAAAATTACTCAAAGATTCAACAAGAGTGGGACGATTTAAAGCAAAACAAAATTTGCTTTCAAATCCGCAAAATTTCGTTCCTATCGAAGAAAAAAAACAACAGTCCGAAAAAATGCCTAAAGTTGAAAAGAAAGATGAATCATTTATTGAAAAAACCAAAAAAGATTTTACTGCCGTAAAAAATTTGAAAAATGACTATTTTGAATACAAAAAATATCTAAAAACTCAACACCAAGAGGAATTGAAACTTCAAGAAGCACTTAAACAAATAAAAACAACAGAACAACAAGAAATTGATGCAAAAAAATTACAGAAAAATGCATTTCATTCATTTGAAAAAATGGATGAAAAAGCTCAACGATTCACTGATGACAGTGATGCGGCAGTTAACACAGGCAGAAGCATTATAAACTCAATAATGACAGCCTGCGTAAGAATTTTCAGCCTTTCTTTGCTACTTAAAAAAATGAACAAATACAACCTAGGCACAGTAAAAGACCTAAAAGAAGTTAAGAAAGCAATTTCGAAGCTAAAAACTAACGACATTTTTCAAATAGTAGCTCCTCTATTTATCCCTGCTGCTATAAATATCCCTATTGCAATTAAAGGGATTCAAATAAAGAAACAATCAAGCAAAATAGGAATTATGGTTGCGACAAACGACCTTGAAAACCCTCTGAATTTTGCGGATGAAAAAGATATAAAAAACTAAATCCTCAAATAGCCCAATCGGGTTTTTAATTCTCCTACAATCAGAGTTAAACTGAATGAGCAGTGGTCTCACGACAGGAGAAAAAATGCAAGATAATCTTTTCAATGCGATAATTAACGCCATAAGAAAATCGCTCGATATAGAAGAAACTAAAAAATCAATCGTTGACGTTGTTTGTAACAGCTTCAACGCAGACAGATGTTTTATTTCTGAATACGACGCAAAAAACGATACATTTGATGAAATAAATTACGAATACCTTGCCTCTGATGATGCAAAAAGTTGCGTTGGACAAGATGTAAACGCCGATGTGCCAAATTTTGTCGAAGAAGTAAAAAAGGGCAAATTAATTCTCGTTCAAAATAAAGAAATTTTCATTGACGGAAAAAAAGTTGAATTGGAAGAAGAACAAAAAACATTAGATAAGTATAGCGTTAAATCTCTTTTTGCCATTCCTCTTTTTTACAGAAAAGAATTTTTAGGTGTATTATCCATACACTATCTAAAAGATCACCTAATTACAAATGAAGAAAAAAATCTGATGATTGCAATAGCCGATCAAACAGCATCTGCAATATACCAAGCTCACTTGTATGAAATTGTAAAATCTCAAGCGGAAAAAGAAAAATTAATCAGCAAAATAATAAGCACATCGCTTCAAACTTTCGACTTAAACCAAATAAAACACATTGTTCAAGATATAGGAAAAGTTGTCAAGGCAGACAGGGCTTTTTTTGTAGAAGTTGATGTTGAAAAGCTTAGAGGATTCCCTATTGAACACGATTGCGAATACCTTGCGTCAGATAATATAAAAAGTGCAAAAGGTTTTGAATTTGGAAAAAATCAAGTCGAATTATTCATCAAACTTTTTGATGAAGCAAAAGATTTGGTAGTTTTTGATTATGAAAAAATAAAAGAAGAAAACAAACCAGAAAACAGACAAATCATAGAATACAGCGAACGCTTTGATTTAAAAAGCGGAATAGGAATCCCTCTTTTTGGCGATGGAAAATTAAACTCTGTTCTTGCAGTCGAATACGCTAACAAAAAAGTTTTGCCGGAAAAAGAAGATCTTGAATTTCTTAAAGTGCTTGCAAACCAAACATCTATGGCTTACAACCAGATTCTTTTATATCAAAAAACACAAAAAAAAGCCGAACAAGAAGCTACACTTCGAAAAGTGATAGAAACTGCAAGAAGCAGCCTTGATATAAATGAAGTAAAAATGAAATTAACACAAGAAGTAGGTAAAACGTTTAAAGCCGACAGATGTTTTTTCAGAACATATTCAAAAGAAACAAATAAATTTTTAGCTCCTACAATTGAATACAGAGCCTCTGAAAAAATAAAATCAGCAATAGATATTGATCCTCCACAAGAAAGCTTGGGGTTCTTTGCAGATGAAATAAAAAGGCAGGAACAAGGCTTTTATCCGATTTACGAAAACAGAGATGACGCAAAAGGCACGCCGCTTGAAGAATATTTTGAAAGTCTTGACATGAAAGCTGATTGCGTAATTCCTATAAGAAGCAGCAATAATGAAATAATATGGCTTGCTCTTCATTACACGCAAAAGGAACCAAAATTGGATGACGATGACAAAAAACTTCTACAAATAATTTGCTATCAAATCGACATGGCGTTTGAACAAATC
>JAEWYI010000108.1 GCA_023395735.1 Cyanobacteria bacterium OH_SFB_17
ATTCAGGCACTTGACGGAATCAAAGGCTTTGCGCTTGCAAAACAGGATCTTCCAAACGCAATCGTTTTGGATATAATGATGCCTGAAGTGGACGGATATACAGTTGCACAAAGAATACGACAAAATCCGTCAACCAAAAACATTCCTATCCTGATGCTTACTGCACTTTCGCAAATAAATGATAAAGTAAGAGGGTTTGATATCGGAGTAGATGATTATCTTGTAAAGCCGTTTGAGATGGAAGAGCTAAGAGTAAGACTCAGAGCCCTCTTAAAACGCTCTAATCAAATCCCTGAATCAATCGCAACAAGAGAAATTCTCACAATAAACGAAGTTACTTTGCTGCCTGAATCTTACTCAATAAAAATCAAAGACAAAATCGCAAAACTTACACCAATCGAATTTGATATTTTCAACCTGCTTTTCCAAAATCACGGAAACATGGTTTCATCTGCAAAACTCTTAAGCGACATTTGGGGCTATTCTCCAGATGACGAAATTGAGACAATCAGAGTCCACATCAGACATTTGAGAACAAAAATTGACAAAATCGCAGATGGAAAAAAATACATCGAAACGATTTATGGCGGCGGATATAAATTAAACATCTAGCCTGACGTTTTAGCTTTTCATCGCTCTAAGCTGAGCAAGTTCATCTTGGAAAGGTGAAATATTGACTAGCTTGTCTATAACTCTTGGAAGCACCGCAAGAACATAGTCTATTTCGTCTTCTGTCGTAAATCTGCTTAAACTAAATCTTATGCTTCCATGCAAAGCCGTAAATGGCACTCCCATAGCTTTTAGTACATGGCTTGGCTCCAGAGAACCTGATGTACAAGCACTTCCAGAACTTGCGCAAATTCCAAAATCACTCAAGTGAAGCAAAATAAGCTCACCTTCGACATATTCAAAACCGATATTTGTAGTGTTTGGAACCCTGTTTGCATATCCGCTATTCAAACGCGCGTTGAAAACAGTTTTTAAAATTGAGCTTTCCAATTTATCTCTCAAGCGCTTAACTTCTGTAGATTCATGTTGCAAGCCCGCTTGAGCAAGCTCAGCAGCCTTACCTATACCAACAATGTATGGAACATTTTCTGTACCGGCACGCTTTCCTCTTTCCTGATGCCCACCTGTAACCAATGGGTTGAACATAGTACCTGATTTTGCATACAAAACACCTATGCCTTTTGGAGCATGGAATTTGTGGCCTGAAATTCCCAACAAATCTATATCTGCCGCTTGAACATCAATAGGAATCTTCCCCGCAGCTTGGACAGCGTCCACAAACAATTTTGTATCTTTGTTTTTTGATTTAACTATTTGAGAAATTTTTTCTATAGGAAAAATCACGCCTGTTTCGTTATTCGCCCACATGCAAGAAACAAGAGCTGTATCTTCACCAATTGCGTTTTCAAGTTCGTCCAAATCCAAATCTCCGTTTGAATTTACGCCGATATAATCAACTTTATAACCTTTTTTTTCAAGACTTTGGTACAAGTTTAAAACACACGGATGCTCAACTTTTGTTGTGATAATATGTTTTTTGGTTTTATCAACATCTAAAACACCCTTTATCGCTGTATTAGAGCTTTCTGAGCCTGAGCCCGTAAAGAAAATTTCTTTTTCGTTTTTTGCATTAAGAAATTCTTTAACCTGAGTTCTTGCTTGTTGAATTGCCTTTTGCGCAACCCCGCCAAAGCTGTAAATGCTCGACGGATTACCGTAATCCTCCACGAAATAAGGCTCCATAGCTTTTAGAACTTCCTTATCAACCATAGTCGTTGCATTATTATCTAAATAAACAAGTTTGTTATTTTCCATTTCTTATACCTTTTTTGTGCCTTGCACCCTTCCCAACAGGCTTTATGTCTGTATTTCCATATTCCAACAGTTTTAAATTAAACTTCTACCACTTCAATTTTATCGTCAACTGCCTCTCGCAATGTGACTTCTACAAAATTTTTCAAAGTTAATGTAGAATTTTTGCAACCCGAACAGCTTCCTCTGAGTTTTACTAAAACTTTATCGCCATCAATATCAACAAGCTCAATATCTCCGCCGTCTTTTCTTAATTCAGTAGAAATTTGATTTTCAATTATATTATTAATTTTTAGAATTTTTTGAGTTTGAGTTAGCTGAGTTTTTACATCCTCAGTTTTAACATTATAATAAGAATCTAAAATTCCTTGAATTGCCCCTTTACAATGACCGCAGGCCCCGCCTGCTTTTGTATAATTTGTAACCTCATCAAGGGTTTTCAATCCATTTTCTTTTATGGCATTAATAATTTGTTTTTCTGTAACACTGAAACAAGTACAAATCATTTTATCTTTTTTAGAAGCTGCAACTTCTTCGTGAAAATATTTGCTCAAAGCATTTTCCAACGCTTCATGCCCCATTACAGAGCAGTGCATTTTTTCAGGAGGAAGTCCGCCCAATTTATCTGCAATTTCTTTATTAGTAATTTTTTTAACTTCATCAAGCGGTTTTCCGATAATCATTTCTGTCAAAATGCTAGAGCTTGCAACAGCAGAACCGCAGCCGAAAGTCTGAAATTTTGCATCGACTACAACGTTGTCTTTGATTTTTAAATAAATTTTTAAAGCATCACCACAAGTAAGAGAGCCGGCTTCGCCAACAGCATCAGCATCGTCAATCTTTCCGACATTTTTCGGATTTCTGTAATGTTCCATAACTTCTTTTGTATAGTCCCACATGATTTTTTTCCTATTTATCTCGACAAAAACATTGTAACCTAAAAAAAAAATCTCTTCAGCATAATTAATATAAAATTAATGTTTTATTTTGCATAATTTAGGTATACCGAAATTTCACCTTTATTTTTCTTAAAATATAAAACAATAAAAATTTTTATCCCAATCTTAATTTAAATGTTTAAAAGTGTAACAATTACCATATAAAATAGCAAAAAAACACCTTGATGTATCTTACAATAGAAGTCTAGCGTGTATAAATGGAAAAATGAATAACATAAATATAAACCCTACATCATTTGCAAATAGAACGAGATCATTTGTATCAGGATTAAAAAACGGAAATGCACTTTTGCCGATAATATTGTTGGAAGGCGCAGTCACCGGCGGAAGAACCTACCATGCCTATGAAAGAGGCGGGATGGTTGAAGCGCGTGAAAGAGGAACCGAAGAAACTCTTGGTGCGATATTTTGGCTTGGCGGAGTTGAGATGTTCAACAAACTTGGAGACTTTGTCGGCAAAAAAATCTTAAAACTCAACAATGTTGATTTCGAAGGCAGCAAAGATGCCGTAAGAAACCCAATGCTTAATTACATGAACCAACTTCCGAAAAAAGGAATTGGCGAAAAAATTAACGGAGCAGAAATTGCAAAACTTGTTCCAGTCCATAGCGCAAAAACCCTTGCGGCTTTTAAATTTACAAAAATAATTTCAAGTATTCTTCTTGCAAACAGCGTTATTGGATTTGTTGTTCCAAAAATGAATCAGGCTATTACAAACAAATACAAAAAAAAGATTGAAGATGCAGACAAAATAGTACACCACAACAAAACAGGAAAACCTCAACAAACATCATTTGAAGGTGGAAATCCGCAAATGTTATTGAATCTTACAAACGCATTTGAAAATGATGCAAGATGCAAACTTCTATCTACTGACGTTGGGATTGCAGGCGGAAGAGCCGTCAACGCAAGAAACAAACACGAAAGGAGAGAAATTCTTTTCAGAGATTTATCTTCGGTTTATTTCTACATGTTCTGCAGAAATCACATAAACTCTGCACTCAACGTAATGCAAAACGGAAGAGCAACAAGACTTGACCCTGTAAGCACAAATGAATTGAGCGTACATATTCAAAACAACATGGATCCAAATAAAAAATACACCGCTGAAGAATTTAGCAAATTGGTTTTCGGAAATCAAGAAGCTAAAATCCCTAAAAATATTGAAGAAAGTTTCGAAAACGGAATAATTTCTCTTGAAAAATTCAAAAAACTTGAAGGCAAAAACTCTCCTATTTCTGAAATTGCAGAAAGAATGTCTAAACTTCAACCTGAACTTGGCGGAGTTAAAATCTTGACTTCTGAACAAGTGAAAGACTGCTATGCAAAAGGCTTAATTAACAATCCGGAAATGCTAAATACAGTTTTCACTAAATATACAGGAGGAAAATCTACAAATCCAATGAAATTTGTCGCAGAAAAAGATTTAAGAAATCTAAAAGGCGAAATGATTGATTACCTAAAAGACATCATAAAATCAGCAAAATCAAAAGGTGAATGTATTACTCAAAATACAATTCACAAGGCAAACCGTTCAAACTTCTTTAAAAACTCCATGAACTTTGGGGCAGGGCTTATTATATCTGCTTATTTCTTGTCTACAGCTATTCCAAAACTTCAATATTGGATTACAAGAAAACAAACCGGCTCCGACAAATTCCCTGGAGTTGAAGAATATAAAAAATCATAATTTTAATATAGATAATAAAATAAATTAAAAAGGCCAAATTTTTCAGCAATAACTTGAAAATTTGGCGTTTTTAATGTAAAAAATATTCTTTTTGTAAACAAATTTTAACAAATTTTGACTTTGGATTAAAGATTATTAAAATTATACCGATAAATAAAGAGTGAAATGATAAATGCAGGAGAAAAAAGAATGACTTATATTAATCCTATTAATGTAAATACTCAAGGAGTTGGCGGTAATTTTGGTTTTGGAGCAAATTCTAAACCTGAAAAAGAAGAAGCAAAAGAAACTGAACAAGCTCAGACCGCTGAAGCAAAACCGCAGGTTTCTCCTGATGCAGTTTTCAGCTACATGAACCAATCAGCTGCAATTTCAGGAACAGCACCAAAAACAATTGATGTTTCAAAATATGTGGATAGCGCAAGCGCAGAAAGAATTGCAGGATTTGTGGCAAACTTTGAAGATGTCGTAGCAGAAAATCTATCAGCAATTATGGCAGAATTTCCTGGAATATCAGAATCTTCAGCTATGACAGTAGCTCTTTCTCAAGTAAAAGCATAAAACTTATAAATATACTACACCACCCCGAATCTTTAAGGCGGCTTGCAAAAATTTGCAAGCCGCCTTGAATATTTTTTATGTTATCATAATAGAAGTTATCAATCGGAGACTGTGTTATGAATACTAAAAAAATTCAAAGTCCTACTTTTCAAAAATTATACATAAAACCCTCTGTAAAAAACGATTCAGAGTTTTTAAAAGTAAAAGAACTGCTTCTAAAGGAGTCGGTTCTTAATGATATTTATATAGATAAAAGAATTGATAAAAATGATTCAAAAAAAACAGAACGTTTTTTTGTAACTGTAAAAAGAATTATTGCCGGTAAAGAAATTGTAAAAAACAACAAAACCAAATCGTTAAACAAAGATAATTTAATGCGTTCTGTCCACAAAGGAATTGATGATATAAATCAAATTGAAGAAGACGCAATATCTACGACAAACTTTTTTTCAGATATCATCAAAGGATTAAAAAGAGGCGGAAACAAAAAACCGTAGAGTTACGGACATTAATTTAAAAGCATGAAAGTTTGACTCCACGAGCCTGTCGAACTTCTAATCAATATTTATCCCACTTGTCAGGTTTTTTGTAAGTAAATTTAACAAATTTATCTAGTCTTCTTATGTATCTTTTAGTCAACTTGTAAAGCGCAATCGGTTTTTTAAATATCATTTTGCAATTAAATTTTTTATCTTTAGGAACACAATTTAAAGTTTCTACCAAATTTTCTTCCCCTTCAATATCAAGATTCAATTCTTTTTCGTTTTCCAAATTTTCATCAACTGTAACGTTAACGCCGGAGCGCGAAATATCGTTTACGTCAGCTTCTAATTTTTTTATAAAACCTTCCTTTAATAAAAGTGTGCCTTCCACTCCAACCCTTTGATAATATCTTTTTTCAGGCTTTTCAGTAACTACTTTTATTCCATAAGCAAGCACAACGAGGTTTATCGTGTTCCAAAAAAGGTTTGCAACAACTGCCAATACACTGTAAACGTCAGAAAACATGATGTCATAAATCCCCTGCATTTCTGCCAATAATAAAATCGCAAAAATTATGATGAGAGTGATTTTGTATTTATAATTTGTGCTGGTTTTAGTTAAATCTTTTAATGTTACGGAAAATTTTATTTTCGAAAGTTTTTCCGGAACTAAAAGTGCATTTAAAATTCCTCCTACAGTAAATATTGACGTAATCAAATCATAAACATCGGCAAAAATTATGTTATTTATTCGCACTCCTGCATAGCGGATAAAAATTATTTTTAGTGCAAAATAGCTTACTTGAAACGCAATTATTTGATAAAAAAGAATCAAAACAGGTGTGATATCAAAAAATAGAAATAATACCGGTGCAGCAAGAAATATAAGCCTTGCGATTGGGGTGAAAAAATACAAAACTCCAGACAAATAGAAAAATGCTTGAATAGGTTTTAATTTTGTATAATATTTCCAGTTTTTATGATTTGTGACAATTTGAACATTTCCTTTTGCCCAGCGACAACGCTGTTTTATATATTCTTCAAAGCTGGATGCAGCAAGCCCGATTGCAAGAGGTCTGTTATAGTAAAAAACTCTAAAACCAGAAGCATGAAACATTAAACCCAAAAGCGAATCTTCGGTTATTGAATTTTCAGGGAATCCTCCGACCGTTTCAAGATGTTTTCTTCTTATAATAATATTTGTTCCTCCGCAAAAAACCGAATCAAATTCATTTAGACTAGGCTCAATTATGCGGTAAAAAACATCTTGTTCATTAGCCAAAAAATCAGGCAGCTCTAGATTTTTTTGAAAGGCATCCGGATTTGAAAACGTTTGTGGAGTTTGAACAAGTGCAAGTCTTTCATCTATAAAATTGTAAACGGTTTCTTTTAAAAAAGAGGAAGCTGCGATATGATCAGCGTCAAAAATTACGACAAGTTCCCCGTCTGTTTGAGCAAGCGCATTGTTAATATTACCTGACTTAAACCCTTTATTGGTCTGCCTTGTAATATAATTGCAACCGAGCATTTCCGTTAGTTCTTTTATTTCATTTCGTCTTCCGTCATCAAGCACATAAACCTTATGATTTGGATAATCAATATTCTTGCAGGCAGAAATTGTTGTAGAAAGCATATCTGCATCTTCGTTAAGAGTACAAATAAAAATGTCTACACTAGGTGCAAAATTTTCAAAAGTTACGAGTTTACCATCTTTGTAAACATCTTTTCCGTAATCGTTCTGTAACTTATTATCTGGTCCTGCCTTCTCTACATTTCTGGATTTCAAAAGTATTGCAGCAAAGTTTGTGAATACGACCAAGGTCAATATTTCTGCAACACAAAGCGCGTAAGACCAAAACGTTGTAAACGGAGAGGTGAAAAGGTTTAGTGTATACATCCATCTCCACGTAACATAAGTGATGCCGATTATAAAAACCGTCATGCAAAAAATGTATAAAGACATTATGTATAGTATTTTTACGTTTTTACGTTGCATTTTAACCTTTATTTCCCATCAATCACTTCGCTTTTTATGTCACAACCTTTGATTTTGTCTTGATACAAATAGAGTCCGAACCAGACAAGATTTTTTGAATAATAATCCTTTTTATTTCTCCAATTAATCGGATTTTCAACGTACGGCTCTAATTTTTGTGTATAAATTTCTTCCGCGATTTTTTTGTTATATAAATTTATCGCAGGAATCAATATTGCAATCGAGCCTGGATATTCATTTTTATCCCGAAGTTCTCCATTATATTTATAATTTGTATACATTTTTCTTTCTGTTTTCCACTTTGAGACAAAAAACTTTGATTTTTCTAAAATCGGTTTTGCTCGTTTTTCTCCTGATTCTTTATAATCAATGTAAATACGTGCAAAAACCCTCACCGCATCGTAAGAAAAATCACTTCTTTCTGAATTATCCAAAAGAACATTTCCATCTTTTATTACAAACCAATTTGGCGGAAGCCCTGTTTTAGTAGCAGAAGTAGCCTTGTTTAGAAAATAATATGAAGAATCAATCAACATATTCCAATCATGAAGCTCATCGTATTTTTGAAAAAGCCTGAAAGAATAAGGTGAAAAATATGAAGGATTAAGTTCATTTTTTTCATCCATAGCTTGCTTATAACCCGGCATCAAAACAAGATGCCCATCAATTTGTTTTGTTTCTTCATCCCAAATCGCTCTTATAATATTAAGCGCTTCTTCCAAATAATAATAACTTCCCCATTTTTCATAAGCCAAAAGAAGCGCTGTTGCAATATCAACATCAGCATCCGAGGCCGAATTGTTATCCAAAAGTTTATATTCACCCATCTCATTTTTGCCCCAAAGCCAGCCGAAAAGCTTGCCGTTTTGCTGCAAATTATATTTTGACCACATAAAAACTTTATCAAAGGTCTTTTTATCTTCCATAATTAAGCTCCTCAGCATCATATAAGACTGGCCTTCGGATGTGGTTACATCATTTTTTTCATAATCAATAATTCGCCCGTCTTCGGACATAAAATTTGCTTTGTAATAATCATAACTTTTCATCAGGCAAAAATTGTCGCCTGCATTTCCGCTGACTTTAACCGAAATCACTGTGATAATAGCTATAACGGCTGTAATCGCTAATGTTATTTTAAGTTTTTGCATTTTTCTTGAACCCCCTTATAATTGCGTTAACTAAAAAGTAATGGCGTTGGACTTCCGCATAATTGTAATAATTGTAAGATGCGTTTATATCGATATGGTCATTAACTTTGTAAGAAATATATGGAGCAAATCCCCATGTAAAGCTCGTTTGATGTTGCTGCTCCGCATTTTGATAACCTGCAAAACATGAAAATCCGTATTTCAGGTTATATTTTTTATTTTCGCCTTCAACTTTTATATTTCCTGTTTCTGCCGTGAAAAAGCCCGGGCTGAAATATCCTCCATAAAGAACTCCCGCGCTGTTGTATATATCAAGCAAGTTGTATTGATACCCAGAATTGTAAGTTACTACATCAAGCGAGACTTTTTGAATCCATTTGTTTCTTGGGTTCTCATAAATAGGCCGCCCGACGCCAAGCATACCTTCTAGATATTGGTTGGTCGGAAGGTTTTGCGCAGTAATCAGTCCATAAGTCCCTCTGCCAAAAGAATAAAATCTGTTTGGCAACTTTGCTTCATATTCAAGATAAACTCTGTTATCAATTGCCCGCCCAGTGTAAACACCATCAATATATTGCCCGACTGCAGAAAGATAAGACTGGATTATGTTATCGCGTTTGAAGCCTAATTTTAAATTAAATTTGTCGTTAAAATAATATTTAACCCAGCTGTCTGTATTTATAAGTGCGCCGCCAAATTGAAAAGCCTTTACTCCAATATCTGCTCTGTATTCAAAATTTCTCGTTGGACGGGCTTGAACGCCTCCCCTAAATTCATTTGTAACATTGGTTAAAAAATAAGGAGAGCCTGAATAATAAACATGCACATTATATTCCATAAAAACATTAGCATTTTTTGCAGTATTTTCACTCAAATGAATCCCCATCGTAAACATGTCTAAATTGAATTCATCTGCCAATTGTTGGATTAAAAATGAATATTTTGGAACAATTGTAATCGCATTGTCGCGCTTAATTTTATATTTAATTTTTTCTGCATTTGCCCCATAAAGCCCAGAAAGCATAGGTTTTGCATCCGTGTTCATATCCAAATCGTAAAAAATTTGCGCCTTCATAAGCTTCGCCTCATCGTTTTGCGGAAGTGAATCAAGAACCTCAAGAGCGCTTAATTTTTCATCATTAGCAATATAAGAATGTGCAACTGCTATTTTTGCAGGCTCATACGAAGGATTTTCTCTTAAAAGAGAATATAAGATTTTTCTAGATTTTTCATAATTTTTTTTATCTATTTCTAAAGAACCCAACCCAAGCTTTGCTTCTTTATTCTCTGGAGAAACTTGTAACACTTCATTATAAAGCTCACTTGCTGCGCTTATATGACCAAGCATCCTGTAACAAAAAGCCAAATTATTTTTTACAATGTCATCTTTTGAATCCAACAAAGATGCCCTGTAGTAATAATTTGCAGCTTTTGTATATTGTTCATTTTTTAAATTCAAATCCCCTTGTACAATGTAGCCCTCTTTTGTGTTCAAAAGATTATTTTCTTTTATAACAAAATAAGCCTGATAGGTTTTTTGCTGAGCTAGAAGCGAATTAAGATAAGCTTTTACAATTTTTTCATCACTTCTTTCTTTTTGATACAAAGGCTCCAAGATATTTTCTGCTTCAGCAAAATTCTTGTCCGCCATATACAGATTTGCAAGCTCTAATTTGTACTCTGTTTTTGGATATTTTGCAACAAGTTTCTCAAAATAAGCTGTAGCCTGCGTAAAATCTTTCTGCATTGAATACAAATCGCCTATTAATTTGAGTAATTTTTCAGAGTTTGGCTCAAAAGTAAGAAGTTTTTCACTGTAAAAAATCGACTTATCCCAATTTTGGCCTGCAAGAGAATATTCTTGGGCAAGAGATATTAATTTTTTGTCGTTTGGATAATCTTGTAGCAAATTTTCAACAATCGAAAGTGAATTTTGGATATTACCTATTTTGGAATTTAAAAAGGCAACAAATATTTTTTCGTCTTTAGAAAGTTCTTTTATTTGACTTATTTTTTCCATATAAGATATCGCTTTTTTAAAATCATTTTGAGAGCTTGAGATATCTGCACCATGCCTCAATAATTTTAAATTTGCGGGCTCTTCTTTAAGCATTTTATTCAAGTAGTCTTCGGCAAGAAAAAGCTGATTTTTTTTCCAAGCGTCATAAAAAAGTTTTTCATTCTGCTTAAAAGCTGATAACTTTGGAGGGACGTAAACTTTTGAAGGAAGTGAACCTGAATATTTTTCTGCTTTTTTAGGGTTTTTCATCATAACAGTGTAGTTGTAGCTTGATTTTACGTGTTCGCTTTTGTCTCCCGATGCCATAAGTGCTTCATAGAGTTTCGCCGCTTTGTCCCATTCTTTATTTTTTTCGTAAAGTCCTGCAAGTTTATATTTTATTCCTGTGTCTTTGGGGTTTACAGAAATCAATTTTTTTACATATTCCTCTTGAAGTTTAAAATCATTAAGCTCTTCTGCCAATCTTATTACCTTGTTTAACGGTCCGCTGTCTTTTGGGTGAAGATTCGAATATCTTATTGAATACTTTAGAGAAGCTTTTTTGTCTTTGAGTTTTTCTGATGCAATAAGACAAGAAGAGGTTAATTCAACATCCATAGAGGATGTTGGAAGCATAGAACAAAGCTTTTTGACATTTTTCCAATCATTTTTCCAAGCATAGTTGTTTATCAAAGATTCGTAAAGCTCATTGTTATAATTTTTATTGAAATTTTCGGCTAATGCTTTCTTTTTAAACTCATCATAAGACATTTTTCCGTTTTTAATTCTGCATAAATATTTTTTAAACAGATATTTTTTGTCTTTTGACATTACATATAACTTGTCATAAAGCTTTTCGGCTTTGTCAAAATATTTGTTTCTCTCACAGAAGCCCGCGTATTCTTCAATTACTTTTTTATCTTTTCCATAATAATACATAGCCTTTTCGAATAGATGAAAAGCCGAAGCGTGGTTGTTTCTTTTTTCAGCATCAAGAGCGTTGTTTATAAAATTTTGTTTGTAGTCTTTTTTCTTAAAAATGAAAGCATTTGCAGGCGAAACATTTGAAGCGAGGCAAAAGAAAATTAGAAATGAAACAATAAACCTCTGCATGCTCTCTCCTGACTATAATAACTACAAATTTATATTAAAATCAAAGCACGCTAATTCAATTACTCACATGTGCATAAATTCAAAATATAATTCAAATTTTAATCATTATGAATTTGTTTTGTTGAAATTAAGATAAAAAAAGATTTGTATGCTAAAATTATCTTATGGCAATTATTTCAGACGATGATAATTTTGATAATATAAAAGAAGAAAGATGTGTCAACATCAAGCCTGAAGCTATCGAATTTGACAAAAGTTTTGAGAACAACATCAGGCCAAAAACTTTTGGCACATATATAGGTCAAAGCGCTTTAAAAGAAACATTAAAAATTTCGATAGAAGCTGCGAAAAAACGTGAACTTCCGCTCGACCACTTGCTTTTTTACGGCCCTCCGGGCCTTGGAAAAACCACTCTTGCAGGCGTTATAGCTACAGAAATGGGTGTGGATATAAAAATCACATCTGCTCCTGCACTTGAGCGTCCAAGAGATATCATAGGGATTTTAATGTCTTTAAAAGGTGGCGAAATCCTATTTATCGACGAAATTCACAGATTGAACAAAGTTGCAGAAGAAATATTATATCCGGCGATGGAAGATTTTTTTCTCGATATGACTACAGGAAAAAGCCAATCTGTAAAAACTTTAAGAATACCTGTTCCAAAATTCACTTTAATTGGCGCAACAACAAAAGCAGGGGCTCTTTCAGGACCTTTAAGAGATAGATTCGGGATTGTCCACAGGCTTGAATTTTATTCAATCGAAGAACTGTCGCAAGTTGTTAAAAGAACAGCATCTATTTTGGAGCTCGAAATTTCTGACGAAGGCGCATTTGCAATAGCAAGAAGATCAAGAGGAACCCCGAGGATTGCAAACAGACTTGTAAAAAGGGTTGCTGATTATGCTCTTGTCAAATACGACGGAAAAATCACAGAAAAAATTGCAAACGAATCACTGGATTGCCTTAAAATAGATGATTTGGGGCTGGATAATACAGACAGGTGTTTGCTGAAACTTATTATAGAAAAATTTGACGGCGGGCCTGTCGGGATAGAAACAATTTCAGCTGCACTTGGTGAAGATGTTAGAACAATCGAAGATGTTTGCGAACCTTATCTTTTACAGTCAGGTTTCTTGCAAAGGACTCCTCGAGGAAGAAAAGTTTCGCCTGAAGCATTAAGATATTTGGGGTATAAAAATGCAAATGAACAAAAAAGTTTTTTTGAATAATTTTTCCGCACACAAAATAATATCGATGTTTTTCGTTTTTATTTTGACTTTAAGCTCTATAATTCCTGCGTTTGCAGTTGATGAAAACAAACCTGTTTTGCCTTCTGAAATCGGTCAGATAATATCTGTAGAAACTTTTGGCCAACAAAAATTTTCCTCCACCGGAGAACTCAATCAAACAAATCAAAGTGTAGAAATTAAAGTTATTTCAGGTGCCCACAAAGGCCAAAAAGTTATTGTTGACAATGTTCTTATGGGAAACCCAGCCTATGACATAAGCCTAAAGAAAGGCGATAAAGTAATTCTCCACGCCGAACAAGAAGATGGAGGAGTAAACTTTTTTATTGCTGATAAGCAAAGAGTCAATGTTTTATACGTTTTGGCGTTTATATTTTTTGCTTTGCTTGTTGCTGTCGGACAAAAAAAAGGATTCCACAGTCTCGTTTCAATATTGATAACATTGGGGCTGATTTTTTGGGTTTTAACCCCTTTGATTTTAAAGGGGATTAATCCAATTTTTGCTACAGTTTTTGTCTGCATAATAGCGTCAGTTGCAGCAATTTATTTGGTCGGGGGCTTTAATGCAAAAAGCAGTGCAGCAATTTTAGGAACAGTTTTAAGTTTGACGGTCGCAGGTATTTTATCAATAATAACAATAAAATTTGCCTATCTAACGGGTTTTTCATCAGAAGAAAGCTTGTTTTTATTTTCGGCACATCCGAATCTAAATTTTGTCGGTGTACTTGCATCCTCAATGATAATAGGAGCCTTGGGCGCTCTTATGGATATAGGAATGTCTATTTCAAGCACGGTTAATGAATTATTCGAATCCAACCCGAAGATGGAGGTTATGGAGCTTTTTAATTCGGGGATGAATGTAGGAAAAGATATTATCGGAACTATGGCAAACACGCTTATTCTTGCATATTTAGGCGGTGCTCTTTCTCTTGTGTTGTTGTCAAATAATATCGATATGCAAAAGTTTTTTAACTTAAATCAAGTCGCGACAGAAATTTCTTCTGCGCTCATTGGAAGCATTGCAATTGTTCTGTGTGTTCCTATTACTGCAATCATTGCCGCATTTATGATTAGAAAATACGACAAACAAAAAGTTGAGATTGAAAAATAAAAAAACCCTCAACTTAAAACGCATTTGCGCATAGCTGAGGTTTAATAAAGACTTCTTTCTAATATTTACAATTAAGCTGTCATCTGTTTTCTGTTTAAAAATCTGTCGTACTGCTGAGGTTTGCCATAACCTAGCATCATTCCCAAAATAAAATCTTCTTCTACAGACAATTTATTCAACTCCTCACAAGAAAATTGCTCAAGAATTTTTATGCAAGACTGCATCCCAAAAAATACGTTAATTTTATTATCTTCTATTGCACAAATTTTATTAGCTATACCCTGCTTGTCCAAAGATTTTTTTATCTTTTCTTCAAATTTATCCGAACATGTCCAAAGACACAAATCCCTAAGCCCTTTTTGAAACTCATAAACCAACTGGTAAAATACGTCCATACAAATCCTCCAACAAAATAATCCCAACATTCGCACTCATATAAAAAGACGTTTCTCCTCTGATTTTGTTTCTGCCAATTGAATAAAAACATTTTTACCAAACTGTGCAACAGGCGCATTTTTGTTGTAAAATATTGATTGATGGTACACTTAAAAAAGGATAAAAAAATATGGAAAATTTATCACCACTTCAAATTGAAAGATTAAAATATGAACCAAAGCTTCCGCAAGCGCTTTCAAACGGAGTTAACTCTCTTCAATTAGTTGAAGGCGAAGCAACTGAAGCTGTCAGAGACCAAGAACAAATCAAGGAATTATTCGAAAATACATACGGAACTCCTGTTGTTACTTTTAAATCAGTCGAAGAAAAAACATCTTCATCTGTAAAAAATGTTGGCGTAATTCTATCAGGCGGACAAGCACCAGGCGGACACAACGTTATTGCAGGGCTTTATGACGCTTTGAAACAAGCAAATTCTGAAAACAAATTATACGGATTTTTAGGCGGCCCATCAGGAATTATCGATGGAAAATATATTGAATTTGACGACAAATTTATCGACGAATACAGAAACACAGGCGGATTCGATATAATTGGGTCCGGCAGAACTAAGCTTGAAACTGAAGAACAGTTTAAAAAATCATTAGAAACTTGCAAAAAGCTAAACGTATCTGCTGTTGTTATTATCGGAGGCGACGATTCAAATACCAACGCAGCACTTTTAGCTGAATGGTTTGTCAAAAATGATGCTGGAATCCAAGTTATCGGATGCCCTAAAACAATTGACGGCGACTTGAAAAATGACCAAATCGAAATTTCTTTCGGTTTTGACACGGCAACAAAAACTTACGGAGAACTTATTGGAAACATTCAACGTGATGCAAATTCTGCAAAAAAATACTGGCACTTCATCAAAATTATGGGAAGAAGCGCTTCTCACGTTGCTCTTGAAGCTGCTCTTCAAACTCAACCAAACATCACTTTGATTTCTGAAGAAGTCGAAGAAAAGAAAATGTCTATAGATGACATTATTTCTTATATGACTGATATTATTGCAAAACGTGCTGAAAAAGGCAAAAACTTCGGTATTGCTGTTATTCCTGAAGGCTTAATCGAATTTATTCCTGAAATGAAAGCTATGATTGCAAATCTTAATGATATCATGGGCGAACTTGAGCAAGATGCAAGCTACAACAGCGCAACTTCTACTCACGAAAAATTTGACATAGTTGAAAACAGATTGAACGACACAAATGCAAAAGTATTCAATTCACTTCCTGCTCTTATCAAAGCGCAATTATTGATGGACAGAGACCCACACGGAAACGTTCAGGTTTCAAAAATCGAAACAGAAAAACTTTTAATCGAAATGATTAGAACAAAACTTGACGAAATGAAAAAACAAGGCGAATACGTAGGCAAATTTGCGGATCAAGCACATTTCTTCGGCTATGAAGGAAGATGCGCTTTCCCTTCAAACTTTGATGCTGATTATTGTTATTCACTGGGATACAACGCGTTTGCATTAATTAATTTTGGATTGACTGGATATCTTTCTTCTGTCAAAAACCTTACAAAACCGGCAAACGAATGGCAAGCGGGCGGCGTTCCTATCACAATGATGATGAACATGGAAAAACGTCACGGCGAGTTTAAACCGGTTATCCAAAAAGCTCTAGTAAAGCTTGATGGACCTGTTTTCAAAAAACTTGAATCTAACAGAGAAGATTGGGCACTAAACGACAGATACAAATTCCCTGGAGCTATCCAGTATTTTGGACCAAGCTCTGTTTGTGATATCACAACAGTTACTTTGCAATTGGAACAAAAAGCGTTGGTAAATGCTTAATTGAAAAGTTAATAAAATAGAGAAAAGGCGCTTTGAAATGAATATTTCAAAGCGCCTTTTTTAAAGAGATTATGCAGCAATCTACCGACAATGCTGATATAACAATCCCTTCTGGCTAACAAAAAATGTTAAAAACTTTAAAAATCAAGCTATATGCGAGCTAACCTCCCTCTTGAGGGGGGAGGTCTGTTTTCGACTTGAGCAGAGGTCTGCGAAAGTTAGAAAACAGGGTGAGGGTGGATTCAATAAGCGTAGGCATTTTCACCATCACTCAATTTTTATGCATATATTCAATATAAAATAAGTATTAAATTCACTATATTCAATAGTTTACAAGATTTGCATGATTCCTGTACATTAAAACCCACAAAAACAAAGAGGGAAAAGCAAGCTTTTCCCTCTTTGTTTTTGTTATCTGAATTTATATTTATTCTTTTGTGTATTCAGCATCAATTACGTCGTCTTCAGAAGAAGATGATGCGTTTTCTGAAGAAGAAGCGCTTTCAGAGCTTGCGCCTTCTGCTCCGCCTTCTTTTTGAACCTGTTCATACGCCTTTTGCGAAATTGCAAACATTGTTTGTTGAAGTTCTTCAGAAAGTTTTTTAATTTCTTCTGTTGATTTATTTTCATCTAATGCTTTTTGAAGTGATTCTTTTTGTTCATCTAATTTTGATTTATCTGCAGAATCAATTTTTCCTTCAAAATCTTTGACGATTCTGTCAGCTGAACCGATTAAGCTTGAAGCGTTATTTCTAACTTCTGCTTCTTCTTTTTTAGTTTTATCAGATGCAGCGTTTGCTTCTGCTTCTTTTACCATTTTATCGATATCATCTTCAGACAAATTACTTGAATTTGTAATAGTAATTTTTTGTTCTTTATTTGTCGCTTTGTCTTTAGCTGAAACGTTTACAATACCGTTTGCGTCGATATCAAATGAAACTTCGATTTGAGGCAAACCTCTCATTGCAGGTGGAATACCGTCAAGTCTGAACATACCTAAAGATTTGTTATCCTTAGCCATCGGTCTTTCACCTTGAAGAATATGGATATCTACAGCTGTTTGATTGTTTTCAGCTGTTGAGAATACTTGTGATTTAGAAACAGGAATTGTTGTGTTTCTTGGAACAAGTGGAGTCAAAACTCCGCCTAAAGTTTCAATACCCAAAGTCAAAGGAGTTACGTCTAACAAAACGATATCCTTAACTTCACCGGCCAAAACACCGGCTTGAACAGCAGCACCAACAGCTACAACCTCATCAGGGTTAACTGATTGGTTCGGTTCTTTTCCTGTATAATCTTTTACTAGCTGTTGAACTGCAGGAATACGAGTTGAACCACCTACTAAAACAACTTCATCAATTTCACCTTTTGAAAGACCAGCATCTTTTAATGCTTGCTCAACAGGTTTTTTACATCTATCCAACAAATCGTGAGAAAGATCTTCAAATTTTGCTCTTGTCAAAGAAACGTCCAAATGTTTTGGACCGTTTGCATCAGCAGTAATGAACGGCAAATTAATATTTGTTTCTATTACGCTTGAAAGTTCGCATTTAGCTTTTTCAGCGGCTTCTTTAATACGCTGCATAGCCTGTTTGTCATTTCTTAAATCAATACCTTCAGCTTTTTTGAATTCATCACAAAGCCAATCCATAACTTTTTTATCAAAGTCGTCTCCACCAAGGTGCGTATCACCTGAAGTTGAAAGAACTTCGTGAACTCCATCTCCGATTTCAAGAACAGAAACGTCGAATGTACCGCCACCAAGGTCGAATACCAAAACTTTTTCAGGTTTTTCTTTTTCTAAACCATAAGCAAGAGCTGCGGCTGTCGGCTCGTTCACTATACGAAGAACATCTAAACCAGCAATCTTTCCGGCATCTTTTGTTGCCTGTCTTTGAGCATCATTAAAATATGCAGGAACAGTGATTACTGCAGATGTTACTTTTTCGCCTAAATAAGAACTTGCGTCGTCAGCAAGTTTTCTTAAAATCATTGCTGAAATTTCTTGCGGAGTATATTCTTTATCATCGATTTTCACTTTAAAATCTTCACCCATGTGTCTTTTGATGGATGCTATTGTTTTATCAGGATTAAGAATCGCTTGACGTTTTGCAAGCTGACCTACAAGTCTTTCACCTGTTTTTGAAAACCCTACTATAGAAGGAGTCGTTCTTGACCCTTCTGCGTTCGCTATAACGGTAGGTTTACCGCCTTCCATGACTGCAACTACTGAATTTGTAGTTCCCAAGTCGATACCAATTGTCTTTGCCATTTTTTTCTTACCTCTAATTATTTATATATTATCTAACATTGTCAATTCTAACGCTAAATTTCAATAATTAGGAAAAAATAAACAAAAAATTAATTTTTACAATTTTTTGCACAACAAACAAGTCAAAATGAAATAAAATTAAAACACAAAATCTCAATTATTCAGAAAGTGTATCTGCTGAATAATTATTTGGATCATAACAAGAACCACCTGCTTCATACTCTGAATCGTCTTTTATTCTTGTCGCTGTCCACCTTGCACGACCTACAGAAGAATCCCCTGGGAATTTAACATAACCATCAGCCCAAAGTTGGATCTCTCTTATATCCTCTCCATATAGATTTGGCTTTCTCGCCCCGTTTATATCGATATAATAAGTTCCACAATACCCTCCAGTGAAATCAATTATGTGACAAGAATTAGTTGTTTGTGGCTTTGAACAATCCAAATTAGAATTAGAAAACTTTAAAAACATTCCATCCATAGTTACAACAGACCCAGTTGTCGCACTGTCTAAATTAGCATATGTTCCATCTTGTTGAAGCCTTTTAGCAACACCTGTTGCATGCCAACAGCTGTATCTGTCAGTGGTCGCCGTATTACAATTTTTGGCCAATCTAAAATATTCACCTGCATTTACACCTAAATTGTAACCGTTCAACGTTCCACCATTATCATAAGCTGC